>CANQAB010000023.1 GCA_947589445.1 uncultured Clostridia bacterium | reverse complement strand
CATGGAAATGCAGAACAAATGATAGATTATAAAACAGGAGAACCACATACTGCACATACTACTAATCCTGTTCCATTGATTTTAATTGGAATGGAGAATGCTAAATTGAAAGAAGGAAAACTTGCTGATTTAGCACCAACAATGTTGGATATTATGGGCTTAAAAAAACCAGAAGAAATGACAGGTGAAAGCTTACTAGAAAGATAAAAAATATCAAGTTACAAAATAATGTTATATGTAATTATTAAATAGGGTGAATTAAAATGGTAACAGAGCCAAATGTTCAGAGAATATATAGAGAAATTCAAAAACAATTATTTTATATGATTCCTGAAAAATGGAGTAAAGTTTTTCTTTATGCCTCTATTATGGAGCGCCAAAAATATTTAGAAACAGGAGAATTATATTTCTACTATATTCCTAAAGGTGTGCTAAAAAAAAATCCAATAAATGTATATGAGATACCAATAAAATTCTGTATAGATGAAAACGGGTATTTAAAATTAGTGGATAAATTATATGCTCAAATAAAAAAATTACATAAACTATGTATTGAACTAGACGAAAAAAAATGGAATAGTATTATTATTTCTATAGCAGATTTTAAATTTAATGTAGAGTACTATTATAATAGTTTAAATGAACCAAATTTTAATAGTTACGAAAAGCATTTAATATTTAGATATAAATATTTAGAGTATCCAATTACTAGCTTTAATAAAAAAGACAGAGAAATAATTAAACGATATTTAGATTTAATAAAATATAAAAAGCCTATAACTAAGATATATACAGAAGCAATGTATGAAATGCCATTTAAAACAATAGAAGCAGGAAGTAGGAATAGTAATATTCAATACATAAAAGAAGATGATATTAGATTAACAGAAGAAAAAAAGGAAATAAAGAGTCAAATATTAAAAATGAATATTTGATAAATACAAAATAGTTATTATTATTTTAATATTATATATAAATTTAAAGGAGGATATTTATGAAAGATTATTTAGAAATTGAAGATGTAAGAGCATTACAAGTATTAGACTCAAGAGGAAATCCAACAGTTCAAGTAGAGGTTGTAACAGAAGGAGGTTTTAGTGGTGTAGCAATGGTTCCATCAGGAGCTTCTACTGGTAGCTTTGAAGCAGTTGAATTAAGAGATAATGATAAATCTACTTATTTAGGAAAAAGTGTAACAAAAGCCGTAGATAATGTAAATAATATTATTGCAAAAGAAATTATTGGGATGAATGTATACAATCAAATAGAATTAGACAAAAAATTAATAGAAATAGATGGAACAGAAAATAAAGGAAAATTAGGAGCAAATGCTACATTAGGTGTATCACTTGCAGTTGCTAGAGCAGCAGCATCTTCTTTAGGCATGACATTATATAACTATATTGGAGGAGTAAATGCTAAAGTTTTACCAGTTCCTATGATGAACATATTAAATGGTGGAAAGCATGCAGATAATACAGTAAACATACAAGAATTTATGATTATGCCAGTTGGTGCAAAAACATTCTCAAAATGTATGCAAATGGGTGTAGAAATATATCATACATTAAAGAAGGTTTTAAAAGAAAAAGGACTAGCTTCAGGTGTAGGAGATGAAGGTGGATTTGCACCAAATCTTTCAAGTGATGAAGAAGCTTTAAAATTAATTGTAGAAGCGATAGAAAAAGCAGGATATAAACCAGGAACAGATGTTGTTTTAGCATTAGATGTTGCAAGTACAGAAATGTATGATGAAGCTAAAAAAATAGGAAAAGAAGGATGCTATTATTTTTGGAAAACAGACGAATTAAAAACTTTAGATGAAATGATAGACTATTTAGTAGATTTAAGTAATAAGTATCCAATTATTTCAATTGAAGATGGATTAGCAGAAGAAGATTGGGAAGGTTGGAAGAAGTTAACTGATAAATTAGGAAATAAAATTCAATTAGTAGGTGATGATTTATTTGTTACAAATATTAAAAGATTACAAAAAGGGTTAGATTTAAAAGTAGCAAATAGTATTCTAATAAAATTAAATCAAATTGGAACATTAACAGAAACATTAGATGCAATAGAGCTTGCTAAGAAAAATGGATATACAGCAGTAGTATCACATCGTTCAGGAGAAACAGAAGATACAACTCTTGCTGATGTTGCTGTAGCAACAAATGCTGGACAAATAAAAACAGGAGCACCATGTAGAACAGATAGAGTTTCAAAATATAATAGATTATTAAATATTGAAGCAGACTTAGGAGATTTAGCTATTTTCCCAGGATTAAAAGGATTAAATAAATAATATAAATAAAAAAAGGAGCCTTTTTGAATTATCTACAAAGAAGAGAATTCGAAAGGCTTCTTTATAATATTAGAGTTTTATTAAAATCTTATTATATAAAAAACAACAATGGATATCAATTAGTATTTTATTATTGAAGTGAAAACCTGTATTTGTTATAAAAAGCACTATGTTTAGAATTATTTATAACTTACGAACATTTTTTTACTAAAAACTATTGACAAAACAAAAAAATGTTCGTATAATAATAAACGAACAAAAGTTCATATGGTACAAATAATTGGGGGACTAAAAATGAAGGATATTATAGCATATACAGTTAATAAAAATTTTAATAATAAATTTTATCTATCAGTACAAAATGGAGAAGTATTAGTAAAAGCTCCATGGTATTATACAAATGGACAAATTCAAAGAATCATAGAAGAAAAAAGAAATTGGATATTAAATAAAATGAAAGAATATGAACTATTACAAGAAAAAAAATATATTAGAAATGAAATTGTTAAACTTTTAGGGGAAGACTGCAAAGTTATTGTTAATTATAAAAACTTAAAAAAACCAACATTAACTGTAGAGGGGCAAGATATAAAAATATGTTTGCCTAATAAATATAAAAAACTAGATCGAAATGAAATATTAGTAAAATTAATAGAAAAATTATACGATTTTGTAGCCCAAAGAGAGATTGAAATAGTAATGGAAAAAATTAGGAAGCAATTAGGGATAGCGCCAGAAGATTATATTATAAAAAGAACAGAAGATAGAATGGCAGATTGCAAAACGAATACAGGAATAATAACGGTTAATCCAGATATTGTTAAATATAATAGAAAAATAATTGAATGTATTTTAATACATCAATTCTGTCATTTAAAATATAAAACACACTCAAAATCATTTTATCAAATGATAGATAAATATATATCAAATAAAGAATTATATTCAAAAATTTGCAATTATATAAAATTTTAAATAAAAATATTTACGTAAAAAGTCTAAAAATCCTTGACAAATCAATATTTACAGTATATAATGTATTATACATAAGTTTTAACTAGAAGAGTGGGAACCAATCCCACTCTTCTATACGTATAAGGAGGCATAATTATTTGGCAAGTATAGAAGAAAAAGTTGAAAATTTAATAATTAAGAAAATTCAGGAGTTAGGATACGAGCTGTATGATGTATTTTATATAAAGGAAGGAAAGGATTACTTTTTAAGAATTTTTATAGATAAACCAGAAGGAATAAATTTAGAAGATTGTGAAAAAGTATCAAATAGTATTAATGGAGTGCTAGATGAAGCAGATTATATTAAAGAACAATATTTTTTAGAGGTATCATCTCCAGGAATTGAAAGAATACTTAGGAAGGAAAAGCATTTACAAAACAACATAGGGAATAAAGTTGAAGTAAGAATGTTTAAACCAATAAATAGAAAGAAGGTATTACAGGGTATATTAAAACAATTCACACAAGACTATATTACAATTGATAGTGAAGGAGAAAATACAATATTAGAAAGAAAAAATATTTCTGTTATTAAAACAATTTTTGATTGGTAAAAATAATAAAATAAAGGTGATTAGTAAAAGCTTATGTATATTTTGGAAAAATTTAAAAATTATTTATTATCACCTAAATAAAAGAGGAGGTATAAAATGAAAGAGGCAATAGATAATAAAGAATTAATCATTGCATTGGAAGAACTAGAAAAGGAAAAAGGCATAAAAAAGGAGTATGTAATAGAAGCAATAGAAACAGCATTAGTAACAGCATATAAAAGAAATTTTGATTCAGCAGAAAATGTAAAGGTAATAATGGATAAAATAACAGGTGCAACTCATATATACTCTGTTAAAGAAATAGTAGAAAAAGTAGAAAATCCAAATTTACAAATTTCTTTAGAAGAAGCAAAAAAAATAAATAAAAAAGCAAAATTAGAGGAGACAGTAGATATAGAATTAGTACCTAAAAACTTTGGAAGAATTTCAGCACAAACAGCAAAACAGGTAATTATACAAAAATTAAGAGAAGCTGAAAGGGATATATTATATAATGAATTCAATGATAGAAAAGGTGAAATTGTTTCTGGAATAATTCAAAAAGCAGATGGTGGAATAGTAGTTTTAGATTTAGGAAAATTAGAAGGAATCATACCTTTAAAAGAGCAAATTCCTACAGAAAAATATAAAGTAAATGATAAAATAAGAGGATATGTTTCAAGTGTAGTTAGAGGACAAAAAGGTTCTCCTCAAGTAATTGTATCACGTGCATCAGGAGATTTTGTAAGAAAATTATTTGAATTTGAAATACCAGAAATATATGAAGGACTAATAGAAATAAAAAGTGTTTCAAGAGATCCAGGAAGTAGATGCAAGGTTGCAGTATATTCAACAAATCCAGACATAGATCCAGTTGGTTCATGTGTTGGTCAAAAAGGAATCAGAATTCAAAATATTATTAATGAATTAAATGGGGAAAAAATAGACGTTATTGAATGGAATAGTGACCCATCAATATTTATATCTGCAGCACTACTTCCAGCGCAAGTAATGGCGGTAGATGTTAAAGAAGAAGAAAAATTTGCACAGGTAATAGTTCCAGATGACCAATTATCTCTAGCAATTGGTAAATCAGGACAAAATGCAAGACTAGCAGCAAAATTAACAAATTGGAAAATAGATATAAAATCAGAAAGTCAGTTTAGAGAAATGATTGCATCAATAAATAATGATAAAGAAAGTGAAGAAGTAGAAGAGTAAGAAAGTACAAATAAAAATTAATTTTATCTAGTTTTATTTATAATTTGCAAGAAAAGTAATTTTCTAAGAAATAAAAACTATAATTAAAGGGAGTGAATAAATTGAAAAAAGTACCTTTAAGAACATGTATGGGATGTAATCAGAAAAAGCCTAAAAAAGAATTAATAAGAATAGTAAAAAGTAAAGAACAAGGTATATCTGTTGATAAAACAGGAAAAATGGAAGGAAGAGGAGCCTATATCTGTAATACAATAGAATGTTTAGAAAAAGTTAAAAAAAATAAAAGATTGGAAAAAGTTTTAGAAACCAAAATTTCTGATGAGATATATAATAATTTAAGAGGTGTGTTAATTGAGCAAAAATAAGATATATGGCTTATTAGGATTAACTGCTAAAGCAGGTAAAGTTATTTTTGGAACAGAAAGTTGTGAAGAAGCTATTTTTAAGAAAAAAGTAAAATTGATAATTGTTGCTGAAGATTCATCCGAAAGAACAATTAATTATTTTAGAAATAAATGTGAAAAAAATAATATAGATTTTTATATATTTGGAAAAAAAGAAGAACTTAGTAAAGCGATAGGAAAAATTAATAAGACAGTTATAGGTATAAAAGACAAAAATTTAGCGGGAGCTATTCAAAAAAAATTAAATGGGGGTGATGTTATTGGGTAAAATGAAAGTACATGAATTAGCAAAAAAAATAAGCAAAACAAGTAAGGAAATTATCGCAGTAGCACAGGAATTAGGAATAGAAGTAAAGAGCCATATGAGTTCTTTAGAAGAAAAGGAAGTTAAACAAATAGAAAAGAAATTATTAGGAGAAAAAGTAGAAGAAAATAATAAAAAAGAAGAATTAAAGGAAACAAAAAAAGAAGGACCTGTTATTATAAGAAGACAAGTTATTATTTCTGACGATGAAATCAAGAAAAGAGAAGAAGAAGCAGAAAAGATAAAACAAGAAAAACAAAGAAATACTCAGGTAGGATTTGTAGAAAGAAATAGAAAAACAGACTACAATATAGTTTATAGAAATAAACAAACAAAGCCTATGACAGTAAGTGAATTATTTGGACTAAAAGATAGCAAAAAAGAAGAAGTAAAGAAAAAAGAAGAAATAAAAGAGGAAGTAAAACAAGAAGAAAATATGGTAAATACAAAAATAAAACAAGAAAATATAGAAAAAAGTGTTGCTCACAGTGAGATAAAAGAAAAAAATACAACAGTAAACAATAATAAAACTAATTTTAATAATAGAAGCAATAATTTTAATAATAATAATAGACCTTTTAATAGAAATAATAATTCTGGAAACAATAATTATCGCAATAATCAAAAAAATAATGGACAATATAATAATTTTAAAAACAGAAATAATAATAACAACAGTGGATTTAACAAAAAACCTCTTGACAATCGTGGAATAGAAAAGAACATAAAAAATATAATGGCATCTGATATTGTTGAGAAGGAAAATATTAGAGATTATAGTAAAGCGATATCTAAACAAAAAAACAATAGCAAATTTGAAGATAATAAAGCAAAAAAACAATCTAAAAATAGAAGAAGCGATAGTGACTTTGATGAAGATAAATTAAAAAGCTTAAAACAGGAAAAAAGCTTATCTAATATGTTTAATGACCAAGATGGTGGAATGTTAGATTATTATGATTTAACAACAGCTAGAGGCAGAAAGAGTAAAAGAAAACCAATAAAGAATTCTGAAGAAAGAACAAAACAAAAAATATTTCAGTTAACTGAAATTACAATTCCAGAAACAATATCTGTAAAAGATTTTGCAGCAGAAATAAAGAAAACAACTGGAGATGTTATTAAAAAGTTACTAGGATATGGTATTATGGCTACAATTAATAATGATATTGATTTTGATACGGCGTTTTTAATAGCTCAGGAATTTGGAATAACAGCTAAGAAAAAGGAAACTATAACAGAAGAAGATATTTTATTTGATGAAAGCGAAGATAAGGCGGAAGATTTACTTCCAAGACCACCAGTAGTTGTTGTTATGGGACACGTAGACCACGGAAAAACATCATTATTAGATGCAGTAAGAAGTACAAATGTAATTGAAGGTGAAGCAGGAGGTATTACGCAACATATAGGTGCTTATAAAGTTGAAATTAACGGAAGAGAGATTACATTTTTAGACACTCCAGGACACGAAGCTTTTACAAGTATGAGAGCAAGAGGAGCCCAAGTAACAGATATTGCAATATTAGTTGTTGCAGCAAACGATGGAGTTATGCCTCAAACAATAGAAGCAATTAATCATGCAAAGGCAGCCAATATTCCAATTATTGTAGCTGTTAACAAAATAGACTTAGAAGGTGCAAATGTTGAAAAAGTAAAAGAAGAATTAACAAAATATGACCTTATAGCAGAAGAATGGGGTGGAGATACAATATTTGTTCCTATATCTGCAAAACAAGGGACAAATATAGATACATTGTTAGAGATGGTATTATTAGTAGCAGATATGAAAGAATTAAAGGCAAATCCTAATAAGCAAGCTAAAGGAGCTATTATAGAAGCAAAATTAGATAAATCAAGAGGACCAGTGGCTACTATGCTTGTACAAAGAGGTACATTAGATGTGGGAGATACAATTGTTGTTGGATCTGTTATTGGTAGAATTAGAGCAATGTATAATGATAAAGGAAAAAAAGTAAAGAAAGCGGGACCATCTACACCGGTTGAAGTAATTGGATTAACAGAGGTGCCAACAGCAGGAGAAACTTTCTATGAAGTAAAAGATGAAAAAACAGCAAAACATTTAATAGAAAGAAGAAAACGTCAGGAAAGAGAAAAATCTATTAATAGTACTGCAAAAGTAACATTAAATGATTTATTTAATCAAATAGAAAAAGGAAAATTAAAAGAATTAAACATTATTGTAAAAGCTGATGTTCAAGGAAGTGTTGAAGCGGTAAAACAAAGTTTAGAAAAATTATCTAATGAACAAGTAAAGGTAAAAGTAATACATGCAAATGTTGGTGGAGTTACTGAATCAGACGTTACTTTAGCAAAAGTATCTAATGCTATTATTATTGCGTTTAATGTAAGACCAGAGCCTTTGGCTAGAGATATTGCAGAAAAAGAAGAAGTAGAAATAAAACAATATTCTGTAATTTATCATGCAATAGAAGATGTTGAGGCTGCAATGAAAGGAATGCTTGACCCTGAGTTTGAAGAAAAGGTAATAGGAAATGCAGAAATTAGACAAACATTTAAAGTTTCAAATGTAGGTACAATTGCAGGATGCTATGTAACAGATGGTAAGGTATCAAGAAATGCGGGAATAAGAATTATTAGAGATAATGTAGTAATACATGACGGAAAATTAATATCTTTAAAAAGATTTAAGGATGACGTAAAAGAAGTTGCATCTGGATATGAATGTGGAATTCAAATTGAAAACTTTAATGATATTAAAGAAGGAGATACATTGGAAGTTTATGTTATGGAGGAAATAAAGAAATAGTAATTTTTATGACCAAATACATGAATTTTATATGTAGGGACGATTATTAATCGCCCGCATTGGATATAATGCGCGAATATTATTCGCCACTACATGTAAAAATGTAATCTTTATTAATCTACAAAACAAAAAGGAGAAGTAAAATGCAAAAGAATAATAATCGCTTTAATAGAGTAGATGAAGAATTAAAGAGACAAATAAGCTCTATTATTATGAATGATATAAAAGATCCAAATTTATCTGGTATAATTAGTGTAACTAAAGCAAAAGTTACTCCAGATTTAAAATATGCGAAAGTTTATGTAAGTATAATAAATGCAAAAAGTATAAAAGAGGATTTAGCTATTTTAAAAAAATCTTCAGGCTTAACAAGAAGTCTATTAGCGAAGAGAATGAATTTAAGAATTACTCCAGAAATTATATTTGAATTAGACGATTCAATGGAATATGGAGCAAAAATAGATTCTATATTAAAAGACATAATGAAGGATATGGAAAACAAAAAGTAGATCAAATTTTTAAATAATAAAGAGGTAAAAATATGACTATAGATAATATAAAAGAAGAAATAAAAAAAGCAAAAGATATTGTAATATTAACACATGAAAATCCAGATGGTGATGCTGTTGGATCTGCTCTAGCAATGTATTTAGCTTTAAAAAAGTTAAACAAACAAGTAGATGTTATTATTCCTGAATATTCAAATACGTTTAATTTTTTACCAGGTGCAGATGAAATAAAAAAAGAAGGAAAGAAAGAGACATATTCTTTAGCAATATCAGTAGATGTGGCTGGAATTAGAAGAATGAATGGGTTTGCTAAATATTTCGAAGATTCAAAAGTAAAAATTCAAATAGACCATCATAGAGTAAATGAAATGTTTGCAGATTATAATTTTGTTAATCCAGATTCGCCTGCATGTGCACAAAATTTAATTTTAATTATTGAAAAGCTTGGAGTAGAAATAGATAAAGAAATAGGAGCTTGTTTATTAACTGGAATTATTACTGATACAGGAGGATTTAAATATGAGGGAGTATCTGCCGAAACATTTGAATTTACCTCTTGGCTTTTAACAAAAGGTGTAAATGTATCTGATATATATAAAAGGGTATTGCAAACCAAGACAAAAGCGAATTTTGAATTAAGAAAGTTAATTATGGAAAGAATGGAATTTATACATAATAATAAAATTACATTTACATATATTACTCTAGAAGATGAAAAAAATGTAGGCGCAATGCCTGGAGATCATGAAGGACTTGTAGAAGTTGGAAGAGATATAGAAGGAGTAGAAGTATCAATTTTCTTACGAGAAATAGGAGAGGGAAATTTTAAAGCATCTTTAAGAAGTAATGACTATGTTAATGTTTCAGATGTATGTATTGCATTCAATGGAGGAGGACACCTTAAAGCAGCTGGATGTAATATGGTAGGACCATTAGAACAAGCAAAAGAAAAAATTATTAATGAGGTAAAGAAATATATTGGATAAACAAATATCCTTACACGTATGTATTAATTGTGTAAGGATATTTGTTTGTAAAGTATTTTTAGAATTTAAATACATTAGTACAATTGTTTAATTTGCTGTACTAACGAATTATATATAAATATTATATCACAATTATACATAAAGTCTAAGCGATATAAAATTTTTATTAGGATGCCTTACTATTTGAGTGAAAATGAAAATAAATATTTTATTGAGTGTATTTAATATATAAAGCTAATTAAATTCCAAACACCAGTTGTAATCATACACAAAATAATACCACAAGCTGTTGGAAGTGCAAAGGCAAGTAAAGTCCATTTTGTATTTCCACTTTCTTTTTTTATGCTCATTAAAGTAGTGCCACAAGGAAAATGTAAAAGTGTAAAAAGCATTACATTAATTCCAGTAAGAAGCGTCCAACCATTTTGCTTTAGAACCTCTCCAATAGCAAAAGCATTATCCATATCTACCAAACTACCAGTAGATAAGTAAGACATTAAAATAATAGGTAAAACAATTTCATTAGCAGGGATACCTAGTATAAAAGCAGTTAAAATATAGCCATCTAATCCCATTAACTTAGCAAAAGGGTCTAAAAAATTAGCAATATAAAAAAGAATAGAAGAATTTCCTATGGTTACATTTGCAAAAAGCCATATAATAATTCCAACAGGAGCAGCAACAGAAACTGCTCTTCCTAGTACAAATAATGTTCTATCTAACAAAGACCTTACAATTACTTTACCTATTTGTGGCTTTCTATAAGGTGGAAGCTCTAATATAAAAGAAGAAGGAATACCTTTTAAAACAGTTTTAGAAAGAATCTTTGATATTAATAATGTTAATAATATACCTAAAATTACAACAGCTAAAACACATAGAGTTGATATAATAGAAGAAGTAGCACCTATAAAGTAACTCCCTATAAATATTGTTGCGATGGTAATAAGTAAAGGAAATCTTCCGATTGCAAGGTACAAATGCATTAGTAAGCATAGCAATTATTCTTTCTCTAGGAGAATCAATAATTCTGCAACCAACAACTCCAGCAGCATTACAACCAAATCCCATACACATGGTTAGTGCCTGTTTTCCACTAGTGCATGCTTTTTTAAAATAATTATCTAAATTAAATGCAATTCTAGGCAAATATCCTAAATCTTCTAATAAAGTAAATAGTGGAAAAAAGATTGCCATTGGAGGTAGCATAACGGCTACAACCCAAGCTACTGTTTTATACATTCCATTTATCAATAATTCTGTAATAAACTTTGGAATGTGTAACAAATCAAAAATATATAATAATTTATTTTGTATTATATTAAATAAATTAGAAAGAAGACTAGAAGGATAATTTGCTCCAATAATTGTAATCCAAAAAATAATTCCTAAAAATAATAACATAATTGGAATTCCATATTTTTTAGAAGTTAGAATACTATCTATCTTTTTATTTCTTAAATTGTAGTCTTTATTTTTGAATGAACAAGAAAATTTTGCTATTTCTTCAGATTTTCTCATAATACTAGAAACAATGGAATCTTTAATTGTTTCTTGAGTAATGTCATTTTTTAATAGTCCCTTTTTAATCTCATCAAGCTTTGAACTTATTTGTAAGGTATGTAAGTTAATAGATAAAGATTTTTCTATAGAATTAAGTATTTTAGAATCTCCATCTAATAGTTTTAATGCTATCCATCTATTAATGTAATCAAAATTAGAATTATTTACTTTAGATATTTCAGATTGAAGAGATAAAATTGCATCTTCTATAATTGGTTCATATTTTATAAGGTTTGGATGACAGTTTTTTTTGCCAATGCAAACTTTATAAATGCAATTCAATAATTCTTTTAAGGTAGCTGGGTTTCTTGCAGTTGTCCCGACAACCGGAACTCCAAGATAATTTTCGAATGCCTTTAAATCTATATGAATGTTTTTCTTCTTGGCTTCGTCTAATAAATTAACACATACTATAATATTTTTGGTAATTTCCATTGTTTGAAAAACTAAGTTTAGATTTCTTTCTAAACATGTAGCATCAGTTACAACCACAGTTACATCAGGCTTCCCAAAGCAAATGTAATCTCTTGCAATTTCTTCTTCTTGCGAATTAGACATAATTGAATAAGTACCTGGAATATCAATAAAAAGAAAGTTTTTATTCATATAATTACAGGTACCACTTGCATTAGAAACCGTTTTACCAGGCCAATTACCGGTGTGTTGGTGCATACCCGTTAAACTATTAAAAATAGTGCTTTTTCCTACATTTGGGTTACCTGCAAAAGCAACTGTAAAATCACAGCTTCGTTTTATTTCTTCTAAAGTATCACTTAGCAAATTTGTACCAGTTGAATCAGACGTAAGTCCCATAAAATCACCTCGTATAATAGATATAATATTATATGTTATAAACAAAAAAAGGTGAATTGTTTGGGGATAAGTCCCAACAATTCACTTTAAATTTATTAAGCTACTATCTTCTTTGCGAAGAGCAATTAAAGTTTTTCTTATTTCATAAGCTATTGGATCTCCAGATGGGCTTTTAAAAACTGGAATAATTTTTGTTCCTTTTACAACTCCCAAATCTAATAAACGTCTTCGTATATTCCCATCACAATTTAATTTATTCACAATACCAACTTCATTTAAAGGTAATTCATATAAATTCATTCTTAAGTATCCTCCAATATTCTATAGGTGTTCTAATATATTTTATGAATGTAAAAATTATTTGTGCGAAAAATAAGACAAATTGTAAGTTGTCGTTGAGGTTGAATTTTGAAATTTGAACAAAAAATATAAACTTTGGGGTAGGTATATAAAATATGCTCATCTTTTATTATGTCAATTTAATATTGTATAATATGGGTAGAGTTCTATATATTGTAAATTAAGGAAAAATGTAAGGAGGTAATTGTTATGAGAGAATTGTTTGTTGAAAAAGTAATTGATACAACAGGAGGATTTTTAGACAATAACCAAAGAATAAAATTAAAAGAGATACTTACAGAAATATGTTTAAATTATCACATTGAAGTATTAGAACAAAACCAAAAACAAGAAATACAAAAGAACAATGAAGAGATATTAAATAAATTCATATCGTCAAAAGAAATTGAAGGCTGTTCAGTTAGAACATTAAAATATTATAAAGATAATATAACCAAAATGATAGATACTGTAAATCTTCCAATAAATGAAATTACAACAGAAACATTAAGAAATTATTTATCAAATTATAAAAACAATTCAACTGCTGGTATGGTTATAATTGATAAAATAAGAAGAACATTATCAAGTTTATTTGCTTTGTTAGAAAACGAAGATTATATTGTCAAAAGTCCAGTTAGAAGGATTCACAAAGTAAAAGCAACATTAACAGATGAAAATTTAGAAAAATTAAGAGATACTTGCTCAAATGTAAGAGATTTAGCAATATTAGAACTATTAATATCAACGGGTATGAGAGTTGGAGAACTTACAAGATTAAATAAATCAGATATGAATTTTCAAGAAAGAAGTTGTATTGTGTTAGGAAAAGGCAATAGCGAAAGAGAAGTTTATTTTAGTGCAAAAAGCAAAATGTATATAGAAAAATATTTAGAATCAAGAACAGATAACAATGAAGCATTATTTGTATCACTTATAAAACCATATAACCTATTAGGAATATCAGGAATTGAAATTGTAATCAGAAATTTAGGAAGAGAGGCAAATATAAATAAAGTGCATCCACATAAATTTAGAAGAACAATGGCTACAATGGCGATAGATAAAGGTATGCCAATTGAGCAAGTACAAAAATTATTAGGTCATATAAAAATAGATACAACGATGGAATATGCAATGGTAAATCAAAATAATGTAAAGAATTCGCATAGAAAGTATATTACATAGTGAAAAATTAAAATATAAAATAAAAAACGGATTTAAGAGTTTCTATGCAATAAAATTGCTTAAAAATTCTAATAATCCGCATATTTATTCTACACAGAAAAAAGAGGTAAAAATATTAACACGCTCACTTCTTTAAAAATTATGATTTCATTTCGAAGTCATTAATAGAATAACCTAATTCATTTAATTTAGAATATAATTTGCTAATAGGCATTCCCAAAATATTATAATAATCCCCTACTATTTTATCGACAAAAATAGATGTTTTTCCTGCGATTGAGTAACCAGCTCTATTTAATAGGTATTTTTCATTTTCAACATACCAAGAAATATCTTTATCAGAAACTTTTTTGAAATAAACTTCGGTAATATCTGTAAAAGAAATTTCTTTATTTTGATATAAATCTTTAATTGTTACACCAGTTACTGCATAATTGACTTTTCCACTCATTTTTTTTATATTTTCAAAACCTTCTTCTTTACTTTTTGGTTTTTCAAATTTTTTATTGTCCATGTATATAATTGAATCAGCTGATATTATTAGTGCGTTATCTGTTATTTGAGAAGCCACTGAGTTTGCCTTATCTTTTGACAAATCAATTACATATTGTTTTGGATCTATGCTATTGCTATTTTCTTCTACAATACTTGTTATTACTTCATATTTCCAACCAACCATATCAAAAATATCTTTTCTAGTTTTAGAATTTGATGCTAAAATTAATCTCACTATAATCACTCCAATCAATAATTTATTATATTATATCATTTTTTGTAAAATAGTCAATGATTATAATTTACATAACACTTGAAATTTTGGAAAAAATATTGTATAATAATGCTATTAGTAAGATTATTCTATACAAAAGTTTTACTAATTAAAACTTTTAAAAGGAGGAATGCCATAAAACATTATAAAAATATTTAAAGTTATGAAAGGAGCAAATTCTATGCAACAGGGAAAAATTGTAACTTTATCAGGAATCTCTGGAATTGGTAAGTCTTTTCTAAAGTCCTGCATTTTAGCAAATAATGCTGACTTTCAGTCTTTGATTTCAGTAACGACACGGAATAGACGCACAAATGAAACTGAGGGAGTTGATAAATTTTTTTATTCATTAGAAGAATTTGAAAAAGAAAAACATTCTGATAGACTTTGTGTAGTAAACGAAGTATTTGGAAACTGGTATGCATATAAAAAATCGCAAATTGAGTTATGTGATTGTGGAATTAATTTAATCACAGAATTATTCTATAAAAACGTGTATGAATTTAAAATGGAGTTCTCTAATACTTTAAGTATATATGTTCTTCCAAATGATATTGAAAGAACTAAGAGTGAGCTGAAAGCAAGAAAATTGGAAGCAATGGATTTAAGCAAGAGATTGAAAGATATCGATGATGAGTTGGCATTTTTTTATAGCAATAGAAATTTATTTGATATTGTTATAATTAATGATTATACTGAAAAGTCGTGTCTTTTATTGCAACAATTAATTGAACAGAAAATAAGGAGTGATTAAAATGTTTAAAGACAAAATTTATGGAATGCTAACACCAGCAACTAAGCGAATCATTCAGGAATTCAGAGAAGAACCTTTGCGGAAAGTAGTCTATACTTCCTTTGATGGAGATGATATGCATCATATGTTGGCTATTTGTGACCAAGTATTGAAACATGATATGATTGCATTAAATCCAGAGATGGCTTTAGGATATTATATCTCTACTGAAACATTGGGTGGAAAGAAAATCAATGTGATGACTGACTGCTTGACTCTTACTATTTTTTCTGATAGATTATGGGTATATGGAAAAACAGATACTCTTTTGTCAGAAGGAATAATGGCAGAAATTTTTTTATGGAGTCAAATTAAAAACAAAAAAGCTACATTCATTCCAAATATTTATGGACAAGAAATGGCCGAAATGAATTATTTGGAAGTAAAAGAATGGCTGAATAAGATGACTGATGAAAAATTCAGAAATGATATTTTTAATAATCTGCTGATTCCGTACAAAATGAAAACACATCAGACTGTTTATATTGGAGCAAATTTTGTGAATTATAAACATATTGATTGGGCAAGAGTACAAGCATATAAAGAAAGATTGTGTCCGATTTCTTCTCAGAACATTTTAAGCTATTTTTTATATCATAGTTTTGAAGATAATGGAGCTAGATATTTAAAAGATAGACTTACGTTACTTGCTAAATCTGATATATATTGGTTGTGTATAGATTCAACTAATTTAGAAGCTGAACTAAATAGACTTGACCAAAACACTTTGGCAGAGTTATATATGTTAAATACAGTTTATACAGACAAAGCAGTAAAAATTGTTAACTGGGGGGATATTAAAGTTCCTAAATACGATAAGACTAAAATGTGGGCTTTGACTAGCAAAGAACAAGAAGAAATACTCGGAAGCAATTGGCCAATAGAACTTAGAAAGTAGAGGTACAAAAAATGGAAAAATACTATGAACAATTAAATTCAAAATGCAAAGAGGTTGCTAAGGAAGTTATTAAAGACAATAGTATATTAAGTGACAATATGCTTAAAAACGAGGAAAGAGAATTTTTACTTTCCGACTGGAATGCCTTTTTGATTGGACTGATTTCTGATCAGTCGGTAAATATAAAAGTCAATACCAAAATTACCAAAAAAGGGAAAATAAATTTTACCAATTTAGGGAATAAAATTTTTACATAGA
>CANQAB010000022.1 GCA_947589445.1 uncultured Clostridia bacterium | reverse complement strand
AATCTAATATCATTTTCAAAATATTCAAACCTTCTTTCTTATTTTTTTGTTTAGGGAGGCATAAAACTTTTGCCTCCCTTTTGATGAAATCATTCAAATTTAAAGCTCTTTGTCAAGGTAAATCTTAATATCTTCCTCGTTCCTTTCCTTTATGAGTCGTTCCATTTTGTCAACACTAGTTACACCTTCGAGGAGTTTGAAACCCGACTTAATCGCAATGCCATATGACATTGATTTACCGACTTCTAAAGTTTTCATATAAACCCTTTCAAAGCCTTCTCGCCTGAGAACTTCAAATGCATACCGCATTAAACAAGTTCCAATTCCTTTTCCTCTATACTCCTGCAAGACAGTTATATCTGCAAGATAAGCAACTTTCTCCGGATGCTCATAATGGATAGGATGTAAATCTTTAAGTCTCATGGGTCTAAATGTGATAAGACCTACACAAACACCATCCAAATAGTATCCACATACATGTCCATCTCCCAACAAATCATAGTATTCATCACGAATCATTTGATCTGTCCATGCTTCATAGTAAGGTGGATTTCTGAAGACTTTATATAAATTAATAAAGTCTTGAATTTTATCTGGAGTTATTGCTCCAATTCTCCGTTTCACCATGTAGTTTTCCTCCTTTGATAAGATTTCTACAGAGTACCTATTCCCATCAGTTTCAACATTGCCTAATATTGTTGCTTTTGATATTTCTCCTTCTGAATAGACTATTTTAGCTGTTATCACCATTCCAGAAGGTTGTAAAACATCAATTTCCTGACTTTTCTGATTCAAAAAAGCCTCAACCATACAAACCGCCGTTGTCCCAGATCCACATGCTGTTTCATAAAAAAGCGTATCAATTGATTTAACCCAAACAATTGGATTAATTTTTAATAAGCCTTTTTCTCGTTCACAGAACATAACGCCGACTGCTTCGCTGTAATCAAGATTATATTGATGAATAAAATTCATACCCATAGCTTTTAAATTTTCCTTATTTTTAAGGTATTTTTTAGCTATATTTTCTTGAATAACAACCGTAACCATTCCATTCATTTTAACAATGAAAATTCCTGGTTCTCTTTCAGTAATAACATCTGTCCCATGGTAAAGTGGAATTTCACACCATGCTTTTCCGTTTTTATCAACACCAGCATTAATGTTATCTTTAACATTGACAGTCATTTTCAAACTGCCTTCTTTACCATTTAAATAAATTGCTGCTGCACTTCTTGTTGCATTTCCGCAAAACTCTCCACCTGCCATCTGCAATTCAGGCTTTCCGGTAGGATCAATAAATCCAACTTGTTCAACATTGGAATGTTTTGCCATAATTGCATCGTTGATAAGTTTCTTTTGCTGTGAAGTATAATTCAATCCATATACAAAAGCAGTATCATTTCCTGCTGGTACATAAATTGAATACTCAACACTAAACAATTTGTTACAATGCTTTGGTTCCATGTTGTTTCTCTCCTTTCTTAATAGAGGTAGGTATAAAAAAATATCTATACCTAAAATTATATTACTACATGAAATATTTTCTGTATTAAAAGTCAACTATTTCAATGGATTTAGCCTTTTATACGAGTAATTTTATATTTTTCTATTAAATCAATTAAATTTAAAATTTCTTCCTTTTTATATTTAAATTTTGTTTTATTACATATTAATCTTGTACTTACTTCAATAATTGTGTCTATTACCTCTAATCCATTTGCTTTCAATGTTGCTCCAGTCTCAACTATGTCAACAATTGCATCAGTTAATCCGACAACAGGCCCTAATTCTACTGAACCTTCTAATTTTATAATTTCCACATCTTCATCTTTACTTTCAAAATATTTTTTAGCAATATTAGGATATTTTGTTGCAATTCTTTTTCTTCTATTAAATTTAACATTTTTAAAATTTGGATAACTACACACAGCAAATGAACATTTACCTATTTCTAAATCTAATAACTCATAATAATCTTTAAATGGATTTTCGAGTAAAGTGTCACTTCCCACGATTCCTATATCAACAATTCCATGTTCAACAAAAGTAACAACATCATTTGATTTTGCGAATATTATTTCCATTTTATCTTCTATATTTATTTGTAATTCCCTATCCTTGTTTATCAATGGATCAATGTTATATCCTATTTTTTTTAATGTTTCTGTCATTTTTCTTTCAATTCTTCCTTTAGTTAATGCTATTTTTAGCATTTTCTTCACCTACCTTCGCAATTGCTTTCAAGATATTGTTCATATAATATGCCATACCTATTGCTGGAACATCCTTTCCAAAATTCTCATATAATTTATCATATCTTCCTCCACTTATTATAGGTTCTTCAACATATTTACTATAAACCTTAAATATTATTCCTGTATAATATTCCATATTAGGTACACATGCTAAATCAAATAAATCTTGTTCTTTCATATTCATAGTTTCATATAATTCTTTTAGTTCTATCAAGCTATTTCGTAATTCCTCATCCCCTAATTTTTCTATTGTTTCATTTAATACATCTATATTTCCATTTAATCTAGGTAATGATGTTATAAAATGTTTTAAATTTTCTTCCATATTATATTTTTCACTAAATTTTTTTAATCCACTTATATTTTTTTGAATTAATAAATTAGAAAATTCTTCTTTTTTTTCATTCCCAATTAATTGACATAGTCTATTATAAAATCTTGCAGATCCTAATTCTATTTTTAAATCTCTTAACTCAAATATTGGTAATGATTTTTGTAATAGAGATATACATTCAACATCTCCTTCAATAGCTTTTTTTCCAATTAACTCCGTACCAATTTGATATATTTCACTACTCTTTCCTTTATGTTCTTTTTCTTTTCTATATACTTTTCCAAAATAACAATATCTTGCTATTTCATCTTTTTTTTGAGCAATATAATATCTTGCTAATGGTACTGTAAAATCCCATCTTAATGCAACATCTTTTCCTTCTTTATCAATATATTTAAATAATGTACTTTCATCTAAATTTTTATATACGCTTTTATATAATTCAACATATTCAAAGGTTGGCATTAATGTTTCTAAATAGTTTTTTTCATAAAATATCTTTCTTAATCTTTCTTCGAATTTTCTTAGTTTATTTACATTATCAATTATTACACCACTGCTTTCTTCTGGTATAGCAAATTTATATAATTCCATTTCTTCCTCCTAAAAAAAAAGGTAAACAATATATTAATTTATATTATTTACCTACATATTTTATATATTACTATTATTATATAGGCACATCAAATTGACTTGTGCCTATTTTATTTTAGACACAAGTATAAAAATGATGATGCACTTTATTTAAAATATTTTTCTTGTTCATTTTTAATACCTCTTAATTTTTTTATTATAATACATTATTTTCTTTTTTTTGTCAAGTGTTAATAATTTCTTAAATTATATATCTATTTTTTATTTTTAACTATAATTTTATCGCAACATGCAAGAACTGCTGGTAATAATATTAAAATTAAAATTGTAGAACATAAAGTACCTTCAGATATTGTTTTACAAATTTTTGCTGCAATTGCTGATGCAAAGTTTGCAATAATTAAAGTTACTATAATTAGTATTGAACTTGATGTTAATATTGTGTGAATTGATTTATTATATGAGTCTATGATTGATTCTTTTATTCCTTTAACTTTTCTGTGTTCAAGATAATATGATGTATACAAAATTGCATAATCTATTGTTGCTCCCATTAGTATACTTTGAACAATAAGTATTGCTATAAAATAAACATTCTCTCCTACAATTGATAATATTCCCATCGTTAAGTAAACTGCGGTTTGTATTGTTAGCACTAATATACTAGGTATAATTGCAGACTTAAATGTAATGGCTACTACAATAAATATTGCTACCATTGTTATAATAGTTATTAAATTCAATTCACTATCAAACGTATGGCTCATATCATAAGCCATTGGAGAATCCCCTATTATATAAAAGTTTTCTAATTCTTCTCCTAACATATCATCTAACTTTTGAATAAATTCAAAAGTTTCTGATGATTCTGCATTAAATGTTGTATTTAATACAATTCTTGAATATTTATCTCCTATTAATAAATCCCTTGCATCTTCTAATGTTCTTTTCGCTTCTACTATATCTTTTCTCATCTCATCTTCTATAAAGTCTGTGTAACGTTTATCTTGTAAAATTTTTTCATTTAAAAAGTTAACAAATTCTTCTACAGTTATTTTCCAATTATTATTATATTGCTTATCACTTCCATAGTAGGTATAAAGCATTTTTACTGTATTTTTTTCTACATCATCACTTAAGTTACTAATAATAGCAAAGATTTCATCTGAAGTATATTTTGTATTATTTATAGTAGCATTCATAATACTATTTACTGTATTTAACTTTGATATTTTCTCTCCTTCTAAACTATTTGAATATTCTTTATTATTTGCTACATCTTTTAATAAGAAATTCACAAATTCTTTTAAAGATACACTTGGATTTTTATTTATATATTTAAAATTATATAAACCATAAATTAAATTTAGATTTTCTTTATCTATTCCTAATAATGATGATAACTCATTACTATTGTATTTTTTATTGTTTACAACGCCATTCATAACTGATTGTACTAAATTTAAATCTTTAATAGTACTACTTTGTATATTATTTGCAAGTATACTATCATTTTTATGTTCAAGTACAAAATTTACAAATTGTTGTGGTGTAAGATTTACATTATTTTTGCTTGAAATATACAAAGTATATATACTTTGTAAACTACTACTATCTATACCTATAATTTGAGAAAGTTCTTTATAAGTAAAAGCTGTATTATTTATACTATTTGTCATGATAGTATATAATAGATTTAGTTGTTTCATTGTAGTTTCATTAATATTATTTTTTATATTTTCTAATTCACTATTATCTAATATTAGTTTTACAAGTTCATTAGGCGTTGCTGTCCATTTACTTACATCTTCTGTGTTGTTACCAATTAAGCCATATTTTAAGAATAAAATTTGATTAATTTTTTCTTCTTCTATTCCTAATAAATTAGATAATTCTTTACTACTCATTTGTTTAGTTATAATATCTATATTACTAAATGTACTTAATAACCTTATATTACTAATTGTTGTTTCATCAAAGCTATTAGAATAACTATTATTGTTTACTACATTATTCATTACGAAATTTGAAAATTCAGATATTGTCATTTTTTCATCAATTTCACTTGATAGAACGTAATATTTATATAAATCATTCATTAAATTAACGTCTATATCAAACAATTCAGCCATTTCATTACTTTTCATTTCCTTTTGAATTATTTGCTTATTTGTGTATTGAGCTAAAGTATTTAATTTGCTTTTACTTTTACTATCAATTTTAACTGCATATTTTTTATTAGTTAAAACATCTTCATTCATAAAATTAATAAATTCATTCATAGTAAGCTGTACGTTATTATTTTTAGAAAGCTTATATGTAAGGATATCATCTACTTTACTTTTGTCAATCTCTAATATTTTTGCTATATCACTTGATGTTCTTTTTTGATTCATAGAAGATACTGTAACAAATTTTTTTAATCGTGTAATATCATCTTTAGTTTTATTATCTATATGCTGACTTATTTTTTGATTCTTATATGCTTCATTTTCAATAAATTTTATAAACTCCTCAAAAGTAAGTTTATTATTATTTTCTGGATTATAATAGTCATAATATAATATTTTAAGTAAGTAATCCTCTATATTAACATTTGAACCTAAATCATTTAATTTATCATTTAACTTATCATAAGTTAATTTTTCATTAATTGTATTTCCATAAGCTAATACTTCATCTATTTTTTCTTCATCTTCTATTCTTTCTAAATATTTAGAAATCTTTTCTTCATCCTCATTTTTATATATAATTGCCATTTGATTATTTTCAATAAATACATCAGATACTTCATCTGATTGAGACTCTGTGTAATCAATTCCTAAATTTCCTTTTAGTAAAAAGCTAACAACAAATACTATAAGAAATAATGGAACTGCTATAAATCTAATCTTATAGCTAAATTTTCCTAATTTATTTAATTTAATATTTGGACTTTTCTTTTTTGTTTTTTCTATCCACTTATCAAACATTAATATTAATGATGGAAGTACAAAGAAAATACAAACTAAACTAAATAATACACCTTTTGCTAAAACAAATCCTAAATCTTTTCCAATTTTAAAACTCATAAATACTAATGCTAAAAGACCAACTATTGTTGTAATAGAACTACTTGATATAGCTTGAAATGCTTTATATAGAGCATTTTTCATTGCCTTCACTTTATCTTTTTCTGTTTTCTTTTCTTGTGCATATCTATTCATTAACATTATTGAATAATCCATTGATAATGCCATTTGTAATATTGCTGATATTGAATTTGTAATATGTGATACATTTTCAAATATAATGTTTGTTCCCTTATTTAAAACTATAGCAATTAATATTGATATTAAAAATAAAAATGGCTCTACATAAGATTCACACATTATAAGTAAAATAACTAATGCACATGCAACAGCAAGTACAATAATCCACAATGGTAATACTGATTTATTAGTTTCTGATACATCTCCACTTGTATAAATAGTATAATCTTTATATTTTTCTACTATATTATTATATACATTGGTTGCAGTTTGTGAATCTGATTTGTCATCTACTGTAATAACATATAATGTATAGTTTTCCTTATTATAATCCTCATTATTTTCATAATCTACCTTTTCTACTTTATCTATTGTTTCTAAGTAATCTTTTATTTGAGATTTTTCTTCATTTTTTAAATTTTCAAACATTAAATTTAAGGTACTTGTTTCTGTTCCCGAAAATTCTTCTTCCATAATATCCATACCAATTCTTGTTTCTGAATTACTTGGTAAATATTCAGCTATATCATAATTAATTTTTACTTTTGTTGAAATTATAGCTGAAATTATTGTAAGAATAATAAATAGAATTAAAATAAAATGTCTTTTGTTTATTATGAAATCTGTAATTTTTCTCAAAGCTAATCATTCCTTTCTTTTTTTGTCTGCACTATATTATACTCTCATTATTTTTTAAAAGGAAGTATAAATATATTAAAAATGTCTAAATTTAGACATTTTTAACAAAACTGTATTTTTCTTTTTGTAAAACTATGCTATAATATTATAAATATTACTTTTTTAGAAATATTGCAACTTTGAAAAACAATTTACATCTCTATTTTTTAATATTGATTTATGCTATATAAAGAAAGGAATGTATAAATTATGAAAGTACAGTGTTTAAATTCATCTTCTATTAAAACAAGGAACTTAATAAAAAAAACATTTGCGGAGTTAATTAATGAAAAAAAGCAGTTAAATAAAATAACAGTTACAGAATTAGTTAAAAGAGCCCAGCTAACAAGAAGTACATTTTATACCCACTATGATAATATATACGAAGTAGCAAAAGATTACCAAATGCAAACAATTGAACTTTTATGCAGTGAAGATTTAAAACTATATTCAAAGCAAGATATAATAAATTATTTTGAAAATATTATACAATGTTTAAAAGATAATGAACAAACATATAAATTACTATTGTCTGCTAACGAATCGCTTATATTTTTAGAAAAATTAAAAAATATTGCTATTCAAAAAATTTATGATGCTTTGAAAGATGAATATATAGATAAATATCTTGAACTTAATATTTCATTTCTTATAAATGGTATATTAACAGAAATACTAAAATATTTTAGAAATGAAAGTATTTATTCTTTAGATGAATTATTAGTAAATATAAAAAAATGGTTTGAGAAAATATTCAATTAATTTTAAACCATTTTTCATTATATTTAGTTTACTTTTAATTATTCTTCTCCGATGTTCCATTTTACTTTCAGTTATTTTTATTATTTCTTTTATATTATCTTCATATCCTGTTAGAGCAGCAAAAGGAGCAAATTGAGCTGCCCTTTGCTCCATACTAAGTCTTGGATGTTTTTTTGATACATGGTGAGGTAAATTTATTATATCATCATAATTTTCCATTTATTACGCTTTCCTTTCTATTCTTTGTGTCCTCCAATTTGTGCATTTCTTTCAATTGTGGTACCGTCTTCTTCAAGATTCATCCCTTTTAAAATTGCATTTTTTCCATATCTTTTTTTTATATCTATTATAGCATGTTGCAAGTTATTTTCTTTCTTTCTTTTTAAATATTCATTTTTTTGTTCTTGTTCCTTTTTTTTATAATCTACAAACAAACTAATTTGTTCATTTTGTATGTTTTCATCAATTTCGTTTTCACTTATTACATTATTGGCTACAACATTAATCCTTCTAACTAATAATTTTCTGTTAATAATTTTTTCGTAAAGTTCTTCTATTGCCTCCATAATAACTTTGGTAGATGAAGTACTATTTTTTAAATTAATTGTTCCATGAGAATGTTTAGGTATATTTCTTCCATATCTATCCGTTGTTATTTCTCCATTATATAAATTTCTAATAGATGAATTTGTTAAATTTTCAATGTCATACCCTATTGTTAATACAAGTTGATTAGTAACTAAATGTTTATCTACTAATTCTAGAACTAATAAATCTGTCATTTCTTTTACAATTAATTTTGTTTGTTCATAATTATATGGGCAATGTAATACTTGTCCTGAGCTTAAACTATTAGTAGAAGGCTTAAATTTTTTTACATCTTTCATAGTACAAGGTTCATATCCCCAACTATGGTCTATTAATAACTCTGCATTAATCCCAAATAATTTATAAAGTAATTCTTCGTTTTGAATTGAACACCTTGCTATGTCTCCCATTGTAAACATATTATGCTCTTCTAGTTTTTTAGAATATCCTTTTCCTACTCTCCAAAAATCTGTTAATGGTCTATGGCTCCATAATAATTTTCGATATGTAATCTCATTTAATTCTGCTATTCTAACTCCATTTTTATCAGCTTTAACATGTTTTGCGCCTATGTCCATTGCAATTTTTGCCAAATACATATTTGTTCCTATTCCTGCTGTTGCAGTAATTCCAGTTGTATTAAAAACATCATGTATCATTATAGTTACCATTTGTCTAGGTGTTGCATTATAAGTTTTTAGATAATTGGTAATATCAATAAAAACTTCATCAATTGAATATGGATATATGTCTTCTTTTGAAACATATTTTAAATAAATACTATATATAAATGTGCTATACTTCATATATTTTGACATTCTAGGTGGTGCTACAATATAATCTAATTGTAAGTTTGAATTATTTTTTAGCTCTATATCGTCATATGATGAACCAATAAATTCATGATTTTTTGCTTTTAATTTTCTTTTATAATTTATTTCTTTTACTTTTTGTATTACTTCAAATAATCGTGCTCTACCAGGAATTCCATAAGCTTTTAATGATGGACTAACTGCTAGGCAAATTGTTTTTTCAGTTCTTAATTTATCTGCTACAACCAAATTTGTTTTCAATGGGTCTAATCCCCTCTCTTTACATTCAACAGATGCATAAAAACTTTTTAAATCTATACAACAATATATGCCCATATTTCTTTCCACCTTCACTTTTTATACTTTCTATATTATATCATCTTCGCATTAATATGTAAACACTTGTTTGTACATTTAGTAAATTTCATGCTGTAAATTTTACTTTCAAGGAATACTTCTATATCACATTTCACCTTGCTAATTTAGGTTTTCAAACAAAGTGATAAAATTTCAAAAGCATAAAGCAATTATAATAGTATTCATCTATTATAAAAAAAGAAATAGCATAAAAATATACTATTTCTTCTATTTCTTCTATTTATTTAATTTTATTTTTGTGAAAAAGAGAACTATTCCATTTTCTAATTTTCCATTTTTCAAGTTCTATGGACGCAATTGGTATTAAAACTACAATATATGGAATGATATATCTTGACTTTGCTTCCCATAATATATGAAATAGGAAACCTCCTATAAATATGGTAATTAAGTATATTACATCCAATGAAATACTTTTTCTTTTTTGTATTAAAACAACTAAGCTACATATACTCATTAATAATAATAGCATTTTTTGATAGAAGGTTAATGGAACAATTAAGCCTTCTAATGAATGTTCTTTTGTTTCATTGTTTCTTACGGCAGAATAAGTATTTTCAGTCCACATAGATGCAATCTTTTTTGTATAAAATTTTAACATATATCCAGGTTTTTTTACAAAATATATTAATTTATTTTTTATTCTTTTAGAATATTCTGATTTTATTCCTTGAGGATCTTTTATAGCCGGATGCGATATTTTATTGTTATACCATCCATTTGCCCTTGGTCCTTCTTCCATTGCCATAAGTATATAACTTATGGTAGGACATGCTTTATCTTTATTTAAATTATATTTATTAATATAATAATTTTTTACTATTGATGCTGGAGCTAATGAAATTAATATATATGCTATTATAATTACACTCTTCAATAAATTTTTCTTCCATGTATAATTTTTAAATTCGCTTAATAGACTTAATAGTAAATAAATAATTGTTGCTAATATAAAAATCAAACTATTCATTCTAGTCATATAGGCTATCATAGCAAGAATTGATGCTATTATAAAATGTTTTATTTTTTTTGTTTCTGTATACCTCATCATAAAATATACCGAAAATAAACAACAAGCTAAACTTGGAATATCGCCATAAATAAATGTAGCTAGCATTGGTATAGATATAAAAGTTATTATTAAAGTAAAAAGTAAAACTTTATTAGTCCTATATCTTTTTGATAATTGAGTGTTTATTTTATACAATGCAATAAAAATTATAGCATTACTAATAACGTTGTAAATTCTTAAAAATTCTAAAACATTAACATTTGTTATTTTTAGAAAAATACTAAGTATAAAAGCTAAAGTTATTTGTTGTGGATATATTTGCGCATATTGGCTTAACGGAAGATTAAATAAATATGTTTCTTTTAACAAAATACTTAAATCGTTTGTTTCCATTGCTTGAGCCAAATTACATACATGTATTGAATCTGCTTGTATTTTAGGATTAATAAAAATAATCCATATAATATTAAAAAATACATACAAAACAAATGCTACAATAAATAGCCACATTCTAATTTCTTTTTTATATTTAATATTTTTTTCGCTATATAAATAATTATTTAGCTTTTTTGTAATAAAAAAGATTAAAACTCCCACAAGTATAAGACAGGCTACATATAAAATACTATTTAAACGAATAGTAATATGTTCTTCATTATTAAGGTATGATGTAAATAACATGTTTAATATAATTACTGCAGCTAGTAATAATATTCCTATAACATAAATAATTTTTTTCAATTTTATTCTCCATTATTAAAATTTATATCTATTCAAGTGTGCTTTCAAATTTATTACTAAAGTCCATATTTACTTTTTTTAAGTTCAAAGGTTTTAATTCTTTGTTTGTAAAGCAGTGCTTTGTTTCTCCAATTAAAACTGTTTTTCCTGTTTTTTCGTCTGTAACATTATATCCTACTGTCATTCTTACACCAGAATATTCTTTCATATATGTATGAATTAATATAGTATCTCCAAATGTAACATGATATTTATATTTAATATTAACTTCAAGTACAGGAATAGTTATTCCTTGTTCTTCAAAAGATTTAAATGGCATTTGTAGCTCTTCTAACCAATAACATCTTGCCTCTTCTAAAAAACGAATATAATTAGAATGGTGTACAACTCCCATTTTATCTGTTTCATAATAATTTATTGTTCTTTTAAATGTAATTCCCATTTCATTCTCCTTTTTAATGTTATATAAAACAAAATAATAATATTAATAAACATACTATTGGAACTGTTATATTATCTGTTCCTCTTATAGAAATAGCTTCTACAAATGTTAATAACAATGCTGTAATTAGAGATTTAATGTACCATAATGGACTATTTATATATATTAAATATATCGCCAAAATAATTAAGGAAATTATAAACATTGTAGCAGAACCGGCAATAGATTTTTGAGAATCAAACACCTTATATTTAGTGCTTTTAACTAACTTTCCAATAACTGCAGCAAATCCATCTCCATAGGCCATTATTAATATTGGTACTAATCCTAATATAGGCTTTTTTATTATACCAAATGTTATAATTGTTATTATTAACAATGATAATGCGTAATAAACTGTGCCTAAACCATCTTTTATATTTTCTTCTCTTTCCATAACTTTAATAAGGTCTTTTTTATATGATAAATAATTAATTATAACAAATGTAGCTGGTACAAATGTTGCATACCAAACATTATCAAAAAAATACATTGCAATGAACCACCAATTACCTAATGCTATATGTATAAACTTTCTGCTTGCTTCACTTCCTTTTTTCTCAAATAACTTTGCCATTACTATTACAAAAAATATAGCTACATACGATATTAATATTCCCAACCAATTTTTCATTTTTTGTTATTTCCTTTCATGATTATTGCTTTTTTTAATTTATTTAAATGATGTTATATACAGTTTTTAATTATTATTTGAATAGTTACTACAATTTAACATATTTTACAACAGATAATACTGTATCTGTTAAGCATATAATAGTAGCAACTCCTAAAATTACCCAAATTATCTTAACAGATATTTTCTCTCTAATTTTTTCTATTAACCTTTTGCTTGGTTCATATATGCATTCTATAAAAAAAACTCCCATTATACCAAACATAAGAGAAAACATTAAACAAACTCTTCCGTTTAAATTTAAAAATTCATTTGTATAATCCCACCACCTTAAATTGAATATTGATTCCAAAATTAAAGATGCTATATATTCTAATAAAGTAAAAATTATTGTTATTATAAAAAATGTACCAATAATATTAATATTCTTTTTTCTAATTTTTTCTCCTATTAAAACCATAGTAATTGAACCATAACCATAAATAGGACACATTGGTCCATATAAAAATCCTCTATCAACAAATTTTCCAAATACCATATACCCATATACCATTTCCATTATCCAACCTATAACACTGCATATGAAATAATATATCATTATATTTTGAATTTTTATTCCCCTTTTTTCTTTTTCCATAATACACTCCTATGACTTATTATTGTATTTCTTTCAAAGCATTTCTGGTTTTTTTATTTCGATCAAATATATTAATAATAATAAATACACCAATTATTAACCCAAAAACTAACAGATAAATCCATCCTACATTTTTCCAATTTCCTTGCACAATATTACTTCCTGCTAGTGTTGAAGATATAACAGATGGAAATCTTGCAAAAGTAGAAATAAGTATAAACCTTATAGGTTTAATTGGAAGAAGACCTCCTATATATACCAATAAATCTTTTGGTGTACCTGGTATAAAAAATAATATAAATAAAATAAGTTCTATTTGTTTAGGGTTATTGAAAATTTTGCTTTTTTCTATTTTATCTACTTTCTCCCTTTCAAAAAATTCGTAAACTAATTTTTTTCCCAATTTTCTTACTAATATAAAAATTACACTCGTAGTAATAAAAACAGAAAGCAATATAAATATTGTACCCCAAATACCACCATAACACATACCAGCTAAAATTTCTAAAGGTTCTCCAGGAAGAATTACTAAAAATACTTGAGCACATTCTAATCCAAATAATAAAAAAACACCTTTTACTCCGTCATTTATTATTTTTTCTTTAAATACTGCTCGTCCTTCTGGTGTAGTTATATTTTTCATAATAGGAAATAAATGAACTATATAATATAAGCATATACCAAGCACAAATCCATAAATAATTAATTTTAAAATTTTTATTTTACTATTTTTTTCTTTCATATATTGGTTCCTTTTTTTCTTCATTAATTATAAACACAAATATTATATCATATTATATTTAAAATTAAAATATTAAACACATCTTTTCTATAGTCATTTTTATCAAATCTTAAGTGACCCAAAAGTAACAAGTACTTTTGGGTCTATAAATAGACAATTATTTTTCTATTTTTTTTATCTCTTCATATCTTTTTATTTTTGCTGTTGTTGTTTTTATCATAGGTTCATCTGTAATAATTAAATTCTTAATATATTTGTATTTTGGAAATGTTTTATTAATAGCCTTTATATCATTCCAAATTATTTTATGTAATTCTTCTTTTCCTATATCTCCGTATTTTTCCATCACATAATCTTTATTGTATACTATTTTTACTGATAACAACAAATCATCATTATGCTCTTTTCCAAATACCATGTTCTCTTCCACATAAGGTAAATTACTAATTATTTGTTCTATTTCTTCCGGATAAATATTTTTTCCATTCTTTAATACAATTACATTTTTTTCCCTTCCCGTTATAAATATGTATCCATCCTTGTCTATATATCCTAAATCTCCAGTATAAAACCATTCATCTTTTAAAACTTTTTTTGTTTCCTCTTCCATTTCGTAATAACCTAGCATAACATTAGGTCCTTTGGCCGCTATCTCTCCTATTCCTTTTTCATTGGGATTTATAATTTTCATATCTACATTTAGCATAGGTTTTCCTACTGAACCATACCTTATAAATTCTTCATTTTCCGCACATAGTACAGGTGAACATTCTGTTAAGCCATATCCTTGTATTGTAAGAATTCCTAGATCATTAAAGCCTTTTGCAACTTTTTTATCAATTGCAGATGCTCCGCTAACAATAAATCTTAATTTTCCTCCCAGTTCATCTAGTATATCTTTAAATAATTTTCTTCTTACATCAATTCTTAATTTTAATAATAAATTACTTATTTTTGTTGCAATTTTTACAAGTTTTGTTTTTCCTTGTTTTTCTACTTCGGTCATTATCTTTTTATACATCGCTTCCAATAAAAGTGGAACACATACAAAAGCTGTTACATGATATTCTCTTAAATTTTCCTGTACATGTCTTAACCCATCACAAAATACATTAGTTGCTCCTCTGGATAAAAACAACAATAGACCTGTAGAACCAAATGTATGGTGGAATGGTAAAAATGCAATATTAACATCTGTACTATAAATAGATTCTACCATTGACATATCATATATATTACTTGCTATATTATTATTAGATAGCATAACTGCTTTTGACATTGATGTAGTACCAGATGTAAATATAATTGTTGCCATTGCATTTGGATCAATTTTATGGCTTTTAAAAGAACTATTACCTTTTTCTAATAATTCTTTTCCAGTTTTAATTATATTAGGTAAGCTTTCAAAATTCTGCTCTTCTGTCATACATATAAAGTCTTTTATTTGATTATCTGGATTTTCTTTTAACTTTTCCATAATATTTGTATAAGTATTTTCAAATATAACTGCATCTGCTTTACTTCTGTTTAAAGACATAATTATTTCGTTTTCTTGTAAACCTTTATCCAACGGAACTGCTACTCCCACTCCACAGAATATACTAATATAACTTAATGCCCATTCATAGGTATTTTTCCCTATAATTGCAATTCTCTTATTTTCCAACTTAAGATTCAATAATCCTGTTCCTAAATTTTCTATATCTTCTCCTAATTGTTTATACGTAATATATCTATAATTATTTTTTTTATTTTTTATAATAAAAGCATTATTAGTAGGATATTTATTAATTGCATTGTTAATATATTCTTTTATTGTTTCAAATTTTTCTACTTCATTTATTTTTCTTAATTTTTTCATTTAAATTTATTCCCTTCTAATATATAAACTTTTCTTAAATTACATAAAGCAATATGCATAAAAATTGTAACATACTACCTATAATACATGTCACATGAAATATAGAATGCATCCATTTATATTTTTTACCTAATCCATAAATAATAGCACCTATAGTATATACTATACCTCCTATTAATAATAATAGAAAACCTGTTATTCCCAATGCGTCATATATTACATTTATTTTAAATATAATACACCATCCCATTATAAGATAACATATCATTGAAAATTTTTTATATCGATGTAAATCTATAGAATTTAATGTAATTCCAATAATAGCTAATACCCATATTATTCCAAATATCCACCAGCCTAGTGCTACATTGTATTCTCTTAGAGTACAAAGAGCAAAAGGAGTATAACTTCCTGCTATTAATAAGAAAATAGAACAGTGGTCAATTATTTGAAAGACCCTTTTTGCTTTTAAATTTGGTTTTAGTCCATGATATATACTAGACATAGTATATAGTAATAGTAAAGTAACTCCAAATACACATCCAGACACAACTGAATAAACATTATGGTGAATAGCACCAAATATAGCACACAATACAATGGCTACAATTCCCATAACTCCACCTATAATATGTGAAACCATATGGAAAATTTCTTCTCCATTTGTATATACAGGCAATATTCTATCTGCTAATTTTACTCTTTTCATAATTTTCCTTTCTTTATATATAGTAAACAGAAACATATTTCATTATTAAATAATTTTCTATTATATTAATATATCAGATTATATATTATTATACAACTAATCTGACTCTTCATTCAAAAATATTGTTATAGTATAATGATATTATAAGAAAGTCATTTTGCTAAGCAATTCTCTGAAGATAGTGCAAAATACATGCCACTCACTTCTCTCGTGCGAATATATGTAGCCTAACCTTGTTGTATACGGAAAAATCTTAAATCCGGTCAAGGTAAAAGTCGATTTTTTCCTATACAATAAAAAAAGAACAGATTCAAAAATTTATATTTTAGCTAATATATGTAAGTAACTATTTATATATTTTTGCTCTGTTCTAAATACGGTTATTCTAGTTCGAATGCACCTGTATATAATT
>CANQAB010000021.1 GCA_947589445.1 uncultured Clostridia bacterium | reverse complement strand
TGACAAAGTAATACGAAGATTTTCATTAATTTTTAGAGAAAGGAGAATAAATAATAATGATTTCTAAGATAGATAGAAAAGCTACAAGAGAAAGAAGACATTTACGTGTTCGTAGAAAAATAAGTGGAACAGCCGATTGCCCAAGATTATGCGTATATAGAAGTAATAGTAACATTTATGCACAAATTATAGATGATGATGCAAGAAATACAATTGTAAGTTGTTCTACTTTAGATAAAGATATTAAAACAAAACATGCAAACAAGGAAGCTGCAAAGGAAGTAGGAACTTTAATTGCTAAAAAGGCTTTAGAAAAAAATATAAAAACTGTAGTTTTTGATAGAGGTGGATACATTTATCATGGAGTTGTAAAAGAATTAGCAGATGCTGCAAGAGAAGGAGGTTTGCAATTCTAAGCAAAAAAATGATAAATAATTATGTATCTTTAGAAAAAACTAAAGGGAGAAAAGTGTGTTATAACTTATATAAAATATAAATAATTTATAAATAGGTCATCCATAATCAATAATGGAGGGACATACTTTATCCATTATACATGACTTAAGGGGAAAGTGTATCCCCTGACATTAATAAAGAAAAGGAGGAAACAAGAACAGATGGAAGAAAATACAGTTGAATTAAAAGAAAAAGTTGTTGCTATTAATAGAGTTGCTAAAGTAGTTAAAGGTGGTAGAACTTTTAGATTTAGTGCAGTTGTAGTTGTTGGTGATGAAAATGGACACGTAGGTGTTGGTAATGGAAAAGCTGCAGAAGTTCCAGATGCAATAAAAAAGGCTATTGAAGATGCTAAGAAAAACTTAGTAGAAGTTCCAATTGTTGGAACAACAATACCTCACGAACTTGTTGGACAATTTGGTAGTGCTAATGTACTTTTAAAACCAGCAGCAGAAGGTACTGGAATTATAGCTGGAGGTAGCGTTAGACCAGTAATTGAACTTGCAGGTTATAAAAATATTAGAACAAAAGTTATTGGAACAAATAATCCAAGAAATGTAGTTTATGCTACTATAAATGGTCTTTCAAATATGAAAACAGTAGAACAAATTGCTTCAAAAAGAGGAAAAAAAGCTAGCGATATATTGTAATAAAAGTAAAAATTAGAGGTAAGAGTTAAAGAACAAATATTTAGTAAGATATTCTAATTTAAAACTTAAAATAATAGAAGGAGGTGCACAACATGCAATTAGGTGAAGTAAAAGCATCTATAGAAAAAGTAGAAAGAAGAAGAGTTGGACGTGGAGTAGGTTCAGGTCTTGGAAAAACTTCAGGAAAAGGACATAAAGGTCAAAAAGCAAGAAGTGGTGGCGGAGTAAGACGTGGATTCGAAGGTGGTCAAACACCATTATATAGAAGATTACCTAAAAGAGGATTTACAAATATCCATGCTAATAATTACACAGAAGTAACTTTAAGTATGCTAAATAAATCTCAAGCTACAGAGGTTACAGCTGAAAGTTTATTATCAGAAGGTATTATTGGTAAAATTAATGATGGTATTGTTATATTAGGTACTGGAAATTTAGAAAAAAAATTAACAGTAAAAGCTAAAAGATTTACAAAATCTGCTACAGAAAAAATAGAAGCTGTTGGTGGAAAGATAGAGGTGATTTAGTTGTTTAAAACATTAAAAAATGCAATAAAAACACCAGATGTAAGAAAGAAAATATTATACACATTATTATTAATAGTAATATTCAGATTAGGATGTTATATAACAGTGCCAGGTATTAATGCTGTTACATTAAATCAAATAATGAGTTCTTCAACAAGTGGATTAGGTAGTTTAGTTGATTTAATTTCAGGTGGAGCGTTTTCAAGACTTTCATTATTTGCGATGAGTATTAATCCATATATTACTGCATCAATTGTTATTCAATTATTAGCAATGATTATTCCTTCTTTAGAAAGATTAGCTAAAGAAGGAGGAGAAGAAGGAAGAGCTAAAATGAATAGTTATACCAAATTCCTTACTATCATTTTAGCAGTTGTAGAAGCGGTAGGAGTATATTTTACATATAGAAATACAGGAATATTTGTTGATACAGGATTCTTAACAGGTTTCTTATTTATACTATCATTAGTAGCGGGAACAGCTATTTTAATGTGGTTAGGAGAGCAAATAACAGCAAAAGGTGTAGGAAATGGCATATCTATGATTATTTTCGTAGGAATTATATCAGGATTACCATCTGTTGTAACAACATTTTATAGATTAATAGTAACAAGTGCAGGATTTTCTACAACAGGATTATTATTGACAATTGGAATTATTATAGGTGCTATTATTTTAGTAGCAGGTGTTGTATTTGTAACAGAAGCTGAAAGAAAAGTTCCAGTTCAATATGCTAAAAAAGTTGTTGGAAGAAAAATGTATGGTGGTCAAAATACACATATTCCAATTAAATTGGTTATGGCAGGCGTAATGCCAGTTATTTTTGCATCATCATTTATGACTTTCCCAATGATGATAATTCCATTATTTAATCCTAATATAGCAACAGCTACAGGATTTTGGGCAGGAGTATATAAATTTTCACTTGCGACATCATCAACTGCTGTTCCTATAGGATACACTATTGCTAATGCAATTGTATATTTACTATTAATTATTGGATTTACATTTTTCTATACTTATGCAACATTTAACCCAGCGGAAGTATCAAGTAATATTAAAAAGAATGGTGGATTTATTCCTGGAATAAGAGCAGGAAAACCAACAACAGATTATTTATCATCTATTATGAAAAAGTTAATATGGTTTGGAGGTTTATTCTTAGCTGTTATTGCAATTCTTCCAATGTTACTTAGATTTACAAGTTTGAACTTTACATTTGGAGGTACTACTATATTAATTGTAGTAGGTGTTGCTTTAGAAACAGTACAACAACTAGAATCACAATTAGTAATGAGACATTATAAAGGATTCTTAGAATAAAATATAAGAGGTTTAGAATAGAAATTCTTTACCTCTATGTTGTTTTTAATTAGTATAAAATGTTATATTAATTAAAAATGTATTGTACAAAAATTATATAGTAATTTTGAAGGATAACGAAAGCGCGGACTTTATAATTATTTAAAAATGTCAAAATGCTAAAAGGTCCGCTTTTGTTATATAATTAAGAAATTTCTATAATATAAAATTATTACTTTTGTGATTTTCTCACTTGATTCAGAAACTCAAATTAGAAAGAAGAAAAGGTTGTATAGTTCATTTTCTTGAATTAATAATGAATAATGAATAATGAATGATGAATAATAGATCATTACAATTTACTATTCATTATTTATTATTCACTATTAATTACTCATTAATAGTAAATTGTAATAAATAAAGGAGAGATGAATAATGGTATTAATAATGTTAGGTGCTCAAGGAACAGGAAAAGGAACAGTAGCAGGAATATTAAATAAAAAAACAGGATGGCCACAAATTTCAACAGGAGATATTTTTAGAAAACATATTGCTGAAAAAACAGAACTTGGAGTAGAAGCAAATAAATATATTGCAAGTGGAAATTTAGTCCCAGATGAAATTACAATTCCTATGGTAAAAGCAAGATTAGAAGAAGAGGATGCAAAAGAAGGAGCAATATTAGATGGATTTCCAAGAACACTTGCACAAGCACAAAAACTAGATGAAATATTGGCAGAGCAAAATAGGAAAGTAGAATTAGTAATAAATCTTACTACTCCATCAGAAGAAATTATAACTAGAATATTAAATAGAAGGGTATGCTCAAATCAAGCATGTAAAGCAACTTACAACCTAACAATGCATCCATCTAAAGTAGAAGGAATATGTGATAAATGTGGTTCAAAGCTAGTACAAAGAGAAGACGATTCTAATGCAGAATCAATACAAAGAAGATTAGATATTTACGAAGAAAAAACAAAACCATTAGTAGATTTTTATAATAATAAAGGAGTAATAACGACACAAGAAGTTAGCGAAAAAATAAATAGATTAGGACAAGATGTAGCAGAAGAAATATATGAAAAGTATATAAAAAAATAAAATTTTTAAGGAAGTTTAGAAAATGATAGATATTAAATCAAAAAGGGAAATTGAGTTAATGAAAGAAGCATGTAGGGTAACTGTTCTTGTGCATAAAGCTATAGAGGAAGCAATTAAACCAGGAGTATCTACATTAGAATTAGATAAAATAGCTGAAAAGGTAATAAGAGAGAATGGTGGAATTCCAGCTCAAAAAGGATATCCAGGACCAGATAAATACACACCTGCTTTTCCGGCATCTATTTGTGCATCTGTTAATGATGAAGTTATACATGGAATTCCTTCTAATAGAGTTATACTAAAAGAAGGAGATGTTGTTAGTATAGATTTAGTTGTTTATAAAAATGGATATAATGGAGATGCAGCAAGAACATATATAGTAGGTAAAGGATCTAAAGATGATGAAAGATTATTAGACGTAACAAAGAAAGCATTTTTTGAAGGAATAAAATTTGCAAAACAAGGATTTAGAATAGGAGATATTTCGCACGCAATAGGAGAATTTGTAGAAAAAAATGGTTATAGTGTAGTAAAAGAATTTCAAGGACATGGAATAGGAAAAAGCATGCATGAAGATCCAGGGATACCAAATTATGGAAAAGCGGGAAAAGGTCCAAGACTTCAAGCAGGCATGACTCTTGCAATAGAACCAATGGTAATAGCAGGAAATGAAAATATACTAGAATTAGACGATGGGTGGACAATCGTAACGCAGGATGGAAGTAAATCTGCACATTATGAAAATACAATTTTAATTACAGAAAAAGAGCCAGAAGTATTGACATTATTATAATTTTAATGTATAATATATGAGTTAATTGCATTATTATGCGCTTTTATGCATTTAATGTAAATTTAGGAGGGATAACATTGGGAAAAGAAGATGTTATAGAAGTAGAAGGTACAGTGGTTGAAACATTACCTAATACAAATTTTAAAGTAGAGTTAGAAAATGGGCATCAAATATTAGCTCATATTTCTGGAAAGCTTAGGATGAATTATATAAAAATACTACCAGGTGATAAAGTTAAAGTGGAACTTTCTCCTTACGATTTATCACGAGGACGTATTACATGGCGTGCCAAATAAACTATATAAAGAATTTAAGATGCAGATGTCTTTTTGTCTGTATGCTAAGATGTAAAACTATTAAAAACTATAGATTATAAGAAGAGGTGATGAAAATGAAAGTAAGACCATCAGTAAAAAAAATATGCGATAAATGTAAAGTAATCAAAAGAAAAGGTACTATTAGGGTTATTTGTGAAAATCCTAAACACAAACAAAGACAAGGATAGTTCATTCTTGAAAATAACTAGTTATTAACACAAATTGGGTAGCGGCTGTGAAACTTTTAAAAAGTTTACATATCAGATTTGTGTTTATATATATGTGTATTCATTATTAAAAACTATTTATTTTAATACAATCCAAAATAAATACATTTCAATTTAAAAATGAATATGCAAAAAACAATTTTAATTTGGAGGTGCTAAATATATGGCTCGTATAGCAGGAGTAGATTTACCTAGAGAAAAAAGAGTAGAAATAGGATTAACATACATCTATGGAATAGGTGTTGCAAGTTCTAATAAAATTCTAAAAAAAGCAGGTATTAATCCAGATACTAGAGTAAAAGACTTAACAGACGATCAAGTTAATAGCATAAGAAAAGTTTTAGACGAAGATGAATACAAACTTGAAGGAGATTTAAGAAGAGAAGTTGCTTTAAATATTAAAAGATTAACTGAAATTGGATGTTATAGAGGACTAAGACATAGAAGAGGACTACCTGTAAGAGGACAAAGAACAAAAACAAATGCCCGTACAAGAAAGGGTCCTAGAAAGTTAGTAAGCAAAAGTAAATCAGATAAATAGAACAATGAAATAATAGTATTTTAAGTTGTTAAATGTAAATTTTAATTTAATTAGCATATATAAATTTAATTTTTGTTTGACAAGCAATATAATATTTTTAATTTGTTCTAAAAAGTAAAAAAATAAAATGTAATTGAGGAGGGTAAAACCAAATGGCTAAAACTGTTACAAAGAAAACACCTAGAAGAAATAGAAAAAACATAGAAAAAGGTTCAGCACATATACACTCAAGCTTTAACAATACAATAGTTTCAATAACAGATGTTAATGGTAATGTAATATCTTGGGCTAGTGCTGGAGAATTAGGATTTAAAGGTTCAAGAAAAAGTACACCATTTGCTGCTGGTGAAGCTGCAGAAACTGCTGCAAAGGCTGCAATGGAGCATGGATTAAAAACTGTTGAAGTATTTGTAAAAGGACCTGGTTCAGGACGTGAAGCAGCTATTAGATCACTTCAAACAGCTGGATTAGAAATAAGTGCAATAAAGGATGTAACTCCTATACCACATAATGGATGCAGACCACCAAAAAGAAGAAGAGTATAGGTTATAATATTATATAAATATAAATTTAAATAAAAATGTATGGTAAATAAAAAGATTAAATGAGAAGGAGGAAAGCTAAATGGCAAGATATAAAGATGAACAATGTCGTATTTGTCGTAGAGAAGGACAAAAATTGTTCTTAAAAGGTTCAAGATGTTATTCTGATAAATGTAGTGTTTCTAGAAGAAACTATGCGCCAGGACAACACGGACAAAAGAAAGCTAAACTTTCAGAATATGGTACACAATTAAGAGAAAAACAAAAAACAAAATCATTCTATGGAGTAGGAGAAAGACAATTTAGAAAATATTTTGAGATGGCTTCTAATAAAAAAGGAATAACTGGTGAAAATTTATTACAAATATTAGAAAGCAGATTAGACAATGTAGTTTATAAGCTAGGTTATGGAAGTTCAAGAGCACAAGCTAGACAACTTGTTAACCATGGACATTTTGATGTAAATGGTAAAAAAGTAGATATAGCTTCATACTTAGTAAAGGCTGGAGATGTTGTATCTGTTAGAGAAAACAAAAAAGATTCAGCAATTATAAAAGTAAATGTAGAAGCAAATAGTGCTAGACCAGTTCCAGCTTGGCTTGAAAGAGACGTAGAAAATTTAAGTGGTAAGGTAATTAGATTAGCATCTAGAGATGAAGTAGATTTAGCAGTAGAAGAACATTTAATAGTAGAGCTTTATTCTAAATAGAGGTTAGAACTCGGAAGTTGGAAATTGGAAAGATGGGAACTTCTAAGGATAAAATATCTTAAGGTAATTTTAATAATAAAATTAATAAGAAGTTGAAATGTAGAAGGAATGAAAGATAGAAATAAAATCTAACTTCTCACTTCTAACATCTAACTTCTAATATAGGAGGTAAAAATGATAGAATTCGAAAAGCCAAATATTGAATGTCTAGAAATTAACGAAGAAAACAATTATGCTAAGTTTGTATGTGAACCATTAGAGAGAGGTTATGGGGTAACTTTAGGAAATTCTTTAAGAAGAATATTACTTTCATCACTTCCTGGATATGCAATAATAGGTGTAAAAATTAGCGGAGTTGTACATGAATTTTCAACAATACCTAATGTTGTAGAAGATGTTCCAGAAATAATTGTTAATTTAAAGGGTGTTAGATTAAAATCTTTTGATAGTGACGAAAAAGTTTTAAAAATAGACTTTAAAGGTGAAGGTGAAGTAAAGGCAGGAGATATTATAACTGATGGAACAATAGAAATATTAAATCCTGATTTACATATAGCTACTGTTGCAGAGGGTGGAAGCTTAGAAATAGAAATGATAGCTAATAAAGGAAGAGGATATAACATAGCATCAAAAAATAAAAAGCCAAATCAAGATATATCTTATTTACCAATTGATTCTATTTATACACCTGTAAGAAAAGTAAATTATACAGTAGAAAGCACTAGAGTTGGTCAAATGATTGATTTTGACAAATTAATTATAGAAGTATGGACAGATGGAAGTTTAAAAGCAGATGAGGCTTTAAGTTTAGCTGCAAAAGTAATGACAGAGCATTTATCTTTATTTATAGATTTATCTGAGGCAACCAAAAATACACAAGTAATGGTAGAAAAAGAAGAATCTATGAAAGAAAAAGTATTAGAAATGTCAATTGAAGAATTAGAATTATCAGTAAGATCATTCAATTGTTTAAAAAGAGTTGGTATATTAACAGTTGAAGATTTAACGAATAAAACAGAAGCAGAAATGCTTAAGGTTAGAAATTTAGGAAAAAAATCATTTGATGAAGTTACAAACAAACTACATGCCTTGGGATTAGATTTTGCAGAAGAAGATGACTAAATAAAAAGTAGAGAAAAATAAAGAAAGGGTGAAATAAATGGCTATAAATAGAAAATTAGGTAAAACAACAGATGTACGTTTAGCTATGCTTAAATGCCAAGCTACAGACTTAATTTTACATGGTAAAATTGAAACAACTGAAGCTAGAGCAAAAGAAGTTAAAGCTATAGTAGACAGCATAATATCATTAGCAGTAAAAGAGAAAGATAATTATGAAACTGTTGAAGTAAAAGTTGTTAAAGCTAAGTTAGATAGCAAAGGAAATAAAGTTACTGAAAAAGTAACAAGCAAAAATGGTAAAGAATATCTAAAAGTAGTAAAAGAAGAAACTACTGAAAAAAGACAAAAAGATATGCCATCAAGATTAAATGCTAGAAGAAAAATAATGAAAAAATTAAATAAAGTTGATGGAGTAGATATACTAGGAAAACTATTTGGAGAAATAGCTACTAAATATGCTGATAGAGTCGGAGGATATACAAGAATTATAAAAAAAGGACCTAGAAAAGGTGATAGAGCAGAAGTAGCTATCTTAGAACTTGTTTAATAATTTTATACTAATAAATAAAAAAAGTGGTAAATCCACTTTTTTTATTTATAGGAAAAAATCGACTTTTAGCTTGACCAGATTTAAGATTTTCCGTATACAACAAGGTTAGGCTACATATATTCGCCCGAGCGAAACGGGTGGCATGTATTTCGCGCTTTCTTCAGAGAATTGCTCAGCAAAATGCCTTTCTTATTTTTGATTTATAATTACTTTTGCAATATCATAAATTAGCTTTATTTTTTCTGGTGGACAATTTTTTAGCAAATTAGAAAAATCCTCTGCTAAATAACTTTTAGAGTTACTTCCTGTTCCAGTTAAAATATAACCAATAGATATATCTAAAATATCGCATATTTGAGTAAGTCTAGATAGATTAATTTTCACATTACCTCGCTCTGCTCGACTTAAGAAAGCAACTGATACATCTAATTGTTCTGCTAGTTGCTCCTGAGTAAGTTTTTTAGATAATCTTGCTCTTTTTAGCCTTTCTCCAATAATTGCATAATCCAATGCCATAATAAAAACATCCTTTCTAAAACAAAGATTTTTCTATCAGAATAAATAATATATTAATGAATAAATGCTTTATACAAAAATGCTTACATCATTACTATAGCATTAGAAAAATGCATTTTACAGAAAGTAATAGGTTAAATTATACTACAGTATAATTTAACCTATTCGAAAAAATATATGCAATTAAATAAGAATATTTTAGAATATAAATTATTTTATAAATAAACTAAATATGTTTGTAGATAAGAAAAAATTAATAATAAATACGAATACTAATATAAGCAAAAATATAAATAAAATATTTGAGAAAAATTCTCTTATACGAAACTTAAGATAATCAAATGCAGATGCCGGCTTTCCTGTTGAAGTATAATAGTAACGCTTTTTATAAGGATTATTAGAATAGTTTAAATTAGAATTATTTTGCGTATTATAGGAAACATTTTCATCTTTAGGAATATAATTTGTTTGTTGATATTGATTATATTGCTGTTGTTGGGTATTATTTTGTTTATATTGCAAGTTTGTATTTATATAATTTTTAAATTGATTATATTCGTTTTGCATATTATTTAATGCATTATTTAGAGCGTCCCTTTCTCTTATAACTGATATATATTGCTCGTAAGAAATAGAAGGATTATTTTCTTTTAATTCCATATCATATTTTTTTCTTTTTTCTTCATTAGATAATGTTTCATAAGCCTCGCTTATCATTTTAAATTTTTCTTCAGCGAATTGTTTATCTACTTCTTGTGTAGTATCTGGATGATATTTTTTAGCGAGTACTTTATATACTTTTTCAATTACTTCTTGAGAAGCATTTTTATTTATTTCTAAATCATCATAGTAATTTCTCATATTTTTACCTCTAAAATAAGTATAACAAAAATAAAAAAGAAAGTAAACTATAAAGTATTGCAAAATTAAAAATATGTGATAGAATAGAGAAAAAATGTTTGAATTTGAACGAAAAATAATGATTCTATTTTAAATTAAGATTTATTTTATAAAAGAAAAAGAGGTAATGCAAAATGATAGCATTTGTTAGTGGAATTTTAGAAATGAAATTAAATGGATATGTTGTAATAAATGTTCAAGGAATAGGATATAAAGTATTTATGTCTGAAGCCTCAATTGATAGTTTAGCAGAAATTGGAGAAGAAGTTAAAGTATATACACATTATCATGTAAGAGAAGACGATATTAGTTTATATGGTTTTTTAAGTATGGAAGAATTAAATATGTTTGAGTTACTAATATCAGTAAGTGGGGTAGGTGCAAAATCTGCCTTAAATACATTAGCAAATATAGAACCATCTGCATTTGCTCTTGCAGTAATTTCAAATGATACATCTAAACTTGTTAAAATACCAGGAATTGGAGCAAAAACAGCAGGAAGAATTATTTTAGAATTAAAAGATAAATTAAAAAATCAAGATATAGTAAGTAGTAAAGTAAATAAATCTAAAATAATAGTAGATGAAGAAAACGAGATTAATGAGGCAATATCTGCTCTTCAAGTATTAGGCTATAATAGAAAAGAAATAGAAAAGGCTTTTGAACATATAAATGTTCAGAATTTAAAGCTTGAAGATTTAATTAAGCAAGGCTTAAAATATCTTGCTAGAAATTAAGCTTTTTAAATTGTAATTAAAGAGAAGGAGAAAATTATGGAATTTGATAAACCACTTGCATATAGAATGAGACCACGAACATTAGAAGAATATGTAGGACAAAAGCACATTCTAGGAAAAGACAAAATATTATATAGAACTATAAAAGCAGATAGACTATCTAGCATTATTCTATTTGGCCCTCCAGGTTGTGGTAAAACCTCTTTAGCTAAAGTAATTAGTGAAACAACAAAATATAAATTTGAAAAAATAAATGCTGTTACATCAGGTGTTTCTGAAATAAAAAAAGTAATTGAAGATGCAAAAAATTTATTTTTAAATCCTACAGGGAAATGCATATTATTTATTGATGAAATACATAGATTCAATAAATTACAGCAAGATGCACTTCTTCCTGCTGTTGAAGATGGAACTATTATTTTAATAGGGGCAACAACGGAAAATCCATATTTTGAAGTAAATAAAGCTTTAATTTCTCGTTCTATGGTATTTAAATTAGAACCACTATCAGAAGAAGATATTTTAGAAGTTTTAAAAATGTCTCTTCAAAGAAAAGATGGATTAGGAGAATATAATATAAAAATTGAAGAAAATACATTAAAATGTATAGCAAAAATTTCTGGAGGAGATGTAAGAACAGCACTTAATGGATTAGAAATTGCAGTATTAACAACACAAATGGATAAGGACGGATATATTCATATAACAGATCAAATTGCAGCAGATAGCATGCAAAAGAAAAAGGCTATTTTTGATAAAGCAGGTGATAGTCATTACGATAATATAAGTGCATTTATAAAATCTATGAGAGGAAGCGACCCAGATGCAACAGTATTTTATTTAGCAAGAGCACTTAATGCAGGAGAAGATCCAATGTTTTTAGCAAGAAGAATTACTATATGTGCTTCAGAAGATGTTGGTATGGCAAATCCAAATGCTTTAGTAATTGCCAATAGTGCGATGCAGGCAGTACATTTTATAGGAATGCCAGAGGCTAGAATTATTCTTGCAGAAGCGGCAGTATATGTTGCTACATCTAAAAAATCAAATGCATCTTATCTTGCAATAGATAAAGCAATAGAAGATGTATCCACAAAAGATACAGGAGAAGTACCAATGCATATTCGAAATGCGCCAATAGAAGAAATGAAAAAATTTGGATATCATGAAGGATATAAATATCCACACGATTACCCGGGACATTATATAGAGCAACAATATTTACCAGATAAAATGATAGGTACAAAATATTATATACCAGATGAAAATGTATAAATTTATAAAAAATTACATAATTTTAAGAAAATTTCTAAAACTATATTTATGTTTAGAAATTTTTTTAATTGGAAAATTATTCTTATAGGTTTTTTTGCAGGCATTGTTAGTGGATTATTTGCTAGTGGTGGAGGTATGATATTGGTTCCAGCATTTATGTATTTATTAAAAATGAATGATGTGGAAGCAAGAGCAACATCTGTTATATGTATTTTACCAATGGTGGTTACAAGTGGAATTTTTTATTATAGAAATAATAATATAGATTGGAAAGTGGGAATATTATGTGCAATTGGTGGAATTATAGGAGGAATTGTGGGTGCAAAATTGCTAAACAAATTACCAACTAAATATCTGAAAATTGCATTTACCATTTTTTTAATTTATGCATCGTATAAAATGATTATATAAATTACAATTTAATACGGAGTGTTTATGATAGAAATTTTAACAGGTTTTATTTCTGGAATTGTTAGCCGGAACAGGCATGGGAGGAGGCACAATATTAATATTGTGTTTATCAATTTTTTTATCAATTGAACAAAAAGTTGCACAAGCTACGAATTTAATTTTCTTTATTCCCACCTCTATTTCGGCTATTTATATAAATATAAAAGCAAAAAAAATAAATTTAAAAGTATCTAAATCAATTATTTTTTGGGGAATAATAGGAGCTGTTGTGGGAGCTATAATTGCGCAAAAAATAGATGTAAAATTATTAAAAAAATTATTTGGAATTTTTTTAGCCTTTATAGCTGTACACGAAATATATGTGCTTATTAAAGAGTATATTATTGAAAAAAAAAGAAATAATAAAATTAAACAATAAATTAGGGTTATATTATTTAATTGAACCCGGTCAGGAGGAAATATGAAATTTACAAAAGGAATGATATTAGGAGGAATGATTGCAGCAGGAATAATGATGATGTATGATAATAATATGGGCACAAAGAAAATGATGAAAAAAGGAAAGCAATTAGTAAAGAAAATGGGAATCATGTAATTGATTCCCATTTTTTATAATAGTAAATTTAATTATATTACACAAAAAGAGTAATTAAAGTATTTTTTCTGCACATATAATATAATAACTTTGAGATTATAAAAAGGTTTTATAGTGTTAAAAAGTCTGATTCATTTTATCTTTTATCGCAATTATCTTGATTTGATGGGCAACAATTTTCTTTACATTTTTCAAAGTCTTCTTTTTTGCCAACATAACAATCACAATGTTTTAAGTCTACACCTTTTAAACATTTTCCTTCACGATGGCATTTTGAACATACTTTAACATGTTTAACTTTGTTAACCCATATTTGAATATCATATTTTTTATCTGGACACAAAGGACCAAAAACAAATTCTCCATCTTTATCTGTAAACGTATGAGAAACAGGCTTTCTTTCCTCTTTTCCATGTTCACAGTCTACTTCAATTAATTTAACAACAGCATCTTTAATTGGTTCTTTATAACAATCTTTTACTACACCAAATAACACACCTCTATTATCTTCTGGTAGAACAATATCTAAATCAAATTGTTTTCCTGTAGCAATGTGCCCGTCAATATTAGTAATAGGACAACATTTATCTTCAAATTCCATAAATAAACATCCTTTCTAAAAAATATTTAAGCAATTTAGCTTAATATATTATATGAAATGATAAATATTATTGGCACTTAATGTTGAAAAATATTATTAAATATGATATAAATAAAATAGACATATGAAAGAGAGTGAGAATATAATGGAAAAGAAGAAATTTGACAAAAGTAGATTATTTACAAGAATAATAGCAGCTATTATGGCAATTTTAATGATATTAGGAATTAGTTTTACATTTATATATTATCTTATAAAAATGTTTTAATTATAAAAATAATATATTACTAATATGTTAATACTAGATATTATGTATAAGTTTAATTAAATAACTAACTATTTTTTCTAAGAATAAAAATAAAATATAGAAAAAGGTGATAAAAATGCCCAATAATCCCATAATTGAATTTAAAGATTTTTGGATTACAACATTTACTAACTACATGCAAAATCCATGGTCTATTATTACTTTAATAATAGACATTATAATAGTTGTATTTTTAGTTTATGAAGTTGTAAAAATTTTAAAAGGTTCTAGAGCAATGCAACTAGTAAAGGGAATTATTTTTTTATTTATAATTACATGGCTAAGCTCTATATTTAATTTAAAAATTTTAAATTATTTTTTAACTACTATTATGACTTATGGGGTTATTTTGCTAATAGTTTTATTTCAACCAGAATTAAGAAGAGCATTAGAACAACTGGGTTCTTCTAGCAAGTTAACTAAATATTTAGGGTTAGAAAAAGATATAATTTCTAAAACAAAAGAAGATATATATAAAATAGGAATTGCAGTTATGGAACTTGCTAAAACAAAAACGGGGGCATTAATAGTAATTGAAAGAGATATTAAGCTTAAAGAAATTATATCAACAGGTGTTACAATAAATGGCGAAATATCACCACAATTATTAGTGAATATTTTTACACCTAAAACACCTTTACATGATGGAGCAGTTATTATTAGTGATAATAAAATATCAGCAGCAGCTTGTGTGTTACCTTTAGCATCAGATGGAGATATTGCAAAAGAATTAGGAACTAGACATAGAGCTGCAATAGGAATGAGCAAAGAATCAGATGCAATTATTGTAGTAGTATCTGAGGAAACAGGTAAAATTTCTATTGCAAAAGAAGGAACTTTAATTGCAGATTTAAAAGAAGAAGCATTAAAGAAAATATTAATTAGTAATATAATTACAAAAAGATTGAAAACAAGCGAGAAAAAAACAATTTTAGATAAAATAAAAAATATTAACTTAAAAAAAGCAAAGAAAGAATAAATTATGAGAAACATTAAATTAACAATAGAATATGACGGAAAAGACTTTAACGGCTGGCAAAAACAGCCTAATAAGTTAAACATACAAGGGGAAATAGAAAGGGCTATAAAAGAAATATCTGGTGAAAAAGTAGAACTTATTGCATCTGGAAGAACAGATGCAGGCGTACATGCTCTAGGACAAGTAGCAAATTTTAAAACAAATATTAAAATACCAATTAATAAAATTCCTATTGCTCTTAATACAAAATTAAAAGCAAGTATTAGAATACTAAATGCAGAAGAGGTTGACGAAAGATTTCACAGTAGATATAATTGTAAGAAAAAGACTTATAGATATATTATTAATAATTCTGAAAATGGAACAGCAATTTATAGAAATTTAGAGTATCACTATCCACAAAAATTAAATGTAGAGACTATGAATGAAGCGGCACAAAGTTTTGTAGGAGAACATGATTTCAAAGGTTTTAAAGCGAGTGGAACAAGTTCTAAAAGTTCAGTAAGAACTATATATAGTGCAAAAGTTTTTAAAGAAAAAGAAAGAGTAATTATAGAATTAACAGGTAATGGATTTTTATATAATATGGTAAGAATTATTGCTGGAACATTAATAGATGTTGGAATTGGAAAGATTGAAGCAAAAAATATAAGTAACATTATAAAATCAGGAGATAGAAAAAAAGCTGGAAAAACACTACCACCAAATGGATTATATTTGGTAAATGTAGAATATACTAAATAATTGGAGAAGAAAATGAAAGAAAATAAAAGTAAACATATGAATATGAAAAAGAAAAGTATAAAAAGTAAAGTATTTAAATGGATAATTGTTTTGATTATTATAGGAATGATGTCTGCGGGAATTTTGTTATATGGACCATGGCATCGGATTTAGAGATTGGCTAATTACTACTGCTATGACTACATTAAATCATCAATGGATGGCAACTATATTTTATAGTGATGAAACTATTCAAACAGTATTATCTAATAATATAGTAATAGAAACAGGAGAATCAACAAATACAGAAGAGGTAGAAATTGTTGCACATGTAGACGAAGAAGTTGAATATGAAAATGAATATGAAGAGGCTATCTTAAAAAAAGATGAAGAAAATGCTTTGTATAAAGTAATTGATATTGAAGGAAAAGGATATACAGGTCATTTGGTAGCCATTTATGACCCTTCAAAAATTTCAGTTTGTACCACAAAATATGTAGGAACGAAAGGTCAATATTTAGTAGATATGGCTACTGAAAATAATGCTGTAGTTGCAATAAATGGTGGAGGATTTATTGACCCAAACTATAATAGTTTGGGAGGAATACCTCAAGGTATAGTTATTAAAAATGGAAAAATTGTAAGTAATAGAAATTATACAAAATCTGGAGGTATTATAGGATTTACAGAAGATAATAAATTGATTCTAGGAAAAATGACAGCGAGCCAAGCTCTTGCAAAAGGAGTAAGAGATGCGGTAACATTTGGACCATTTTTAATTGTAAATGGTAAACCATCTTTTATTAAAGGTAATGGAGGATGGGGAACAGCTCCAAGGTCTGCAATAGGACAAAGAAAAGATGGTATTGTATTATTTTTAGTAATAGACGGAAGAATGATAGGAAGACCAGGTGCAGATATGGTAGATTTAACAGAAATAATGCAAAACTATGGGGCATATAATGCAGCAAACTTAGATGGAGGTACATCTTGTGGATTAGTTGTTGAGGGAGAACTTATTAATGACCCAATTAATTCAGATGGAAAACACAAAACAAGAATGATTGCAACAGGATTCATGGTACGTGAATAAGAAAGGAACAGCATGCAGTTCCTTTTTTTATTATCAACTTCCCTGAAAAATGGTATGCAAATGTGGCGATTCTCTTTTTCATAATTTTTAAGATAATTTTATTCTAGAATATTTTCGCTAGTTGCAAAACCTTAATAGTGTAAGTTTAGAAATGTGTAAAAAAACTTATCGACACGTACTTAT
>CANQAB010000020.1 GCA_947589445.1 uncultured Clostridia bacterium | reverse complement strand
ACGTTTAATGTTAAAGATAACATAAAGGATATTATAAAAAATAGTATCACTTTAACCATAAACATCACCACCTCTCCTACGATAATTCGTATAATTGGTGGCAAAACCACATCTGCTTATCATCATTTCCTATGTTTACCAATATACAATATTTTTTAATAAAAAACAAGCGAACAGAACAAATTTTTGAAAAATATTATATTTATACTATTGCAATTTATATAAATTATGATATACTTTAATAAATTGATTGATATTTGTATCAATCGTTGAGTGAGAGAAAAAGTTGTAGATAACTACGACGTTCGCTCCAATAAGTAAAATCGTCGCACTAAGCGAAAATATTGATAAATCAACTGTAAAAGGTTTATTTTTTTACTGATTTTTATCTTAAGTTTGATAGATATTACTGAAATAAAAAAAATAATTAAATACGTGGAAAATTATTATACAAAATTAAAAGGGATTTTATCTTATGGATGAATACTTTAAAAAAATAATAGTGAATGAGTTTGAGTAGTTTAAGAAGTATAATTTTACTATTAACCATTCACTATTATTTTTTTAATATTTATTATTTATCACTAAATCCATTCTCCATATTTTTGGATATATACTTTTTTAGCAATCATTGCTACAAAGCAATATAGAATAGGAACTAAAATAATAATTGGTATATATTCAAAAGGAATAGGTACAAGACCAATTATGTTTCCAAGCCATGTGTAAGGAGTAATAATTCCAATAATAGATAGTAATATAGAAGAGAAATACACCATTTTATGAGCATTACTTTGTATAAATGGAATTTTTGATGTTCTAATAATGTGCATTCCAAGTAAATTAGAAACGATACTATATGAAAACCACACTGTTTGGAAAGTAGGAGCATCATGAAGTTTAAAAACAAATAATAAAATTGCAAATATAATAATATCAAAAGCAGAACTTATTGGCCCCATAAATAGCATAAAATTTTTTAAACTATCAACATTAAATCTTCTTGGCTTTTTTAGATATTCAGCATCTACATTATCAAAAGGCAAGGTTAATTGTCCAAAGTCGTATAGCAATCCCTCTACTAATAATTGTATTGGAGTTTCCGGTAAAAACGGCAAAATAATACTTGCAATAATAACAGAAACAACTTCTCCAAAATTGAAACTTGTTGAAAGTTTTATATATTTCATTAAGTTTCCAAATGTTTTTCTACCGTTCAGTTACACCATCTAATAGAACATGTAAATCTTTTTCAAGTAAAATTATATCTGCTGATTCTTTAGCAACATCAACAGCTGTATCAACTGAAATTCCAACATCTGAATTAACTAAAGAAGGTGCATCATTAATTCCATCTCCCATATAACCAACTATATTATTGTTTTCATGAAGAAGCCTAACAATTCTAGCTTTTTGAATAGGCGATAGTTTAACAAAAATATTACTTTTCTTTAATAATCTTAATACGCCGGAATCTGGAAGTTTTTCAATTTGTTTACCTTCTATAATTGTGTTAGAATTTATACCTACTTTTTTACATATACATTTTGTAACTTCTAAATTATCACCAGTTAAAACAACAACTCGTATTCCTGCAGAGTTTAGTTTTTCTATAGCTGATTTTGCACTTTCCTTTGGTGGATCCAAAAAACCAATAAATCCCAAAAGAATCATATTTTTTTCATCTTCAACACTAAAATCTGTGTTATCAGGTATGTCATTTTTTTGGCAAACAGCAATTACTCTTAAACCATCTTTGTTTAAATTTTTAGAAATTTGTTTAATGTTATCTTTAATTTGATTTGTAATTGGGGTTATAGTTCCTTGATAATCAACCATAGTACATATACTAAGTATTTCTTCTACAGCACCTTTTGTAATTAATTGCTTTTTAGTTCCATCTGTAACAATAACAGATAATCTCCTACGAGAAAAATCAAATGGAATTTCATCTACTAATTTATACTTTTCTGTATATTCATTCATTCCGTTTTGCAGTGCTCTAGCAACAACCGCTTCATCAATATTTCCTTTTAAACCTGTTTGAAAGTATGAATTTAAAAAAGCATGTTTCAATATCCTAAGGTCTTCTTGTCCATGTATATCTAAATATTTTTCTAAGACAATTTTATCTTCTGTAAGTGTTCCTGTTTTATCGGTGCATAGAATATTCATAGAGCCAAAACTTTGAATAGAATCTAGTTTTTTAACAATTGTTTTTTTCTTAGACATTCTAATTGCACCTTTTGATAGAGTAGAAGATAGAATAACAGGAAGTAGAAGAGGTGTAATACATATAGCAATAGCAACAGCAAATGTAAAAGCAGTTACTGTACTATGTTTAGATACATTTAGTATAAAAACAATTGGTATTAAAACTAGCATAAAACGTATTAGTAATTTACTTATGTTTTCTATACCAGTTTGAAATGCTGATTTTGGTTTAGAACTAGACATTGAATGTGCAACTTTTCCAAAATAAGTATCATCACCTGTTTTAATAACAGCACATTTTGCAGATCCGACTAATAACGTTTGTTCCCATAAAGCAAATGTTATCTAAATCTGAAATACTATCTATACTAGATAAATCAATATCAGTTTCTACATTCTTTTTAACAGCATCTGATTCACCGGTTAGTGAAGATTGACCAACGTATAAATCTTTAGCTTCTAATACTCTAAGGTCAGCTGGAATTAGACTACCTGCAGATAATATAACAATATCACCTAAAGCAACTTGTTTAATAGGAATAAGCATTTCTTTTCCGTCCCTTATAACCGTAGTTGTAGTTGCAACTAATTCTTGTAATTTTTCAGCTGCTTTATTTGAGTTGTATTCTTCGAAAAATTCTAAAAGTGTACTTGAAATTACCAAAATAGCTATTACAATAATATTTGCGTAACTTGGTATTTCTGCTAAATATACATCAGTGTAAAATAATATACATGCTATTCCTAGCAATATACTATTAAATGGACTAAACAAACTTTTAAAAAAGTAATTATACCATTTTTTGGGCTTGGCTTGTTTTACTTCATTTAAGCCATATTTATTAATATGGTCCGTTGCTTCATTTATTGTTAAGCCTGAATCTTTTATTTTAAATGATTCAATAAATTCGTCCTTTTTTAATGTACTTGCTTTTCCATATAATTTTTGGATGTTTACTTCTTCTTTTGCATTAGACATTAAATATCAACTCCATTCTTTAGTGTTTTTTAAATTATATCACAAAAATTTATAATTTAAGCAAATTTATATAATTTTTTAAAATTAAATACCTTGACATCGTTTTTTTATAAATATAAAATAAAAATATTGAATGATATTAGTAATATGTAATGTGAGAATAGGAGATATTATATGTCAGAATTGAATGAAAAAATAGAAGAAAGCGAAAATTTTAGTAATAAAGATTATGTCTTGAAAAAAGTTTCAGAGCAAGGCTCTTTATTAGATTTAGCATCAGACAATTTAAAAGATGATAAAGAAGTTGTGATGACTGCAATAAAAAATAACCCAGAAGCTTTAGAATTTGCAAGTGATAGATTAAAATCAGATAAAGAAGTTGTATATAACTCCGTAAGTAAAGTTGGATGGACCTATTGCTATGTTGGAGAACCATTATTATCAGATAAAGAAATTTTATTATCTGGATTAAGAGTTTCCGGTCAGATACTATATTATGCTAATCAAACAATGAGAGATAACAAAGAAATTGTATTAGAAGCGGTTAAAAATAAAGGTATTATAGTAAAGTATGCAAGTAAACGTTTAAGAGAAGATAAAGATATAGCAATAGCTGCAATAAAACAAAACAAAAAAAGCTATGAATTTCTTGGAGAAAATATAAAACAAGATGAAGATATAAAAGAAATGTTAAAATAGGGCAGATAGTGTTATCTGACCTTGTATTTTTTTTGAAGTTATGTTAAAATATAGTATGTGTGAAAAGGAGAGAAAAATGAGTTTTTTTGATAAATTAAAAATAGGTTTAGGTAAGACAAAAGATAATATAAACGAAAAATTTAATGATATGTTTAGCAATTTCAGAAAAGTAGATGAAAATTTATTAGAAGAGTTAGAGGAAATTTTAATAATGTCAGATATAGGAATGGACACATCTACAGAAATTATTAGCAGATTAAGAGAAAAAATAAAAAAAGAAAATATTAAAGAAACCCAGGAAGTTAAAAATTGTTTAAAAAATATAATGAAGGATATCTTAGAAGTAAAAGATAAGGAACTTGTTATAGAAACAAAACCATCTATTATATTGGTTATTGGGGTAAATGGAGTTGGAAAAACAACTTCAATTGGAAAAATTGCAAATAATTTGAAGAAGAATAATAAGAATGTATTAATGGCGGCTGCTGATACATTTAGAGCGGCTGCAGTAGAACAATTAGAAATTTGGTCAGACAGAGTTGGCTGCGATATTGTAAAAAAAGATGAAGGATCAGATCCCGCTTCTGTTGTTTATGATGCTATAAAAAAAGCTAAAGCAAATAATACAGATGTTTTAATATGCGATACAGCGGGAAGATTGCATAATAAAAAATATTTAATGGATGAATTGTATAAAATACAAAAGGTAATTGATAGAGAATTACCAGATGCAGATAAAGAAATATTATTGGTTATTGATGCTACTACAGGTCAAAACGCAATATCGCAAGTAAAAGCATTTAAAGAAGTTGCACCTATTACAGGACTAGTTTTAACTAAGCTAGATGGAACTGCAAAGGGGGGTGTTGTAATCGGAATAGTAAATGAAAATAAGATACCGGTTAAATTTATTGGAGTAGGAGAAGGAATAAACGATATGGAAGTTTTTAATAGCCAAGATTTTGTTGATGCTATTATAGAATAAAAGGTATTATGTTTCTGTTCTAATTTAAATGAAAGGAATAATAAAAATGGAAAAAGATAAGAAGATGAAGAAAATAAAAATAATATTGGTAATCGCATTTATAATATTATATGTAATGTATTCCTATATATCATATAGAGCAAGCTATTTGCAAATGTTAGAAATAGGTGAAGAATATTTATCTGTTTTTGAGCAAAACAATACTTATAAAATAAGGCTATTCTTATTCATTTTTATTATTTTGTATTTAGCAATTTATATAAATAATATATTAATAAAAAAAGGTTTAAAAATATTTTTCGATGATGAAAAAAAGAAAGTACCTAAATTACCGAATAAATCAATTGCCCTTATTTTATCAACAATTCTAAGTGCATACATGTCTTCTACAATGTTAGATAAATGTATTTTATACACAAACAAAGCTTGGTTTGGTATAAATGATCCAATATTTGGATTAGATATAGGATTTTACTTTTTTCAAAAACCATTTATATCTTTAGTTTTATATTATATTACTATAGTATTAATATTATTAACTATATATACAGCTGTTTATTATATAATAGTATTTAATACATATTTACAAGGAATAGATAGGGAATTACTCATTAAAAGTAAATTTATAAAAAGGCTAAAAACAAATGCTTTATTAATAGTTATTGGAATTGCTAGTATAGTTTTCTTAAATACATATGATATAGTTTTTAGTGAATTTATAACTTTAAAAGATAGTTTATCTACTAAAATATTAGGAGCTGGTTTAGCGGATATTACAATAAAATTATGGAGTTATAGATTATTAGTAGTTATAATGATTGTTTCGAGTATATTTATTTTAAAATATATTGGAACAGAAAAATTAAAAAAATTAATTATTAGTATATGTGCTGTTCCTGCATATTTACTTTCTGTTTTTATTATAATGGTTGTATTTAATTTATTGTTTATTAATAATAATAAATTAGATAAAGAAAAAGAATATATTGCATATAATATAGATTATACAAAACAGGCATATAATTTAAAAATAGAAGAAAATGAATATGAAAATTCATCTAATATTACTAAACAAGATTTAGAAATAAATAAAGATATTATAAATAATATTAGATTAATAGATGAAGACACAACATTAAAAACTCTTAATTCATTACAAACAAATTCTGGATACTATTCGTATAGAACAACAAAGTTACAAAAATATATAATAAATGGACAAGATACATTAGTATACATTTCTCCTAGAGAAATTAATGATTCAACAGCAACAAGTACATATAATAACAAAACATATCAATATACACATGGATTTGGAAATATAATAACATATGCAAATAATGTAGATTCTACTGGAAATATAGAATATGTACAAAAAGGATTTGATATGCAAAATGACGAAGTTTACATTAATGAACCAAGAATTTATTTTGGAATGCAAACGAATAGCACAATTATTACTAACTCAGACAATAAATCAGAGTTCGATTATCCAATTAATTCCACAACATCTGCAGAGTACCAATATAAAGGAAAAGCAGGAATTAAGCTTAATTTTATAGATAGATTAATTTTAAGTATTATGAATAAAGATGTAAATATTACATTTTCAAAAACCAATAATGATAGTAAAGTAATATTAAATAGAAATATTATTGAAAGAGCCAAAAAGATTATGCCTAATCTGCTATATGATGAAGAACCATATTTAATAGTATCAGATGAAGGAAAACAAATATGGGTATTAGATGCTTATACAATTTCTAATGAATATCCATATTCACAAAGAACAACTATAAAAGTAAAAGAAAATAAACAAAAAATAAATTATATTAGAAACTCAATAAAGGTGTTAATTGACGCATATGATGGAAATGTAAATTTTTATATAATGGATAATACTGATCCAATTGCAATTGCATATGAAAATTCATATCCAGGAGTTTTTAAAGAAGGAAATTCTATACCAAGTAGCATATCTTCTCATTTTGTATATCCAGAATATTTATATAATATACAAGCAGAAGTACTAAAAACATATCATAATGTAACAGAAGATGTATTATATAGAGGGGACGATATTTGGGATTATGCTTCATATTCATCAACCTTAAAAACATCGTTAAATACAGAAATTACACCATATTACACCATGATAAAGGATAATAATGAGAATAAAGTAGGATTAGTTCTTCCATATACTGTAGAAGGAAAGCAAAATATAAATGCTTATTTGGTGGGAACCGTAGAAGCTGATGGAAAATTAACTATGAAATTATATAAATATCCATCAGGAAGCAATGTCCTAGGACCAGAACAGTTAGATAAACAAATAGAGCAAGATGAAACTATATCAGAGCAGATACAAAGTATTAATGTAACAGGAACTAAAATTACGAAAAATATTATTATTGTTCCAATTAATCAATCATTACTATATATTGAACCAATTTATCAACAACAATTAAACGAAAAAAATTCTATTCCACTATTGAAAAAAATAGTAGTTGCATCTGGAAATAAGGTGGCAATAGGAAATAATTTAAACGATGCATTAGAAAATTTAGTTTCACAATCTGCTGTAAAAATAAAAATAGAAAATACTGATACATTAGAAGATTTAGTAAATGCAATAATAGAAGCAAATATTAATTTAAAAGATTCAACTCAATCGCAAAATTTTGAAATGATAGGAAAAGACATAACTAAGTTACAAAGTTTAATTGATCAACTAGAGAAACAACAGGAAAAATCAAAAAAGGACGACGAATTAAATTCAAAAGGTAAGACTAATGTTGTGTCTAATGTAATAAATAATATAGAAGAATAAATAGGAGAACGTATATGAATAAGAAATGGGTATGTTATGATATAGACGAGGAAAAAGTACAAAATATAAAGGAAAAATATAACTTAACTGATTTGGTAGCAAACATTTTAGTAGGAAGAGATATTACAGAAGATAAACAAATTAAGGTCTTTTTAGATCCTACAAGAAAAGATTTTTATGACCCATTTCTTTTGCCAGATATGGAAATTGCAGTAGAGAGAATTATTAAAGCTATTAATGCAAAAGAAAAAATAATTATTTATGGAGATTATGATGTAGATGGGATTACAAGCATATGCGTATTAAAAAAATTTTTGGAAGATAGAGGAATACAAATTTCACAAACAATACCTAATAGATTAAATGAAGGTTATGGATTAAATAAAGAAGCAATTGACAGAATTTCAAAAGAAAAATATACATTAATGATAACAGTAGATTGTGGCATTTCTGGAATAGAAGAAATAAAATATGCTAATTCTTTAGGAATAGAAACTATAGTAACAGATCACCATGAACCATTAGATGTTTTGCCGGATGCTATTGCGGTAATTGACCCTAAAATAAAGAATAGCAAATATCCTTTTAATCAATTAGCAGGCGTTGGAGTTGTTTTTAAATTAATACAGGCAATTAGTAAAAAACTAAATTTAGATGAAAAAGAATATTTAAAATATTTAGATTTAGTGTGTATTGGTACTATATCTGACATTGTACCTTTAGTAGATGAAAATAGAGTAATAGCAAAACTTGGATTAAAACTGGTCAAGGTAACAAAGAATATTGGATTAAAAACGCTTTTAAATAGTTTAGGGTATCAAAATATTAATTCTATGAGTATTTCTTTTGGAGTTGCTCCCAGAATCAATGCATGTGGGAGAATGGGACAATCCGAAGTGGCACTTAAGCTTTTTTTAACAAACGATCTTATAGAGGCTAAAAATTTAACAGACCAATTAAATGAATACAATAGAATTCGTCAAGAAATAGAAAAGAATATTTATAATGATGCGATTACTAAAATAGAAAAAGAAGGAATAGAAAGTAAATCTTGTATAGTATTATCAGGAGAAAATTGGCATCATGGTGTTATAGGAATAGTAGCTTCTAAAATAACAGATATGTATTTTAAACCAAGTATATTAATTTGTATGGAAAACGAAGAAGGAAAAGGGTCAGGGAGAAGTATACCTGGATTTGATTTACACAATGCATTATGTAAAACAAGTGAATATTTACAAAAATATGGTGGACATGAAATGGCAGTTGGGCTAAGCATGCATAAAAAAGATTTTAAAGATTTTAAAGAAAAATTTGAACAATATGCGGAAAGTTCAAATATAAATGAAATTACTCCAATTATTAATATAGATAAACAGATAGTAGATAAAGAATTAACAATTAATAATATTAAAGATTTGGAAAAATTAGAACCCTATGGAGAAGCAAATAAATGTCCATTATTCCTTTACAAAAATTTAAAAATTGATTCTATTCGATCATTAACAGAAGGAAAACATATGAAATTAACACTTAAATCAGATAATAATAATATAATTACAGCAATAGGATTTAATATGGGAAATAAAGCGGCAGAGTTCTTAATAGGAGATAAAGTTGATATTGTAGGGACATTAGAAATTAATTCTTTTAACGGTATAGAAAGTATTCAATTTAATTTACGCGATATAATGAAGTCACTGTAATTGTTTTATAACATTTATATTTTATATAAAAGGGATGATAATATGTCAGAAATAAAAGATGTAGGAATAAGTGAAATAATATCAGAATTAAAGAAAAAAAAGAAAAAAGTTAATTTTAAATTAATATCAGAGGCATATGAATTTGCAAATGAAAATCATAAAGGTCAACTTCGAAAATCTGGAGAACCTTATATTATTCATCCATTACAGGTTGCATATATTCTGGCTACCATTGATATGGATGAAGCAACTATTTGTGCAGCACTTTTGCATGATGTAGTAGAGGATACTAAAGTAACTTATGAAGATGTACAAAATAAGTTTGGAACAGAGATTGCAGAATTAGTGGATGGTGTGACTAAATTAACCAAATGGCAACAATATACTACAGTAAAGGAACAGCAAGTAGAAGATTATAGAAAAATGTTTTTGGCAATGGGAAAAGATATTAGAGTTATTCTAATAAAACTAGCAGATAGATTGCATAATATGAGAACATTAAAGTTCCTTACAAGAGACAGACAAATTGCTATTTCAAGAGAAACAATGGATTTATATGCACCACTTGCAAATAGATTAGGATTATATTCTTTAAAATGGGAATTAGAAGATTTGGCTTTTAAATATTTGTATCCTGAAGATTATAGAGAATTAGTTGAAGGCATAGACAAAAAAAGAGAAGAAAGATTAATCTTTATTGAAAAGATTATGGATAATATACGATTAGAGCTAAAAAGAGAACATATTGAAGCAGAAGTAACAGGAAGAGCAAAACATTTGTATAGTATATATAGAAAAATGAAAAGAGATAATAAAACACTAGATGAGATATATGACTTATTTGCACTTAGAATATTAGTTAATTCTGTAAAAGATTGTTATGCTTCATTAGGAATAGTACATGAACTATATTCGCCAATGCCAGGAAGATTTAAAGACTATATATCTGTTCCAAAATCAAATATGTATCAATCTTTACATACTACACTAATTGGACCAAAAGGAACACCTTTTGAAATACAAATTCGCACATGGGATATGCATAGAGTAGCAGAATTTGGTATTGCTGCACATTGGGCATATAAAGAAGCTAATAAAGATAAAAAATCTGTTGTAACAGTGCAAGAAGATAAACTGGCATGGCTTAGAGAATCACTTGAATGGCAAAAAGAAATGCAAGACCCAGATGAATTTTTAAATACACTAAAAACAGAATTATTTGAAGACGAAGTATATGTTTTTACTCCAAAAGGAGATATTAAAGTATTGCCAAGAGATGCAACTCCTATTGATTTTGCTTACTATATCCATGAACAAATTGGACATAAAATGACAGGATGTAAAGTAAATAGTAAAATGGTACCAATTATTACTAGATTAAAAAATGGTGATATTGTAGAAATTATAACATCTGATACACCTAAAGGACCAAGTAGAGACTGGTTAAAATATGTAAAAAGTACAGTTGCAAAAAATAGGATACAACAATGGTTTAAAAAGGCGGAAAGAGAAGATAACATAATAAAGGGAAAAGACTTAATTGAAAAAGAAATAAAAAGAATAGGAATGAACCAAAATGAGTTATATAAGCAAGAATACATAAATGCTGCATTAAGTAGATACAAATTCAATACTATAGATGATATGTATTCAGCAGTAGGATTTGGAGCAATTTCGTCATCTAAAGTTATTTCGAGAATTTTGGAAGAATATAGAAAAGAACATAAAGAATTAAATATTGATGAAAAAATACAAGAATTAGCAAAAATAAAAAGAACCAATAAAAATGTTTCAAATAATGGTATTATAGTTAAGGGAATAGATAATTGTCTTGTAAAACTATCAAAATGTTGTAATCCGGTTCCTGGTGATGATATTATAGGCTATATAACAAAGGGAAGAGGAGTTTCTGTACATAGAACAGATTGTGCAAATGTAAAAGAACTTTTAGAAGAAGATAATAGAATTATAGATGTTGAATGGTATAAAGAAAATAAACAATCTTCATATACTGTCGATATAGAAATTTTTGCAAATGATAGAAGCGGATTATTAGCAGATATTATAAGAGAAATATCTACACTAAAAACAAAGTTAATAGCTGTTAATTCAAGAGCTAATAAAGAAAAAATTGCAATTACAGATATTACAATTGAAGTAGAAGACTTAGAAGAACTAAATAAAATATTAAAAGTATTAAGAAAAGTAGATAGTGTTTATGAAGTTAATAGGAAGAAGTGAAACAAATGATTTTAAAAAGGTTGAAATTAAATACAAGTTTGTCAGAACCAACAAATTGTTATATTATTCAAGATGAGGAAACAAAGGAAGCAATGGTAATTGATCCAGCAAGTGAAATAGAAAAAATAGTAGAAATGTTAAATATACTAGAGGCTAAATTAAAGTATATTTATTTAACTCATTGTCATGCAGACCATATTGGAGTTGCGGAGCAATTACATAATAGTATGGGAGGAAAAATACTAATACATAGAAATGGTGCAATAAATTTAGAAGATGATAATGTTGTTTTAGCGACATATATTGGTTCAAATAAGATTATTCTAGAAGCTGATTCAAGGGTAGATGATAATGATGTTATTCATATAGGTAATATTGAACTTAAAATATTACATACACCTGGACATACAAATTGTTCAACATGCTTATATAGCGAAAAGTACAAAATGCTTTTTTCAGGAGATACGATTTTTAGAGGAACATGGGGAAGAATAGATTTACCAACAGGCAGTTTTGAAGATATTATAAAAAGCATAACTGAAAAAATAATGATTTTACCAGAAGATACAATTATATATCCAGGACATGGAAAATCTACAATTATAAAAGAAGAAAAACCTATTTATTTAGAATTAAAACCTAGGTTAGAATATTAAATTTGAAAAATAAACTGCGTATTTCGTCGTTAAATTTTAAGTAAAAAATCCTCAACGTACACCAGTACGCATCTGATTTTTACTCGAAATATGCCTAGTACTACTTGTTTCTTTTTCAAATTGAGAGTTGCTAATAAAAAAAGAAATGGAGGAAAAAGCTATGATACAAAAACCAAAAGGAACGAAAGATGTATTACAAGATGAAATATATAATTGGATATACACAGAAAATGTAGCATCTTGTATATTCGAAAATTACGGTTTTAAGGAAATAAGAATACCAACATTTGAATACACAGAATTGTTCGAAAGAGGAGTTGGAGATACCACTGACGTAGTACAAAAAGAAATGTATACCTTTAACGACAAAGGAGGTAGAAGTATTACTTTAAGACCAGAAGGAACAGCAGGAATTGTAAGAAGTTTTATAGAAAATGGTCTATCTTCTAAATTATTACCTTTTAAAGCTTATTATGCAATGCCGATGTTTAGATATGAAAATGTGCAAAAAGGAAGGTATAGAGAGTTTAATCAAATTGGAGCTGAAATAATAGGCACAGAATCTTATATGGCAGATGTAGAGCTAATATCAATGGCAGATAAGTTATTAAATGAATTAAATTTAAAGGATGTATATTTAACGATTAACTCAATTGGATGTCCAAAATGTAGAAGTAATTATCAAAAAGTTTTAAAAGAATTTATAGAAAAAAATATTGATGAATATTGTAATACTTGTAAATCAAGATTAGAAAAAAATCCTATGAGAATACTGGATTGTAAAGAAAAAAGGTGCAAAGAATTAAATAAAGGTGCACCAGTTATTTTAGATTATTTATGCAAAGAATGTAAGGAACATTTTGAAAATGTACAAAATGGATTAAATAGTTTAGGCATAAAATATGTAATTGATAGTAGCATAGTAAGAGGATTAGATTATTATACTAAAACTGTATTTGAATTTATTTCTAAAATAGATGGCTATACTGTATTAGCAGGTGGTAGATATGACGGATTAGTAAAAGAACTAGGAGGAATAGATACTCCAGCTTTTGGATTTGCAGCAGGAGAAGAAAGACTAATTTCCTTAATACCACAAGAAGATTTACAAGATGAACAATTAGAGTTTTACATTGTATCTATGGAAGAAAAATACGATATAGAAGCAATGAAAATTGCAAATGAGCTTAGAGAATATTTTAGTGTACAAACCAATATATCATCTAGAAGCTTCAATGCTCAAATGAAGTATGCGAACAAAATAAATGCACAATATACTATAGTTATTGGAGAAAATGAAATAAGAAGTAAAAAGTGTAAAATAAAAGAAATGAAAACAGGAAAAGAAGTTGAAAGCAAATTAGATGTCGAAAGTATATTAAATACATTAGACGAAGAATTTATGTAAAAATGAAGTATAAAGTAATCATATTTTTAAATTTACGAAATATATTTAATATGTATATACAAATGCAAAGGAGAAAATAATGATTACAACAATAAATTTAAAAGATTTAATAAAATATCTAGTAGGATTAATAGTTGTTATTTTAATTACTGTATATTCTACTAGATTTTTTTCTAATATAGATGAAAATAAAAAAATTTTAGGATTTAATTTTAACCCTGCAGACTTAATAGCTCCTAATATTAGCATAGCCAATTACAATGAAGAAGAAAAAAGTCAAGAATCAAAAACAGAATATACTTCTAGAGATGGTTTTGTACGAATACTAGATATGGAATTACCATATATAGAGAGTTCATCTAATAACGATAATAAAGAAGAAGTTAAAGATAAAGAAGATGAAGAGGAGGAAGAAGAGGAAAGAAAAACTGTTCAAATTAAAGAAACATATACTAATACATATGGAAGTGTAAAAATAAAAAATTTAACAAACATAAAACTAACAGAAAGTATTCTTAAACCAGATTATAATGTAGAAAATAAAAAAGATGTTATAATTTATCATACACACACTTGTGAAAGTTATACTCCAACTAAAAAAAATACATATAAAGCATCTGGTAATTTTAGAACGATAGATTTGAGCTATTCTGTTGTTAGGGTGGGAAGAGAATTGGAATCAGAGTTAAAAAAATTAAAATTTAATGTAATTAGAAGTGAAACGAAACATGATTACCCTGCTTATTCTGGTTCATATACAAGATCATTAAAAACAGTAGAAAGTTTATTAGAAAAGAAAAAGGACGCTGAAATTGTATTTGATATTCATAGAGATGCTGTAGGTAGCAATAGTAACTATGCACCAACTGTAGAAATAAATGGAGAAAAAGTTGCACAACTTATGTTTGTTATTGGAACTAATGAAGGAGGAGGAAAACATCCTAACTGGAAAAATAATTTAAAGTTTGCAGTAAAAGTACAAGAAAAAGCAAACCAAATGTATCCTGGATTATTTAGGGCAATTAATTTAAGAAGCTCTACTTTTAATCAAAAGGTTACAAATGCAGCATCTATTATAGAGGTTGGTGCGACTGGAAATACTTTAGAAGAGGCTACTGCAAGTATGAAATATTTAGCAAAAATATTGGAAGCGGTACTAAATGAGTAATTACACGTATTTTGGCTATAATAGCATTATACTGTATCAGAAAGTGTAATATTATTAGAAAAATTTATTGCAGCAGAAAATTAAAAGAAATGCTTAAAAGGTATTTCTTTTTTTTATATTTTTATATATAATAAATATGCATATTTATATATGGAAAGGATTTGATAAAATGAATTTACCAAATAAACTAACTATTTTAAGAATTATACTAGTACCAATTATGGTAATAATATATTATTATGGTGTATTAATAGGATCTAATTCCACTTTTTTAAATGTACCAATTATAAATTGGATGATTATAATTGTATTTACTATTGCTTCATATACTGACCACCTAGACGGAAAGCTAGCAAGAAAGAATAATAATATAACTACATTTGGCAAATTTGCAGATCCATTAGCTGATAAAATATTGGTTTTAGCAGCAATGCTAATTTTAGTAGAAAGCCAGAAAATACCAGCTTGGATACCAATTATTGTATTATTTAGAGAATTTGTTGTATCAGGATATCGCTTAATTGCGGTAGAAAAAGATGGAAAAGTAATACCAGCTAATATGTGGGGAAAAATAAAAACAGTTACACAAATGATAGCAATTATACTAATGTTTTTAAATAATTTTTCATATTTTCAGTTTATATTTAGAACATCTAGTATAGCAATAATGCAAGAAAGTTCAGCTCTTGTTTATATGTCTACTGGAGAATATATTATTAATATTTTAGCTACTTTATTTATGACTATTTCTGTAATTGCAACTATATTTTCAGGATGGAGCTATGTAAAAGGAGGAAAGGATTTATTTAAAGAAGCTAAATAATAATGCTAATTACCAAATGAGAGGAAAATATAGAAATAATGAATAAGAATAATGCAAAAAAAAGAATAGATGAGTTACGAAAACAAACAGAATATTATGCTAAAAAATATTATGATGAAGATAACCCAGAAATAAGCGATTTTGAGTATGATATGTTAATGTTAGAACTTAGAAATTTGGAAAACCAATATCCAGAACTAATTACTAAAGATTCGTTAACACAAAAGGTAGGAGGAACTGTAAAAGAAGGTTTTAATAAAGTTACACATATTGTTCCATTACAGAGTTTACAAGATGTTTTTGATTTTGAATCTATTTACTCTTTTAACGAAAAAATGCAATCAATTGCGGTTGAAAGAGATAAAAAATTAAAATATGTTGTGGAGACAAAAATAGATGGTTTATCTGTTTCATTAGAATATAAAAATGGAAAATTTGTAAGGGGAGCTACCAGAGGAAATGGACTTATAGGAGAAGATATTACTAAAAATTTAAAAACAGTAAAATCTATACCAAAAACCTTGAAAGAACCGATAGATATTATTGTTCGTGGAGAAGTATTTATCGGAACAAAAGAATTTGAAGAATTAAATGAAAGAAGAGAATTAGAAGATGAACCTTTATTTGCTAATGCAAGAAATGCAGCAGCAGGCTCATTAAGGCAATTAGATGCTTCTATTACTGCACAAAGACCATTAGATATTTTTATATTTAATGTTCAAAAATGTGATAGTATTGAATTTACATCTCATTATGAATCTTTACTATATTTAGAAAAAATTGGGTTTAATGTAAACCCAGTAAAGATTTTATGTAGTAATATGGAAGAAGTAATATCAGCTATTAATAAAATTGGAGAAGAAAGACAAAATTTATCTTTTGGAATAGATGGGGCTGTTATAAAGGTAGATGATTTAAATTTAAGGCAAATAATTGGGCAAACTGCTAAAGTTCCTAAATGGGCAATAGCATATAAATATCCGCCAGAGAAAAAGGAAACTATTTTAAAAGATATTATATGTCAAGTGGGAAGAACAGGTGTTATAACACCACTTGCAATATTGGAACCTGTTGTTGTGGCTGGCTCTACAATATCTAAAACAACATTGCATAATGAAGATTTTATAAAGGAAAAAGACTTAAAAATTGGAGACCATATTTATATTCAAAAGGCAGGAGACGTTATACCTGAAGTAGTAGGAGTTATTAAAGAAAAACGAACAGGGGAAGAAAAAGATTTTGAAATGCCAAAAAATTGTCCGGTTTGTGGTGCAGAAGTAGTAAGAGAGCCTGGAGAGTCTGCCTCAAGATGTATTGGTATAGAGTGCCCAGCTAGAACATTAAGAAATATAGTACATTTTGCCTCAAGAGAAGCGATGAACATAGACGGTTTAGGAGAAGCAATTATAGAACAATTATTAGATAAAAAATTAATTAATAATATTGCAGATATATATTATTTAAAATTAGAAGATATAGCATCTCTAAAAAAAGAAGGAAAAAAGTTTGCACAAAATTTAATAGATGCCATAAATGAAAGTAAAAGTAATGATCTTGATAAATTAATTTGTGGTCTAGGAATAAGAAATGTTGGTTCAAAGTTAGCAAAAATATTAGCAAAAAAATTTAGGAATATAGATAATTTAATGAACGCAAGTATTATTACACTTAATCAAATTGAAGAAATAGGAGAAATTATTGCAAATAATATATATGAATTTTTCAGACAGGAGCAAACAATAGATTTAATAGAAAAATTAAAACAATCTAATGTAAATATGAATTATCTAAAAGAAGACAATAATGATGAAAGATTTTATGGAAAAATTTTTGTACTAACAGGTACTTTAGAAAAATATACAAGAGATGAAGCAAGTGAAATAATAGAAAATCTTGGAGGAAAGACATCATCATCTGTCTCTAAAAAAACAGATTTTGTACTTGCAGGAGAAGATGCTGGAAGTAAGCTTAGAAAAGCAAATGAATTAGGAGTTAAAGTTATTACAGAAGAAGAATTCGAAAATATGATATTATAAAAAGTGTTTTAGTTGTATGAAAGGACGATACAAATGGATAATAATTATAAATTTAAAGACTTTGAAAAGGATTTAAATAATGGATATCAAATATATTTAACCTTTGTAAATAATAGATATTTAGTATATAAAACATCTACAAATTGCTATACACAAGAATTAATTGATTATGACGAAAAAAATCCTCAACCAAGAATCACTATGATTACACATAAAAGATTAAGAGAAATATTTAAATTTTCAACTGAATTAGAATATAAAATATAATAAACACAGTCTATCTAATTATATAGACTGTGTTTATTTTCTAACTAATAATAGTATAACATAATATTTTAATTCTGTAAAGGAACAATTGTAGTTTTATGAGTATTAAATACTACAAAACC
>CANQAB010000019.1 GCA_947589445.1 uncultured Clostridia bacterium | reverse complement strand
TTATAATCTTAATTAAATGTACAAAATTAACTATTAAGACTGCATAAATGGATAATAGCACAAGAAATGCACCACTTATAGCTAACATCCACTTATTTTGCTTTATCCATCTAACCAATTTTATCTCTTTATACTTTACTCTTACAGCTTGTCCAACAGGCATATATGTAGTTTTTATATTTTCCATAATAAAACCTCCTATTTATATATTTATTCTAATAGAAGGTTTTTATTACAAGTTTTAATCTTGATTATTTTACATTTTTATAATTCTTTCTTTATTTTTTCAGCTAATTTTTCTGTAATTCCTTTTATCTGTGTTAATTCATCGATTTTTGCATTTCTTATTTCTTGAATTGTATTAAATTTTTTTAACAACTCTGTTTTCTTTTTCTCCCCAATTCCTTTTATACTATCAAGTTGTGACTTTTTAATTTCTTCATCTCTTAGTTTTCTATGATATTCTATAGCGGTATCATGTACTGTATCTTGAAACTTTGTAATTAAGTTTTTTAAATTATCTGATAATTCCAGTTCATTTCTATTTTCATCTATTAGAGCTCTAGTAGTATGTTTATCGTTTTTTACCATTCCATAAACTGGTATATTTAAACTACAATCTTTTATTGCTTCTTTTGCAGCTCTTAACTGGGTAATACCGCCATCCACAAATATAACATCTGGTAAATTTCCAAATCCTCCATTTGGATTTTCTATAGAATGTTTTAACCTTCTCGTAATAACCTCTTTCATACAGGCTGGATCGTCCTGTCCTATTACTGTTTTTATTTTGAACCTTCTTGATAGTTTTCTATTTATAACACCATCTTTAAGTACACACATACCTGCTACCATATTTGTTCCTGATAAATTAGATATATCATAACACTCTATTTTTTTAGGTAAATGGTCTAATTTTAATATTTCCTTTAGTTCATTTAGAAGTGTATATTTATCATTTACCTTATTTTCTAATGTTACTTTCGCATTATTTTTTGCCATTTCTACAAATCTTAATTTTTCACCCTTTTGTGGATGTTTTATTTCAACTTTTTTGCCAGATTTTTCTGTTAATATTTCCTCTAACAATTCTTTATCTTCTATTTCTTCGCTAAGCATAATTTTACTTGGTATATTTTCATTATTTAAATAATATTGTTTTACAAACTCAGATAAAATTTCCTTTTCTTCTAGCTCATTTAAATCATTAAAAAAGAAATTTTCTCTCCCTATCATTTTACTTTGTCTTACAAAAAATACTTCTATACAGGCAGTTAAATTATTTTTAGCTAGTCCAATTACATCAATTGCATTTTCATTAATGTTAGAAACTTTTTGCTTTTGCGAAATATTTTCTATTGCAAGCATTTTATCTCTTAAATAAGCAGCTTTTTCGTATTCCTGTTTTTTAGCCATTTGTTCTATTTCTGCTTTTAATTTTTTAATAAGGCTAACAGATTTTCCTTCTAAAAATTCTATTATTTCATCTATTTGCTGTCTATATTCTTCTTTAGATACTTTATTAACGCATGGTCCTAAACATCTACCAATATGATAGTTTAGACAAACTCTTTTATTAGATTTAAAATTTCTACACTGTCTAATTTTAAATTTCTGTTTAATAAAGTCTACCATTTCTTTAGCACTTCCGAGGATTAGCATAAGGTCCAAAATATTTTGCTCCATCATTTAAAATTCTTCTTGTAATATATATGCCCGGATATTCCTCGTTTAGGGTTATTTTTATATAAGGATATGTTTTATCATCTTTTAATAACACATTAAATTTAGGTTTATTCTTTTTTATTAAATTACATTCTAAAATTAATGCCTCCGCTTCGTTATCTACTACTATATATTCAAAATAGCTAATTAAAGATACCATTCTTTCAATTCTAGCTGTTTTATTATTTTTTCTGAAGTATTGCCTTACTCTATTTTTTAAAGAAATTGCTTTTCCTACGTATATAATATTACCATCTTTATCGTGCATAATATACACACCTGGTTTTGCAGGTAATTTCTTTAGTTCTTCTTCTATATTAAACAATTTTATCACCTATTTTATTGTAGCATAATTTTTTAAAATTTTAAAGTTATTAGATAATGGTATCTATAAAACATTATCATATAAAATTAAAATGGAAAAATAACGTTATTTAGTTGCAACATTTTTGTTTTTAGTATAATATTATATGAAGAGGCAAATTTTTAGAAAGGAGTTATTATTATTTAAGCGCCAGGGGCAATTTTTTTGCCTAACGAGGATAGAACTTATCGAAATATTCGGCGGGTAGTTCTATGGCAACAACTTACTGTCATAAAATAATATACAAAAATTAGCAGTAATGCTATAACAAAAATATTATTATGTAAGATATGCCTTTTATAATTAAATTATATTAATAAATTAGGAGGTTTTTTATGTGTGGAATAGTAGGTTATATAGGCACTAAAAAAGCTGTGCCAATCTTACTAGAAGGTTTAAGTAAATTAGAATATAGGGGTTACGATTCAGCTGGTATTGCTGTATTCGAAGACGGTAATATCTCTATTACAAAAGACGAAGGAAGAGTAAATCATCTGCAAGATTTATTAAATAATAAGCCTACCAATGCTAATATTGGTATTGCTCATACAAGATGGGCTACCCATGGTAAACCAAGTGAAATTAATGCTCATCCCCATGCAGATAATTCTAAAAAATTTAGTGTAGTACATAATGGAATTATAGAAAATTATTCAGATATTAAAAAATTTTTAATGGATAATGAATACAAATTTTTATCAGATACAGATACAGAAGTAATTCCAAATTTAATTAGTTATTATTATGATAGTACAAATAATTTATTGGAAGCTATTAGTTTAGCATGTAAAGATTTTAAAGGTAGCTATGCAATAGAAGTTATATGTTCAGATTGCCCAGATAGAATAATTGTAGCAAAAAAGGACAGCCCTTTGGTAATAGGTACATCAAAAGAAGGAAATTATATTGCATCAGATATTCCAGCTGTATTATCTCATACTAAAGATTTTTACCTTTTGGAAGATAATGATATAGTAGAAGTATTTCCAAGTAAATTAAATTTTTATAATCAAAATCTAGAACTTATTTCTAGAAAAACAGAAAAAATTTCTTGGGATGCATCTTCTATAGAAAAAAATGGATTTGAAGATTTTATGCTAAAAGAGATTTACGAGCAACCTAAATCTATAAGAGAAACAATAGGTTTTAAACTTAATAAAGAAAAAATTGAATTAGATAATATATCATTTACTAAAGAATTTTTATCTAATATTAATAAAATATTTATTATTGCATGTGGTACAGCTATGCATGCCGGATTAGCTACAAAATTAACATTTGAAAATCTTTGTAAAATTCCAGTTGAAGTTGATATGGCATCTGAATTTAGATATAGAAATCCATTAATAGATAAAAAAACACTTGCAATTTTTATTAGCCAATCTGGAGAAACAGCTGATACAATTGGTGCATTAAAACTAGCAAAAGAAAAAGGAGCTACAACAATTGCACTTTCAAATGTAATAGGAAGCTCTATTACAAGAGAAGCTGATATTTATCTTTATACACATGCAGGTCCAGAAATAGCAGTTGCATCTACAAAAGCATATACTGCTCAAGTTACTTTATTAAATATTTTAGCATTATATTTTGCAGAAATATTAGAGTATTCTGATACTAAATTAATCAAAGAACTAAAATATGAGCTTCTACAATTGCCTAATAAAATTGATGATATATTAAAAAATTATAAGGAAGTTATTCCTATTGCAAAAGATATTTATTCTGCAAGTGATGTATTCTTTTTAGGTAGAGGAATTGACTATCCTGTTGCTATGGAAGGCTCTTTAAAATTAAAAGAAATATCTTATATACATTCTGAAAGTTATGCTGCTGGCGAACTAAAACATGGTCCTATAGCTTTAATTGATAATAATTTTCCAGTAATTAGCATTGTTACCGATGAAATGCTATCTTCTAAAACAATTAGTAATATACAAGAAGTTGTTTCTAGAGGAGCTAAAACAATTATTGTTACTAATCAGGATTTAAGTAAAAATTTTGATTATATTATTAAAATTCCTAAAACTCATAAATATTTAACACCTATTCTTTCTGTAATACCACTTCAATTACTTGCTTATTACATTTCTAAAGAAAAAGGATTAGATGTAGATAAACCAAGGAACTTAGCTAAGTCTGTTACTGTTGAATAATTTGAATTAAAGAGACACAGAAAAATCTGTGTCTCTTTGATTTTACAATATTTTTGCTGCTTCCCTTGCAAGATCACTTCTTACAGATTCATTATCTTCTAAAGTTATCTGTGCACACATTGAATTTCCCTTCATCTTTTCAGAAAGATAAACTAAACCATTATACCTCTCTGTTAAATTAGGATTATCAATTTGTGTTGGGTCACCTAAAAAGATGAATTTGCTTCCTTTAGCTGCTCTCGTAACAATGGATTTAATAACATCAGGTTCAATGTTTTGTGTTTCATCAATAATAAAATACGTGTCAACAATCGACCTTCCTCTTAAAAAACCAATTGCTTGAATTTGTATAGTACCTTTTTCAAAATAAATACTACCATCTTCATAAACAGAAATACTATCCTTGTAGTACATATTTTTTGCTTCTGAGCCATGAATTAAGATACTCAAATTATCTTTAATTCCAGCAAGATATGGAGATAGCTTATCTTCAATATCTCCGGGTAAAAATCCATACTGTTCTGTGGCTGTAACAGACCTTGTTACCAAAATTCTTGAATACTTTTTATTCTCTTCAGTTTCTTGTAACCCAGCAGCCAATGTGCAAAATGTTTTACCTGTACCGGCATTTCCCTTTATAACAACTAAAGGAAACGTTTCATCAAGCAGTGCCTCAATCATAAATTTTTGACCTACATTTTTAGGTTTTATGTTGTAAGGATACCTGTTTTGGTATTTTAGTTTAACAATTTTTCCATTTCTAAAAATACCTAAAGCCGATTTAGATTCCGATACTATTACAAAGAACTTATTGTTAACAAATTCTACTTTTTCCTTATTAAAAATAGAATCTATTTCAATATATCCTTGCTTATAAAATAAATTTAAGCTATCGTCGTCTGTATAGATCTTTTCTCTACCGGTGTATTGCTCATCAAGCTTTGGAAAAACTTCATCTTTTAGCCTTTCTGCAGTAATTCCTAACATCTTTGCATTTAATTGCAAGAATGGATTATTGGTAACCAAAACAACATTCTTTTTTTCAGAATCGCGTATATCTTGACAAACTTGAAGTGTTTTAAGTTCGTATACAGATAATCCATCTATACGCATTTGACATTCCAATGAATGAGTTTTAGCAATTCTTAATATACTTCCATTCGATTGTATAACACCTTTAGATGTTATTTCATCTATTGGAAACGAATTGATGTATTCCATTAATTCTCTTGCAATTCTTCCTTTTTCGAAAGACGCATGTTTCATTTTTTGTAGCTCGTCCATTACTGCAAGCGGGATAACAATTTCGTTATCTTCTCCAAATCTTAACGTACTTTTCCGTGAAGAAAGTAATGCATGTGTGCGAAGGACAAAAACTTTTGACATAAAAATGCCTCCTTGTAAAATTTTGTAAAGTTCTTTAAGAACAGTAACACTGTTCTTAACGTAAACTGTTTACGTTAAGAATTATATAATATTTTCCTGCAAATTTCAACATTTATTTTATATTTTATTAAATTTATGTAATTAATAATTTTATGATTATAATTACAATTGCTCCTGGTATTCCTAATAAGCCTACAAATATGGAAGTAATTAGGTTTAATCCTATATGAAAATTAAAAAAACTCCCGATTAAATTAATTATAAATATTATTAATCCACCTAATATTGAATTTATAATAAGTTTTGCAATTGTTTTAATCGGCACAATAAATATTTTTCCAAATATAAATAAAAAGAAAATACATGCTATATATGCAATTATATTATTAAAATCCATATTCATACTACTACCATTCCCTTCCTAGAATATAAAATAGTTTAATACATGTCCTTTTTTAATAATATGTTTGCAACTTTTATTTTATGCTAGCAATTATACAACCTGATTTTCTTCCATATTAATAATTTGCAATTTTTTTATTCTATCTAATTCTATTCCATTCTTCTTAGATTTTTTTATTAAATAATTTAACTTAGATTGATTTGCTTTTATTTCATATAAATAATAATCTATCATTTCTCCTTCTGCAAATTCAAAATTTTTTTGTGCTACTTCTATATTATGATTAGTGTGAATAATACTTTGTATAAGTATTCTATTCATCTCTTCTTTTGTTTTATCTACAATTTTTTTTTCTTTTACATACTCTTCTGCCATTCTATTTTCTCCCTACTATCATTTGTAACTATTATATGCAAATATTTCCATTTTATGCAGAAAACTTGCTCCAATATCTATACCTATACTACTCATTTTTTAACTCCTTCTATCATTAGATTAATTCAAACTTACCTTCTAAACAATCTCTACAATTACATCCTATGTATACTTTAAATTCCCCCTCTTCAGAAATATATTGCAAATCCCTATTCCAAAACTTAAGCATCTCCTCTGTTATTTCAAACTCAATTTTAGTCTTTCCTTTTGCTTTTATTAACACCTTTTTAAAAGCTTTCAATTCTTTTATTGGTCTTACTACACTTCCAAATAAGTCTTGAATATATAACTGAACTGTTTCTTTTGCATCAACATTACTGCAATTTTCTATAGTAACAGAAACCGTTATTTTATCATTCTTTCCTTTGTGTAATATTGTAGAACTTAACTTTAAGTCTCGGTATTCTAATTTAGAATATGACAATCCAAACCCGAAAGGATATTTAGGATAAATTGATGCATCTTGATATCTAGATTCAAAACGCAAATTGTTAATATTAGGTCTTCCAGTATTATATTGATTATAATAAATCGGACATTGTCCTTCATGTTCTGGAAAGCACATATTTAGTTTTCCTGATGGGTTCTCATCTCCAAACAACACATCCCAAATTGCCCTTGCTCCTTCTGTTCCTGGAAACCATACTTCTAAAATAGCATCTACTTTATTTTCTATTCCTTCTAATACTAATGGTCTTCCATTAAATAGTACCATTACTATTGGTTTATTTAAAGTTCTTAAAGTATTTATTAATTTTTGCTGTAATTTCGGTATTCTTAAACTTACTCTTGCATTTCCTTCACCACTTTGTTTATAATGTTCTCCAACTGCTAACACAATTATATCTGCTTTTTTTGCAACTACCATTGCTTCATCTAAATATTTCTTTTGTGTTTTTAACTCCTCTCCATTTTTTAACAATTCTTTTCCATCTGCTTTTAATATATAATTCATTTCTTTAGTAGTTAACATATTACTACCTTTTGCATACAAAATATTTTCTTTTCCAATTCTTTCTTCAAGTGCTTGTTTAATAGTTACAATATTTTCTCTTTCCGAAAACATTGACCATTCTCCAGTGATTGCAAAATTATCTGCATATGGTCCAATTAATGCAATTTTTTGATTTTTATTTATTGGTAATACATTTTGTTTGTTTTTTAATAATACAAACGTTTCACTGGTTAATTTTCTCGCTTCCTCTAAATTTTCATTGCTAAGTAATATTTTCTTTTCCTTTTCTATATTTGCATTACCATATGGATTTTCGAATAATTTTAATTCATTTTTTAATTTTAATACCCTATATACAGCCTCATCAATTAAAGAAATATCTAAAACCTTTTCCTTTACTAATTCTTTTAAAAAATTGCTATAAACATTAGTTTGCATGTCAATATCTACGCCAGCATTAATTGCTCTTAATGCCGCATCTTTTTTATCTATAGAAATTCCATGTGCAATAGTTTCTTGTATTGCAGAATAATCAGATATTACAACTCCATCAAATCCATATTCTGCTCTTAGTATTTCTCTTAAAAGCCATTTATTTATTGTTGCTGGAATACCATCTACAATATTAAAAGAAGTCATAATCATCTTTGCTTTTTCCTCTATTCCTGCTTTATACGCACTCATATAATATTGTCTTAATTCTCTTTCGGACATATCAACTTTATTATATTCTCTTCCTGATTCCACCGCACCATAAGCTGCAAAGTGTTTTATACAAGCTGCACAATTTCCTTCTTGTGAAATATCATCTCCTTGTATAGCATTTACTAATACTTTAGCATATATTTCATTTAAATATGTATCTTCTCCACCTGTAGACTCCATTACTCTTCCCCATCTTGCATCTCTAACCAAATCTACCATAGGATAAAAGTTCACATTAACTCCTGCTATGGTTGCTTCTTTCATAGAAATTTGAGCGCATCTTTTTACAACTTCTGTATTCCATGAACATCCTTGGGCTAATGGAATCGGAAATACAGTTTTATATCCATTAATTATATCTGCCATAAACATTAATGGGATTTTTAATCTACTTTTTTCTAAATATTTATTTTGTACTGTAATTACATTTTTTGCTCCTACTATGTTTAGAATTGATCCAACCTTATATATCATATTTTCGCACATTCCTAAATTTGATATTGGTCCAGTCTGGACATTATCTTCTTCTAAAAAAAAATTGCCACTAATTTGCACAAGTTGTCCTATTTTTTCATCTAAAGTCATTTCATTTAATAAATTAACTAATTTGGATTTTATCATAATCTTCTCTCCTGTCTACTGAAAAATCTAACAATTTCAGTCCTTTTTTTACATACTCATTTTTCATGAAATATTTCCATATAGTTCCATTTAGATAATTTTCTATCATTATTATTTCAATACCCTTATCTATTCCTATATATTCTTTTGAAAACCAAGGCTTATTTCCATCTAAATTATAGCTATCTTTAAATCCATATTTTCCCCATAATTTAGTAAAATTGTTATAATAATATTCCATAGATTTTATACTTTCTTCTGGTGTAAATACTATTGAGCCTATTGCTCCACAAGGAGATATAGTTCCATCATTATATATATTTAGATTAATCTCGCATGGTTTTGCACCACAACTTATATATCCTTTTGGTGAAAGACATGCTGTCAATCCCCATGAATTTTCACCATAAGTCTTGAATTTTTCTTTATTGTCTATACAATATTCTCTATTTGCTTTAGTAGCTTTTATAGAATTTTCAAACCAATTAACTCCATTTTTATCTTTTATATTTCTAAAATCTATCCATGCATGAGAATACTGATAAGTAAACAATGTTCCACAATATGTATATATTATATCTTTTATTTTTTTATAATCTGCTTTTTTTCTTTTAAATTGATAATACATATCTTTGTTTATTGGAAATGTTGGGGAACTGACTCCTAAAATATATAACATTAATTGCTCCGCATACATGTCCCAGTGCCCCCAAAATCCTTTTTCTGGAGTGTATCCCATATAGAAATAATTTGTATCCTTGTTTCTATACCATTCCCAGTTTATTCTTTTATATAGTATTTCAGTTTTTTTCTTTATTTCTCCGCCAAAATATTCTCCTACTGTAATTGCACCACATATAAATATCGCTGTATCTATTATTGATATTTCACAATTCCATTCTCTTTTACCATTTTCAATATTTACAAAATGATAATAAAATCCATTTTGTCCTTCTACATTTTTTATAAATGTATCAAGAGTTCTATTTGCTTTTAAGTATGCTTCTTTATACTTTATCCATTTATGTTCAACTCCAATTACTAATGCTCCTAATCCATACCCTACAGATGCAATACTAGCTACATGATTAGCTAATATTGTTTTATCTCTTATTAATCCATATCCATCACTTTTATTATTCAAATTTACTTCTTTTATGAAAAAATTATAGCTTTTCTTTAGTTCTTTTTCTAATAATTTATTGCCACATAATTTATTTAATCTCATAAAATTATACACCCCTAAATTTATTATATTATTTGATAATATTCATTTCAATGTATTCTTTTTCCAAATATGCATAAATATACTATTTAATAACTATGAGCCGTTAAAACAGAATAAGCATTTCATGTTTTGTAGTTATAATCTTTTATTGTTCTATTGGTAAATAGAATTACTAAAATTGGATCATTGGGGAATACTCCCTTGGCTTGGAGGGTCTAATTTTGAAAAAAACTTGATCAAAAATAAGCTGAAAGACTGCTAAAAGAATATTTATTCTACATACTTAAATGAATGTTAGCGACAAATTGTAATTTTTCTGCCTATTGCTTTTTCAAGGAAAAAATGATAAAATTATGTACATCTTAAAATATCAAGAAAAGATACGTTTAAAGATATTTATTCAAGAAATATAAATTGCTTGAATCTTGAATGGAGGTTTTTTATGGAAGAAGAAGTAAAAATTGGAAAAGTTTACAGACATTTTAAAGGAAACTATTATTTTGTAGAAAATAGAGCAAAACACTCGGAATCTCAAGAATGGATGGTAGTATATAAACCACTATACGATAGAAAAGATTGTCAAATATGGGTTAGACCAGAAAAAATGTTTTTAGAGGAAATTCCTGAAAGACCTGATAATATAACTGGACAAACTCATAGATTTGAGCTTGTAGAAGAAATAAATAAGAATTATTTATAATTTTTGTATTTGAAATTTGCATTGTGCTATATAAATGCAAATATAAATTAAAATAGGAGATGATAATTTTATGATAGATATAAAGTTTTTAAGAGAAAACCCTGATGTTGTAAAAGAAAACATTAGGAAAAAATTTCAAGATCATAAATTAATATTAGTAGATGAAGTACTTGAACTAGATAAGAAAAACCGTGAAGCTATGATGCATGGTGATGAACTTAGAAACGAAAGAAAAGTGTTAAGTAATCAAATTGGTAGCTTGATGAAAGAAGGAAAAAAAGACGAAGCTGAGTCAATAAAATTAAAAGTTCAAACCATAAATAATGAATTAATAAAAAATGAAAAATTAGAAGAGAAATATGCAGAAGAAGTAAAAACAAGAATGATGAAAATCCCAAATATTATGCATCCATCTGTTCCCATTGGAAAAGATGACAGTCAAAATGTGGAAGTTCAAAAATTTGGAGATCCTATTGTTCCAAATTATGAAATACCCTATCATGCAGACATTATGGAATCTTTTTCTGGATTAGACTTAGATTCTGCTAGACGTGTTGCAGGAAATGGATTTTATTATTTAATTGGAGATATTGCAAGATTACATTCTGCTATTTTATCTTATGCAAGAGATTTTATGATTAATAAAGGATTTACATACTGCATTCCACCTTATATGATTAGAAGCGACGTAGTAGATGGAGTTATGAGCTTTGAAGAAATGGATGCTATGATGTATAAAATAGAAGGTGAAGATTTATATTTAATTGGTACAAGTGAACATTCTATGATTGGTAAATTCAAGGGTCAAATTTTAAATAAGGAAAATATGCCATACACTATGACATCTTATTCTCCATGTTTTAGAAAAGAAAAAGGTGCTCACGGTATTGAAGAACGCGGTGTTTATAGAATTCATCAATTTGAAAAACAAGAAATGATTGTTGTTTGTGAACCTGAAGAAAGCTATGAATGGTACGATAAATTATGGTCTTACACTGTTGAATTATTTAGAAGTATGGATATTCCAGTTCGTACTTTAGAATGTTGCAGTGGAGATTTAGCAGATTTAAAAGCAAAAAGTGTAGATGTTGAAGCTTGGAGTCCAAGACAACAAAAATATTTTGAAGTTGGAAGTTGCTCTAACTTAACAGATGCACAAAGTAGAAGATTAGGAATACGTATTAAAGGAGAAAAGGGAAACTATTTAGCTCATACACTAAATAATACTGTAGTTGCCCCACCTCGTATGTTAATTGCATTTTTAGAAAACAATTATAATGAAGATGGAAGTGTTAGTATCCCTGAGGTTTTAAGACCTTATATGGGTGGAATTAAAAAATTAATACCTAAGAAATAAACATTAGAAAGGAATTTAAAATGTTAGTTAAAAATCCTAAATTTGAGATTTCAGCTGTTGGTCCAAAACAATATCCCAACAGTAATTTACCTGAAGTTGTGCTTAGCGGAAAGTCTAATGTAGGTAAATCTTCTTTTATTAACACCATGATAAATAGAAAATCTTTAGCAAGAACTAGTAGTGAACCTGGCAAAACAAGACAAATTAATTTTTACAACATAGATTCAACTTTTTATTTTGTTGATTTACCTGGTTTTGGATATAGCAAAATGTCTCATACAGAACAAGAAAAAGTAGGAAAGTTTATAGAAGAATATTTATTTAATAGAAAGAATATCTCTCTTATAATACTTTTAATAGATATTCGTCATAAACCTAGCGAAAATGATATTCTTATGTTTAATTATATAAGAAGTATTGGAACTCCCTATCTTGTATTGGCAAATAAAGCAGATAAAATTGCTCCTACTAAAGTAGCAGATTATGTTCAGAATTTAAGAAAATATTTAGAAGCAAATGAAACAGATATAATTCTTCCTTTTTCTTCTGAAAAGAAGATTTATACAGATAATGTTTGGAATGAAATAGAAAAATATATTTAGATTGGAGATTTATATATAATGAAACTTACATCCGACAATGAAACATTAGCAGAAAATAAAGTATTAATATTATATATATTAAACAGAATAGATAGACCAGTAAATAATGATGAATTGTTTCAATTAGTTTTGTCTATTGAAGAAATGAACTATTTTTATTTTCAACAATTTCTTTTAGACTTATTAGAAAATAAATATATTGAAACTAATCAAGAAGATGAATATTCAGAACAAATTTATAGATTAACTTCCTCTGGAAAAGAAACATTAGAATTAACTAAAGATTTAATTCCTGGAATTATAAAGTTAAAGATAGATAGCACTATTAAAGGCGAACTTCAAGAAATAGAAGAAGAAGTTTCTATTATATCTGAATTTACACCAAAAGATGAAGGCGGATTTATGGTTACATGTAAAATTATTGAACATAATAAAACTCTTTTTGAAGTTTCTACTTTTGCATCTTCTAGAGAACAAGCAAAAGCAATTTCTGATAATTGGAAAGAAAATGCAGTAAATATTTATCCTAAAATAATTCATTTATTAACAAAAACGCACTGATTACCAGTGCGTTTTGTGTATTCGAGTTTTGGTTATAATCTTCATTCTTCCTCATTCTTCTTCAGATATCCTTTTAGACATTCCCAATTTCTACAATAAGGTATACTTAGAGGATATGTGCATTCTAAAACTCTTTTTGCCTCAACTTCTATTTCTGCGTAATATGAGCAATTGTATTTTTCCCAATTCCTAGTGCTACAATTAAACATTAAAAACATTGCAGCATAATAGTTTTCTTTCGTAAAACCATCTTCATTTATTACATCCTTAATATATTGGATATCAGGCCAATCAAAAATGCTAGCATAGGCCTCATATTCCTCAATTTGTTGTTCAAGATTATCTTGTTCGTTTTTAAGAGTGATACATTCTTCTTTCTTTTTATTAAAGGAGATTGTTTTTTTCTTACACTCACTCGCTAATTTCTTTATTGGAACTTTTAGCATATCAATAACCTCTTCTAATGTTTCTAAATTGAATGCTAATGTCGCACATTCTTTACGAGCAGCAGCTAGATTTCTTTCTACGTCACCCAATCTTTTAACAATAGAAATAACAGGAGTAACTGTTTTGACTGTATTCCTGTAATTTTTTAATATTTGTTCATAGCATTTAAATTCCTTCCGAACTTTTTTATACATAAAAATCCCTCCGAAAAAATTATTTAAATTGGCAAACTCGAATACAAATACCAATTTATAATAGGTATTATATCATATTTACATAATTATGTCCATATAATTCATGTTATTTATAATAATTCGTCACTATAATGCAATGTAAACATATGCGTAATGAAATTATTATTTTAAACTTTTGCGTAACACCTACAATTAAAAATATAAATTTCCTTATTTTTTTATTTTACTTCTAACATACTCGTATAAAATAATGCCTGTTGCAACTGATGCATTTAAGCTTTCGGTCTTTCCAAGCATTGGTATTTTTATTTTTTCATCTGCGAACTCTAAGATTTCATTAGATACACCATTTGCCTCGTTACCAATAACCACTACTTTTTTATTATAATCAACGTCATAAATGCTGTTTTGTGTTTCCAAAGATGTTGCCATAACTTTGAATTTATGCTTTTTCATATTTTTTAATGTTTCTAACAAATTATCACTTTCAATTATATTTACTCTGAAAATTGCTCCCATTGTTGACCTTACTACCTTAGGATTATATGCATCGGCTGTTTCTTTTGATACAATAACTTGATTTAACCCTATACTATCTATAGTTCTTAAAATTGTACCTAAGTTACCTGGGTCTTGTATTCCATCTAATACAACAATCATATCTTCTTTATAATCTATATTTTCCTCTGAATTTTCTTTTTTAATAATAGCTAAAATTCCTTGTGGATTTTGTACATCGCTAATTAAAGAAAATATTTTTTTATTTACATAGATACATTCGTATTTTGCTATTTCATATAATAGTTTTTTATCTATTGTACCACTTTCCATATTTTCTTCGCATACGACAATTAGATTAATTACTGCCTCCTCTTTAATTGCTTCTCTAATCATTTTAATACCTTCAACAATATACTCATTGTTTAGGTCTCTATACTTTTTTTCTTTTAACTTTCTAATATTTTTGATAATTTCATTATCTTTACTTGTAATAATTTGCATTTTAGCTCCTTTTAAAAACATTTTTGTATTATAAATTGTAATTTGTCTTTCACTAAATTTATTTTCGCTCCCGGTGATTTATTTAAATTTTCATCGCAACGCCCCAACTGCGCAGAGTATGTATTGCAAAATTTCCTTGCGAAAATTTTTCTAAACATACTCTAAGCTTGCCGGTCCCCACCCGTAACTTGCTCGAAAATTTAAATGGAAATCACCTCGCGCTACTCTACTTGCTTTAACAAATTTCAATATATTGCAAAATTACATTTTCAGACTGTTTTGAGACTTTTTTGAAAAATTAGATCCCGACAGCCCTTTGAGGCGGGGAATACCCCTTGGCTTGGAGGGTCTAATTTTGAAAAAAAGTGCTCAAAAATAGGCTGAGAGATTACTTAAAATAATGTTAGCGTCAAATTACAATTTACCCAATTATAATAATTTGTTTAAAAATTTCTTCACTTCTTCTAATATTATTTTACCAGAATCTGATTTTATTCTCAAAGTTACATATGGTTCTGTACCTGGTGAAAATCTAATTCTATCCTTATATTCTTTTACTAAGTAATCTATTGCTTCTAGTTTAAATGAATCAGTGTCAAAATAAAAAACAATACTAGAAACCTTCTGCGAAATTTTAAAAATACCACTTTGCCTACAAAGCATTTTTATTCTTGCAATTTCCAATAAGTTTTCAACTTCTTTTGGCATATTTCCATATCTATCTGTAACTTCATCTACTACATCCATAATATCTTCTTCTTTTTTAGCTAAAGCAATATTTTGATATACTTCAATCTTTTGAGATGTATTTTCTATATACTCATCTGGTATATAGCTAGATACATTCAAATCAATTTGAATTTCTTTTTCTTCTTTTACCTCTATTCCTTGCATTGATTTTACAACTTCATCTAATATACTACAATAAGTATCGTAACCAACTTGGTCCATATGACCATGTTGTATTTCTCCAAGTAAACTTCCTGCTCCTCGTATTTCTAAGTCTCTCATAGCTATTTTAAATCCAGAACCAAATTCCGTAAATTCCTTAATAGCTTTTAACCTTTTATCTGCTACTTCAGATAATAGCTTATCTCTTTTATAAGTAATATATGCATATGCTTGTGTATTTCCTCTTCCTACTCTTCCTCTAATTTGATAAAGTTGTGCTAAGCCTAATCTATCTGCATTTTCTACAATAATTGTATTAGCATTCGGTATGTCTATACCAGATTCTAGAATAGTAGTACAAACCAATACATTAATTTCTCCATCTACAAAACGTTGCATAATGTCTTCCAATTCCTTACCAGTCATCTGTCCATGTGCATATTCTACTTTAGCTTCTGGGACTAATTCTTTTACTTCTTCTGCCTTTCTAATAATTTGTTCTACATTGTTATATAAATAAAATACCTGACCATTTCTTTCTAATTCTCTTGTAATAGCTTCTCGTATAATTTCATCATCATATTCTAATACATAAGTTTGAACCGGTCTTCTATTTTGAGGTGGTTCATAAATAACAGACATATCTCTAATTCCAACAATTGACATATGCAAAGTTCTTGGTATCGGTGTTGCTGTCATTGTTAAAACATCTACAGTTGACTTTAGTTCTTTTATCTTTTCTTTATCTTTAACACCAAATCTGTGTTCCTCATCTATAATCAATAGTCCTAAATCCTTAAATATAACATCTTTACTTAATATTCTGTGAGTACCAATAATAATATCAATTTCTCCTAATTGTAGTTTTTTTGCAATCTCTTTTTGCTCTTTTGGTGTTCTAAATCTATTTAATAATTCTACTCTAATTGGAAAATTTTTCATTCTTTCTTTAAATGTTTCATATTGTTGGTTTGCTAATACTGTAGTAGGAACTAAATAAGCTACTTGCTTTTGATCCATAACTGCTTTAAATGCAGCACGAATAGCAACCTCTGTTTTTCCATAACCTACATCTCCACAAAGTAATCTATCCATTGGCATATCGTTTTCCATATCATGTTTTACTTCTTCTATGCATCTTAATTGGTCATCTGTTTCTACATATTGAAAATCGTCTTCAAATTGCTTTTGCCATGCCGTATCTTTTCCAAAAGCATACCCCCTTGCATTTTTTCTTTTAGCATATAATTCTATTAAATTTCTTGCTACTTCTCTTAAATTAGATTTTACCTTTGCTTTTGTATGCTCCCATTCTTTACTACCTAATTTGTTTAGTTTAGGAACCGCTTCTCCTGCACCAATATATTTTCTTACATTATCTAAAGAATTAGTTGGAACATAAAGTATATCTTCTCCTTTATATTTTATTTTAATATAATCTTTTGTTACTGTTCCTGTTTTTATAGTATTTACACCAATAAATTGACCAATTCCATTTGTTTTATGAACCACGTAATCTCCAACTTTTAAATCTGCAAATACAATCTTTTCCCCTTGTTTAAAAGCACTTGAAGATTTTTTTCTTTTTTTATCAGAAGAAAATAACTCTTGGCTAGTAATAACAATTAAATCAGTATCGAAACATTCAAATCCTGAAGATAGTATTCCCTTAGAAACAGTTACCATTCCATTTTCTAATTTTTGATTTAAATTTTCCACATAACTATGTGGTATTTCTTTTTCTGATAACAGTTTTATTATCTTACTGCTATTTTCTTCATTCCCCGTTAAAATAACTACTTTTTTATTGTTAGATAAATTTTCTATTGTTTTTTCTATTAATAATGATATACTGCTTTTATAAAAATTAAGTTCTTTATAAGTATATCTATATAAATTTGGTCTGTTAAAAGCAATATCTTGCTTTTCTAAAAAAACCTCCTGTTTTTTATTTAATACTTCTTCTATTTCTATATAATCTTTTAGATTTTCTAATATTTGCGGTACAATTTTGTGTTTTTCAATTAAAGTTTTTATTAACACTTCACTATCTTTTTTTATGTTTTCAGCTCTTGCTTTTATTTTACCTATTTCATCTAAAAATATAATAGATTCTTTTGGCAGATAATCTATAAATGATGCTGTTTTATTATAGAAAAATCTGATATATTTATCTATTTTAGATAAATAATTTCCTTCTTTAATATACTCTATATCTGCTTCTATTGCAGAACTATCTTCTACTTCAGAATTTTCTATTTCTTTGCATATTTCTTCTATTGATTTTGTTAATAAGTATTCGGTAGCAGGATAAATTTTAATTTGTTTTAATTCTTCTGTTGATCTTTGTGAGCTTATATCGAAATACCTAATTGAATCTATTTCATCTCCCCAAAATTCTATCCTAACACCTTTTTTATTAGTATTTGAAATATCAATAATGTCTCCTCTTACACTAAATTGTCCTTTTCCTTCTATTATATCGCTTCTCTCATAACCTAATTTTGCAAGTTTTTCCTTTACTTCTTCGAAATGATACTCTTTATTAAATTGAAAATCTATTACATTTGCATATAAATCTTTTTCTATTATCATTTCTTGCATACATGCTTCTACTGTAGTTACAATAATATCTGCATTACCATTTTTAATTTTATTTAATGCATCCATTCTTTCATATAGTAAATCTTTACTTTCTACAATGTAATCATACGTTACAATTTCTTTTTTTGGAAAATATACAGCTTTAGAAGTAAAATAAGAAATATCATCCATTAATTTTTTTGCCTGTATTTCATTATATGTTATAAGACAAACTGGCCTTTTAATTTCTTCCTTTGTTGCAACTACAAATTGTACTTTAGCTACGTCAGTTAAGCCCAATAGATTTATTGGGCTTATTTTTTCTTTTATATTTTTTAAATAATCTTGAAACTTGTTATTATCTATTAAATTTTTAAGGATCGCATTCATTTTCTTTCAAGTATACTCCTTTTTAACAGATACAATTATACCATTCCTTTTTAAAAAAGTCTATTATTAATTTCTATAAATTGTAATTTGTCGCTATCATTAAATTAAATATTTAGTAATCTCTCAGCCTATTTTTGAGCACTTTTTTTCAAA
>CANQAB010000018.1 GCA_947589445.1 uncultured Clostridia bacterium | reverse complement strand
ATTTTGGATGGGGAAGATATTACAACGTTAAGAACAGATGAAATTGCAAGAAAAGGAATTTTTATGTCATTTCAATTACCAGAAGAAATACCAGGTGTATCTGTTAGTAATTTCTTAAGATATGCAAAAAATAAAATAACAGGAAAGCCTGTTAAAATATTCGAGTTTAAAAAGGAATTAAAAAGCTATATGGAAGAATTGAAAATAAATTCGGATTATATAGAAAGGAGCTTAAATGTAGGATTTTCAGGTGGAGAAAAAAAGAAAAATGAAATTTTACAAATGCTTGTATTAAATCCAAAACTTGCTATTCTAGATGAGACTGATTCTGGATTAGATGTAGATGCCATAAGAACTGTTTCAAAAGGAATTGAAATGTTTAAAAGTAAAAATAATGCAGTTTTAATTATTACACATAATACAAAAATTTTACACAGTTTAAAAGTAGATTATGTCCATGTTTTAGTAAATGGAAAAATAGTAAAAACAGGAGGAGCAGAACTTGCAAAAGAAATTGAAGAAAATGGATATAGTGCGTATAAAAATATGCAATAATGAAAGGATTTTCTAATGAAAATGAAAACAAAAATTGAGGAAATTAATAGAAATATTTATGACATTAAAAATAAAGATGAATATGAATATAAAATAAAAAAAGGTTTAACACCAGAGATTATAGCAGAAATTTCGAAACAAAAAAATGATCCAGACTGGATGAAGGAATTTAGACTAAAAGCCTTAGATGTATATAATAGTTTAACTCTTCCAACATGGGGACCTGATTTATCTGAACTAAATATGGACGAGATTGCAACATATGTAAGACCTAAAACAAATTTAAGTAGTTCTTGGGATGACGTGCCAGATGATATTAAAAATACTTTTGAGCAACTAGGAATTCCAGAAGCTGAGAAAAAGTCACTAGCAGGTGTTGGTGCTCAATATGATTCTGAAGTTGTTTATCATAGTATGAAAGAAGAACTTATTAAACAAGGTGTTATTTATACAGATATGGAAACAGCAGTTAGGGAATATCCAGCTATGGTAAAATCTCATTTTATGAAATGTGTTCCTATATATGACCATAAATTTGTTGCATTGCATGGAGCTGTTTGGTCAGGAGGTTCTTTTGTGTATGTACCTAAAGGAATAAAAGTAGATATTCCACTTCAATCATACTTTAGACTTAATTCACCAGAATCTGGACAATTTGAACATACTTTAATTATTGTAGATGAAGGAGCAAGTCTTCATTTTATAGAAGGTTGTAGTGCGCCAAAGTATAATAAAGTAAATTTACACGCTGGATGTGTTGAACTATATGTAAAAGATAATGCTTATTTAAGGTATTCTACAATAGAGAACTGGTCAAAAAATATGCTTAATCTAAATACAAAAAAAGCAATTGTAGGTAAAAATGCTAAAATGGAATGGGTTTCAGGTTCTTTTGGCTCTAAAATTTCTATGTTATACCCAATGAGTATTTTAAATGGAGAAGGAGCTAAAACAGAATTCACAGGTATTTCTTTTGCAGGAAAAGGTCAGAACTTAGATAATGGATTTAAAGTTGTTCATAATGCACTTAATACCTCTAGTGTGGTAAATGCTAAATCTATTTCTAAAAATGGTGGTACTTGTACTTATCGTTCATTAGTTAGAGTAAATGAAAATGCTAAAAATAGTAAATGTTCTGTATCTTGTGAATCTCTTATGTTAGACGATATTTCAAGATCAGATACTATTCCAACAAACGATATTCAAACAGATGAAGTAGAATTCTCACATGAGGCTAAGATAGGAAAAATTAGTGATAAAACAATCTTCTATTTAATGAGTAGAGGTTTATCAGAAGAAGATGCAAAAGCAATGATTGTAAGAGGATTTGCTTATCCAATATCAAAGGAATTGCCTGTAGAATATGCAGTAGAAATGAATAATTTGATTAATCTTGAATTAGAAGGTGCAATAGGATAAACTTGAAATAGTGAGAAAGGAAATTCGAATGGAAATTTTAAAATTAAATGAAACACCAATTAGAACATCTAGAAATTTTAATATTAATAACATTAATCTAAAAAATGTTTCGATTCCACAAGTAATTGGTAATTTCAATAATATAACAATTTTTAATAAAGATACTAAAACTAACATTGATAATCACATTAGTAAGTGTCCATTATTATATGGAGTAGGAGAGAATCTGATATCTCAAGTAAATAATAGTGCTAACCAAACTATAAATATAACAATTAATAACAAAACTAATAATGAATTAATAATTCATTTTGATTTTGATAAAGATAATTTAAATTTAGTAGATAATATTCAAATTAATACAATAGAAGGTGCAAAAGCAACTATAATTTTAATTTACAAAACATTGGAAGACATAGAAGCATTTCATAATGGTCTTATCAGAGTATTTGCACAAGAAAATTCTAACATTCATATTATTTTGCTAAATTTATTAAATAATAAATCAAATAATTTTGTAAGTATTGAAAATAAATTAGAAAAAAGCTCAAATATCGATTACACTATTGTTGATTTTGGTGGAAAAAATAGCATTACAAATTATTATTCAAATTTGATTGGTGATAGTTCCAATAATACATTAAACAGTATATATTTAGGAAGAGAAAATCAATTATTTGATTTGAATTATATCGGAGAACTAAGAGGTCAGAAATCAAACATAAACATAGAAGTACAAGGAGCCTTAAAAGATAATGCTCAAAAACATTTTAAAGGAACAATTGATTTCAAAAAAGGCTGTAAAAAGGCTAAAGGAAACGAAAATGAATCTTGCATGCTTCTTTCTGATACAGCTAAATCTATGGCATTACCAATGCTATTATGTAGCGAAGAAGATGTGGAAGGGAATCATTCAACTAGCAGTGGAAAAATAGGTAATAAAGAATTATTTTACATTATGAGTAGGGGATTTGAATTAAAAGAAGCAAGAAAGCTAATGGTTAGAGCTAAATTTAACAAAATATTAGAGAATATTACAAATGAAGCCATAAAAGAGGAAATTTTTGAAGAAATAGATAAAAGATTAGATTAAAAGGAGAAAAAGATGGATATCAAAAAAGACTTTCCAATTTTAGAAAATAGAAATATAGCCTATTTAGATAGTGCTGCAACAACACAAAAGCCTGTGAATGTAATAAGAGCAATAGAAGAATACTATAAAAATTATAATGCTAACCCACACAGAGGAGCATATTCTTTGAGCATAAAAGCAACAGAAAAATATGAAAATGCAAGAGAAAAAATTTCAAAATTTATTAATAGCAAACATAAAGAAGAAATTATATTTACTAAAAATGCTACTGAAAGTCTAAATTTAATTGCTTATTCCTATGGAATGGAAAATTTAAAACAAGGTGATGAAGTAGTTCTATCTATTATGGAGCATCATTCTAATTTAGTTCCATGGCAAAAAGTTTGCAAGGTTACAGAAAGCAAATTAACTTATATGTATATAAATGAAAATTTTGAGTTGACTGATGAAGAGATAGAAAGAAAAATTACAGATAAAGCAAAAATAGTAGCAATTACGCATATTTCCAATGTTTTAGGAACAATTAATCCCATAAAAAAAATAATTAACTATGCACATAAAAAAGGAGCAATTGTTGTGGTAGATGCGTCACAAAGTATTCCTCATATGAAAATAGATGTACAAGATTTAAATGCCGATTTTTTAGTTTTTTCTGGCCATAAAATGCTTGCACCACTTGGAATTGGTGTTTTATATGGAAAAAAGGAATTACTAAATAAAATGAATCCTTTTCTAATGGGAGGAGACATGATAGAATATGTTTATGAGCAGAATACTACTTTTGCACCTCTTCCAAATAAGTTTGAGGCAGGTACGCAAAATGTAGAAGGAGTAATTGGACTTGTTTCTGCTATTGATTATATTGAAAATATAGGTTATGATAAAATACAAAAAATAGAAAATGAATTACTAGAATATGCCAGAGAACAATTATCAAAATTAGATTATATAGAACTTTATTTAACATCAAATAAAGAAAATCATTCAGGGGTTATATCCTTTAATATAAAAGGCATACATCCTCATGATGTAGCAAGTATTTTAGATGCAGAAGATGTTTGCATACGTTCTGGTAACCACTGTGCACAACCACTTATGCGTTATTTGGGAATAGATTCTACTTGCAGAGCTAGTTTCTATTTCTATAATACAAAAGAAGATGTAGATAAACTAGTAAATGCATTAAATAAAGCGTATAGTATGTTTAAAAGATATATATCAAGATAAGGGAAATAAAATTATATGATAACATATAAATAGAAAGGGGTTTTATGGAAGATTTAGATAATATCTATAATGAATTAATTATGGAGCATAGTATGAATTCATATAATAAAAAGAAATTAAATAATGTTGACTTTTCTGAAATAGGACATAACCCTAATTGCGGTGACGAAATTACATTAGAAATAAAATTAAATGGAAATATTATTGAAGATATGGCTTTTTCTGGACATGGTTGTGCTATTTCTCAAGCTTCAACTTCTATTATGATTGATACCTTAAAGGGAAAAACAATAGAAGAAGCAAAGGAAATTATACAAACATTTATAGGTATGATTAAAAGAGAAATTACAGATGAAAGTAAGTTAGAAAAATTAGAAGACGCAATTGCCTTTAAAAATGTATCTAACATGCCTGCTAGAGTAAAATGCGCACTACTTGCATGGCATACAATAGAGGATATTATAAATAAAAATGAAAATACCTTTTAGTAATCTTTCAGCCCATTTTTGAGCACTTTTTTTTCAAATTTAGACCCTCCAAGCCAAGGAGTATTCCCACGCCTCTTAATAAGCTGTCGGGATCTAATTTTTCAAAAAAGTCTCAAAACAGTCTGAAAGAAAATATTGCAATTTATAGAAAGGAATTAGTATATATGAATAATAAAGTATTACTTGGTATGAGTGGTGGCGTTGATAGTAGTGTTTCAGCTTTATTATTAAAAAATCAAGGGTATGAAGTAATTGGAACGACATTAGAGTTATTTACAGGAAGTAGTTGCTGTAATATAAATACTTATTTAGATGCAAAAAATGTATGTAATTCTATTGGTATACCTCATTTTACATATAATTATCAAAAAGAATTTAGAAATTATGTTATTGAAGATTTTATAAACTGTTATGCAAATTGTAAAACCCCTAATCCATGTATTGAATGTAATAAATACATGAAATTTGGATTGATGTGGGAAAAAGCAAAAGAATTAGATTGTAATTATATTGCAACAGGACATTATGCTAAAACGCAGTATTGTAAAGAATACGGTAGATGGGTATTAAAGAAATCTAGTAACGTAAAAAAAGATCAAAGTTATGTTTTATGGAATATTCCCAAAGAATTAATAGAACATGTTATTTTTCCTTTAGCTAATTTTGAAAATAAAGAAGAAATAAGAGAAATAGCAAGAAACAATCACTTAAACGTTGCAAATAAACCAGATAGTGAGGATATTTGTTTTGTTCCAGATGGAAACTATACACAATTTCTAGAAAATAATTCTAACATTAAGCCTAAAGAGGGAAATATTGTAAATAGTAGGGGAAAAATTCTAGGAAAACATTCTGGATTATATCACTATACTATAGGTCAAAGAAAAGGACTTGGTATTTCTAATTCGGTTCCTCTTTTCGTTTTAGGATTTAATAAAGACAAAAATGAAGTTATTGTTGGAGAAGAATCAGAATTATATAAAAAAGAAATTATTGTTTCAGATATTAATTTATTATTAATGGATGAGATTAAAGATTGGATAGAAGTAGAAGTTAAAACACGTTATACTTCTAAAGTTGCTACAGCTAAGATAATACAGGATAACAATAAGATAAAAGTAATTTTTAAAGAGCCACAACGTGCCATTACACCAGGGCAATCAGCTGTATTTTATATAGGAGATATCGTATTGGGTGGAGGAAAAATAGAGTGTTAAATCAATTTTCAAGAACTGAGTTATTAATAGGAAAAGAAGCAATAAAAAAGCTAAATGATGCAAAAGTTGCAGTTTTCGGAATTGGAGGGGTTGGTTCTTTTGTAGTAGAAGGACTTGTAAGAGCAGGTATAGGCAGTTTTATTTTAGTAGATGATGATAAAATTTGTTTAACCAATTTAAATAGACAAATAATAGCCACAAGAAAAACAGTTGGTAAACCTAAAGTAGAAGTTGCAAAAGAACGAATTTTAGAAATTAATCCAAATGCAAAAGTAGAGATATTCCAAGAATTTTTTATGCCAGACAGCAAAGAAATTTTAGATAATACTATTGATTATATAGTAGATAGTATTGATACAGTAACAGCAAAAATAGAATTAGTAGTAAGAGCTAATAAACTAAATGTTCCAATTATTTCTAGCATGGGAACAGGAAATAAGCTAGACCCAACTAGATTCGAAGTAACTGATATTTATAAAACAAGTGTCTGTCCGTTAGCAAAAGTAATGAGAAAAGAGTTAAAAAAAAGAAATATAAAAAAGTTAAAGGTAGTTTATTCAAAAGAAGAACCAATAGATATAACAGAAAATTCTGAATCTAGTTGTAAAACAAAATGCATTTGTCCTCCAGAAACCAAAAGAAAATGTAATATTAGAAATCAAGTACCTGGAAGCATTTCTTTTGTACCTTCAGTAGCTGGATTAATTATAGCAGGAGAAGTAATTAAAGATATTATAAATAATGAAGTTTAATAAGCGCAGAAGATGGTCGATAAAATTATATCGACCATTCTTATTCTTTTATTACTTCAGACAGTTTATGAATTGCTTTTGTTTCAATTCTAGATACGTATGAACGACTAATTCCAAACATGCTTGCAATTTCATTTTGAGTTTTGGGTTTAATACCATTTAGTCCAAATCTAAGTTTTAAAATGTTTATTTCTCTGTCCTTTAAAACTTCTTTCATTTTATTATATAATTCTTTTATTTTTAATTTTAAGTCAATTTCGTCATCAATGCATGTTTCCTCTTTTTCAATAACATCCATTAAGGTAATTTCATTATCATCTTTATCCTTTCCAATAGACTCATTTAAAAATACTTCGGCTTTTGTTTTCTTACTTGTACGTATAAACATTAATATTTCATTATCAATACATCTTGCAGCATATGTAGCTAATCGTATATTTTTTGTATTATCAAAGCTATTAATTGCCTTAATTAATCCAATAGAACCAATAGATATTAAATCATCCTGATCAATATTTGTTGTAGAGTATTTTTTACTAATATGAGCTACTAGTCTTAAATTTCTTTCTATTAATATATTTTTTGCTTCTTCATCTCCAAGCATCATTTTATCTATATATTCTTTTTCTTCTTCTGTGGATAGTGGCTCTGGAAATAATCCATTTCCTTGAATATATCCGAACAACGAACACAGCTGATTTTAAAAAAGTAAGAAATCCTGTAAGAAATGTTAACATATAATAAATCAACCTCCAAATTTTACTATATAATAAAATATATGTATAAAGTAAATAAAAGTGCCTGACCCTATTAAAATAAATAGTATAGGACAATAAACGGTTGAAAAAACATACCAAATATTATATAATATTTGGTATTATAAAAAATAGCAGTTAAAATAAAAGAGGAGAAAAAATGTTAGATTTAGAAGAAAACTGTAAGTTAATAGATGAATTATATGGTAAGCTTAATAAAATATATATAGCCCTAAATTTAGATAATCAAAATGAAAAATTAAAAACTTTAGAAAATAAGACACTAGAAAATGGATTTTGGGATAATATAAATACATCCAATGTAATTCTAAAGCAAATTAAAGACATTAAAAGTAAATTAAAAATGTATAATGATATTAGTAAACAATTATCAGATTTAAAAGATTTAAATGAATTATTAAGCATGGATACAGATGAAGAATTAGAAAAACAATTAGTTTTTTTAACTAAAAAAGTTAAAAATGATATAGAAAAATTTGAAATTCAAACACTTTTGTATGGTAAATATGATAAAAATAATGCAATTATAACTTTGCATCCTGGTGCGGGAGGAACAGAATCTCAAGATTGGGTAGAAATGCTATATAGAATGTATACAAGATGGGCAAATAAAAATGGTTATACTGTAAAAGAACTAGAATATTTGGAAGGTGATGAGGCAGGTATTAAAAGTGTTACTGCATTAGTAGAAGGAGAGAATGCTTATGGATATTTAAAATGTGAACATGGAGTACATAGACTAGTTAGAATATCTCCTTTTGATGCAGGTGGAAGACGCCATACTTCTTTTGCTTCTTTGGAGGTACTACCTGAAATAACAGATGATATAGAAATTGATATTAATCCAAGTGATTTAAGAATTGATACCTACCGTTCATCTGGAGCAGGTGGACAACACATTAATAAAACGGATTCAGCTGTCAGAATAACTCATATACCGACAGGTATTGTTACTTCATGCCAATCAGAACGATCACAGACTATGAACAAAGAAACAGCTATGAGAATGCTTAAGTCTAAATTATTGGACTTAAAAGAAAAAGAAAATAAAGAAAAAATAGAAGATTTAAAAGGTATTCAAAAAGAAATTGCATGGGGAAGCCAAATTAGGTCTTATGTATTTTGCCCATATACAATGGTAAAAGACCATAGAACTAATTATGAAGTTGGAAATATCGAAGCAGTAATGAATGGTGAAATAGATGATTTTATAGATGAATATTTAAAAAAGTGTATAAATTAGTACATTAATATAAAGCACCTTTTTTATTTATTATTAATATAATATTATATAGCAATATTTAATTAAATATGCTTATATATACAATAAAAAAGAGGTGCCAGATATGGGCATTGTAGTACAAAAATTTGGAGGAAGTTCAGTAGAAAATACTGAAAAATTATTTAATATATGTAAACATATAACAAAAGAATATGATAATAACAATAAGGTAATTGTAGTAGTATCAGCACAAGGAAAAACAACTGACAATTTAATAAAAGAGGCAAAAGAAATAGGAAATAACTTAAGTAAAAGAGAATTAGATGTACTTCTATCTGTTGGAGAACAAATTACAATTGCTAAACTTGCAATGTGCTTAAATAAATTAGGATATAAGGCTGTTTCATTAACAGGATGGCAAGTTCCTATTAAAACAAATAACATATATGGTGACGCAGATATCACTAGTATTAATCTAAATAGAATTTCAAAAGAATTAAACTTAAATAAAATTGTCATAATAGCAGGTTTCCAAGGAATTAATGAAGAAAATCAAGATATTACAACATTTGGAAGAGGTGGTTCAGACACAACTGCCGTAGCAATTGCAGCTGCTGTTAAAGCAAGTAAGTGTGATATATATAAAGATGTAGCAGGTGTTTATAATGAAGATCCAAAAATAAATGAAAATGCTTTTAAATATGATACCATAAGTTATGATGAGATGTTGGCGTTATCCAATAATGGAGCAAAGGTTCTTCATAATAAATGTGTAGAACTAGCTAAGAAATATCATATTCCTATTCATGTAAAATCTATTTTTGAAGAAAATTCTAGAGGTACAATTATTAGTAAATAAATATATTCTCTTATGGAATAAAAAGCGACTGAAAAGTTGCTTTTTTTATTTTAATTGAAACCATAAAATTTTAGTACAAAATTTCCTTTTATTTCTATTTTAAACTTATAAATTATATTGTAAATACTAAAAAATTGATGCTTTTAGTTATATTTTTTTATTGTCAGAATATATATATTTATATAGCTTTAAAAGTGGAGGGAAGAGGTATATGACATTAGAAGATAGAAAAAATATAAATCAAAACATTGTTCAAAATCTAGTGCTAGAAAACAGAAATAAATTAAATATATCTGGTGTTTTAGATGTTTTAAGTTTTGATGATCAAATTATTATTGTAGAAACAGAATTAGGTTTATTAACTATAAAAGGAGATAATTTAAGAATTAATAAATTAAGTATTGATACTTCCGAAGTAATAGTAGAAGGTGAAATAATTTCGTTAACATATAGTTCTAAAGACCTAGATAAAAAGAATGAAGGTTTCTTAGGAAAAATATTTAAATAGGTGATTAAAAGAATAATGTATACCAATAATTTAGAACAATTAATTAGCTTTCTATATTTTATTGCAACTGGAATAATTCTAAGTATTATATTTGATATATTTAGAATATTAAGACGAACTTTTAAAACATCTGATATTATAACTAATATTGAAGATGTTTTATTTGGAATATTTACAGGAATTACTATATTATTTTCAATATTTTTCTTTAATAATGGACAATTACGATTTTATATCTTTATAGGAATTATTATAGGAATTGTTTTTTATATGCTATTTTTTAGCAAATATTTTATTAATATAAATATGATAATAATTAATTCTATAAAAAAATTTATAGTCTTATTAATTAAACCAATTAAAATAATTTATAAATTCTTAAAAAATATATTTTTTAGACCAATTTCTTTCATTATTATCAATATAAGAAAAATTGGCGAAAAAAATGTTGTAAAAATAAAAAAAATATTTAAAACTAAAATAAAGCATAAAAAAATAACTAATGAAGAAGGATTTTAGGTCGATTTGTAGAAAAATATAAATATGTACATATATTGTATCCGTAAGATTATAAAATTAATTTAAAATGGAAGCGTATTACAGATGAAAAAATTTCTTAAAAAAAATTTAATATATAAATTATGTTTAATATGTGTTTTTATATATGGAATGGTTATTTTTGTTAATCAACAACAAAAAATAAATTCTTATGATTCACAAAAAGAATATTATTCTGCAAAAATTGATGAAGCTAAAGAATATAAAAAAACTTTAATTGCTACAAAGGATAACTTGGAATCCAAGGAATATATCGAATCTATTTGTAGGGAAAAATTAGATATGTATTCAAATAATGAAAGAGTTTATATTAACATAAATAAATAAACAAAAAAGTAATAACTTTTTTGTTTATTTATTTATGTTATAATTCGTAGTAGTAAATATATTAATAATCGTAATTGATATTTTTGATTTGTTCTATTTTTTATATTAGTATTATAAAATAATAAGTTGTTTAATCCAGTTTTCCTGTTTTATTCTTTTTTTATCCAAAAGTATATAAATTAATAAAATATAAAAGGGAGGAATTAAGTGATGGAAAATATAGAAAATTTAAGTTTATCTGAATTGAAAGAAATTGCTAAAAATAAAGAAATAAAAAATATTTCAAAACTAAAAAAAGAGGAATTAATAAAATTATTATCTGAAGAAGATAGTTTGCCAGAAGAAAATATAGAACGATATAAAGTAACAAGTGAAACTGATACAATTGTAGAAGGAATATTAGAAGTCCTTCCTGATGGATATGGCTTCTTAAGAGGTGAAAATTATTTACCTACTCCTAAAGATGTATATATTTCTCCTATACAAATTAAAAGATTTAAACTTAATACAGGAGATATGATTAAAGGAATTGCTAGAAGTCCAAAGGAAGGAGAAAAATTTCCTGCTTTAATTTTTGTAGGTGAAGTAAATGGAGATTCACCCGAAAATGCATATAGAAGAAAAGGGTTTGATGATTTAATACCAATATATCCAACAGAAAGATTAAAACTAGAAACAACAAGCAATGAATATGCAATGAGAATAATAGATTTAATTTCTCCAGTTGGAAAAGGGCAAAGAGGAATGATTGTTGCTCCACCAAAGGTAGGAAAAACTACTCTTCTTAAGAAAATAGCAAATAGTATAACACAAAATAATCCAGAAGTTGAATTAATAGTTTTATTAATAGATGAAAGACCAGAAGAAGTTACAGATATGAAAAGGTCTATAAAAGGAGATGTTATTTATTCAACATTTGATGAAGTTGCAGAACACCATGTAAAAGTAGCAGAAATGGTATTAGAAAGGGCCAAAAGATTAACTGAACAAAATAAAGATGTTGTAATTTTGCTAGACAGTATAACAAGACTTGCAAGAGCTTATAACTTAGTAGTTCCTGCATCTGGAAGGACACTATCTGGAGGATTAGATCCTAGTTCATTACATAAACCAAAAAGATTTTTTGGAGCAGCTAGAAATATAGAAAATGGAGGAAGCCTTACTATATTAGCTACTGCATTAATTGAAACTGGAAGCAAAATGGATGATATTATTTTTGAAGAATTTAAGGGAACAGGAAACATGGAAGTTCATTTGGATAGAAAACTTTCAGAAAAGAGGATTTTTCCAGCAATAGATATAAATAAATCTGGTACTCGTAGAGAAGACCTTTTATTAACAGAAAAAGAATTAGAAACAGTATATTCATTGAGAAAAGCTTTATCAAATTTAAATACTTCAGAAGTAACAGAACAAATAATAAATCAAATTATAGCAACAAAAAATAATGAAGAATTTATAGAAAAAATTAAAATAATCTTAAGATAATAAATATATGAATAAAAGGATAGCATATTTGGTGTACTTTATTCTTAGGTATATTACCAGCATACCATATGAATAAGGAACATTGGATTACAGTTTTACTAGATGGTACAGTTTCAAAAAATAAAATATGTGAGTTAATTGATTTAAGCTATGATTTAACAATAAAGAAATAGATTACAATTTATATAAAAGATTGATAGGTACGATGTGTATAAAAAAACATATAACATTGCACAAAATGAAAGAAATCGGACATTTTTTAATGGGAAAATAGGGGTATAAAAAAACTCTGAAATATGCGAAAAATAGCGGTTTATTACAAAAACGAGAAAGTTACATAATATAGTGAAATGGGCAACATAAAATTACAAAATAAAAAGCAGAGATGCGAGATAAGTGAACATTTATAAAAATTATGTCATAATATTGACTTGCAAATAATTTATATAGTAAAATTATTAAAGAAAACGGTAATTTAGTTATATATGATTAATAAGTGAAAAGGAGAGTGAAATTATAATGACTTTTGAATTTGCAAAATATCCTGATGGGACATTAGGAGTATTTTCTAATATAGGAAAAAAAGAGAATGGTGAGGAATTTCTTCGTGTCACTTTTGAAAGGCCTATGGAATACGGATTTGATACTTATGTAATTGAACTTCCAAGCTATGAAGTTGTTTTAGAAGATGGAAATTATTCAGATGAAGAAAAGAAAAAATTTATGGAGATAGCAAAAAATGGAGCTTCATTTTTCTTTAAATATGCAAGATTAGGAGGTATAGAAATTGCCTAGTATTTTTGAATTAAAACGGATATAAAATTTATTTTTGGACAAATGAAAATGATGAACCTATACATGTTCATATTTCAAAAGGTAATCCAACAGTAAATGCAACTAAAGTATGGATAACACAGTCAGGTGGGTGTATTCTTTGTCATAATAAAAGTAAAATACCTGAAAGAGAATTAAATATTATTTGCGAAGATATTTCTTTACATTATTTTCAAATTGTTGAAATGTGGAAAGTAATACATTCAGGTAATGTTAAATTTTATTGTTAATATTCTAATTATAGACAAATAGAGCAGTTCAGAATCTGTTCTATTTTTTACATCTTTTTGGCTACATATGTTATATGGAAAAGCATACTTCGTTATCATAAGTACAAGAGCTGTATCACAATTAATAATGTTACTAATTCAAGTTACAATTATATATATTTTAAATATAGTTTTAAATCCGATATTTGATAAATATTTGATGTAAGGAGGTTTAATAATGATTGATGTAGATGTAAATGAATATTTAAAAAATTTTTATAAAGGTACAAAAAATCCTTCACTAAAAGCTATGCAGTATTTTATGGATAAATATAATAATTTTGAAAAACACATGAAATTTATACATATTGCAGGAACAAATGGAAAAGGAAGTTGTACAGAAATAATAGCTAATATTTTACAAAAGCAAGGTTATAAAGTGGGTAAATTCATATCTCCTCATTTAATTAGATACAATGAAAGAATAAGTATTAATGGAAAAGAAATATCTGATGAAGAAATGTTAAAACTTATAGAAGAATTAAAACCGTTAATAGATGAATATAATAAAATTGAAGAAGTTAATATCACTTTATTTGAACTAGAAACAACAATGGCTTTACTATATTTTTACAGAAACAATGTTGATTTTGTTGTTCTTGAAACAGGTCTTGGTGGTTTATATGATTGTACAAATATTATCACAAAACCATTGGTATCAATTATAACATCAATAGGATATGATCATATGCACATATTAGGTAATACATTAGCTGAAATAGCATATCAAAAAGCAGGAATTATAAAAGATAATTCAAATACTGTAATTTTTCAAACTGTACCTGAAGTCGATAATGTGTTTATTAAACAATGTGAGAATAAAAACAATATATTACATATAGTAAAAGAATCTAATGTAGCAAATTACAAATTTGATAACAATTTTCAATATTTTGATTATAAGGATATGACAGAATTAAGGCTAAATTTAAAAGGAAAAATTCAAATTCAAAATGCAAGTTTATGTATAGAAACAATGAAAATATTAAATGAATTAGGATACGAAGTTACAAGTTCAAGTATAAGAGCTGGATTGGAAACAGTAATTCATAAAGGTAGAATGGAACAATTAAACGATAACCCAATAATAGTATATGATGGTGCACATAATGAACCTGCAATAAAGAATTTACAAAATATGGTACATATGTATTATAGTAATTATAAAAGAGTTTATGTTATATCAATCCTTAAGAGAAAAGATTATGATAAGATGTTAAAATTATTAGCAGAAGATAAAGAAGCTTTATTTATATTAACATCAGGTAATAATTCTGATAGCTATGCAACAAGCGATGAATTATATGAATATATGAAAAAGTATACTACTGTGGAAAATATACATAAAAAAAGTATAGAAGAAGCAATAGAAGATGCAATGAATAGTAACGTTAATACAGTAAACTTTGTTATAGGTAGTTTCTATACTTATGGTACAGTTGTAAATAAAATAGAGGATATTAAAAATGAAATAATAAATATAAAATTCGATAAAAAAAGAATTATTAGTAAGTACACATTAATACCTAATAAAAGCAGAAGATAGGTAGAACTTTAGAGAGAAATATAGGTAAAATGTGTATAAAAAAGAAATGTATAACATTGCACAAAATGAAACTTTTGTGCAACTCGGCATAGGGATCAAAAAATAAGACCATGTTTCAGGTCCTATCTTTAAAATCTCGCTATTCCTTTAAATAAGCCTATTTCAGCTTATTATTTAGATGATAAACTTATATTACTTTTTTATAAAAATGTCTTAAAATCGATTCTGATGCATCAATTTTTTTATTATGTCTGGTTTGATTTTTTTAATTTATTGTAACCTATATAATTATAAAAAAATTATAATAATGTTATTATAATTCCCAAAATTTCAAAATCCTTTATTTTCAGTATTTTGCTCATTTTTTTAGACAACAAGCTATATTACATTTTTTTAAAAACGGCTTAAAATCGATTCTCGTGCGTCGCTTTTTAAGCACTTTTTAAGCTTAACATCAGTTGCAGTAATAATTATAAGTTTTTTAAAAATTTTATATTATATAGCAATTTTAGTAATGACTTTATATAATAATGTAATTTTAATTTTAAATAATGAATTATATTATGAAGATTTATTAATCAATTAGAATCAAATTATAGATTAAGATTATTAATTTTATTAGTTTAATATAAAAATGTCTTAAAAACGATTTTCAGCATAATCAATTAGTAAAAATAATTATAAAACTGAAAAATTTATTAAATAAATTTTATAAACAACAAATGTTCGTTTTTTAGAATTTCTATAATTTTAATTTTGCACAAATTGAATTTTGTTAAATTAGAATTTAAAATTTTATTATTTATTAATTTTAAATTTTTTATTTTTAATTTTTTAAATGATTTTTATTCTAATTTTTTATCTTAATTTTCATTTTATGTTTTAATTTTTAATTTCATTAAAATATTTATTTTATCAATAGTAAGGAAATGCTCTACTCCTCCCTACTCTACTGATTTTTTATAAATAAAATTTATCCAACATTTATTTCTTTTTTAGTAGGTATAATATCTATAATATTATCTCCCATCATATTTTTACCAATAGTCTGCTTTTTCTCATATTTTTCAACTTTACCATTAACTTGTTTATATTTTTCTTTAATATATGATTTTACAATAGTTAGCATATCAGTATCACCTGTTTTATCACCTTGAGAAGGTATATTTACCGGCTTTTCTACTACTATTATGTGATTATCTTCGTATAATACATTTAAATCTTGCATATTACTTTTCCCATCTTCCATATATTCCACAAGGCAATACCAATCTTGAATCATGCATTGGAAGTCCAATTTCTCCTGATGAAAATTTACCTTTTTTTATTTTTAATTTTAAACTCAAAATATTTTCTAAAACTTTTGATGATATTCCGGTTTTGTATGAATTTATTAAAAAGAATAGAGGATCATCAGATAGTACTTGCGTACATATTTCTACTAAATCTGAAATATTATTTTCAAACTGCCAAACCTCTCCATTTTTTCCTCTTCCATAAGAAGGGGGATCCATAATAATTGCATCATACTTATTTCCTCTTCTTATTTCTCTTTGAACAAATTTTGTAACATCATCTATTATAAATCTTACTGGCCTACTTGATAATCCTGAAGAAGCTAAATTTTCTTTTGCCCAAGCTACCATTCCTTTTGATGAATCTACATGAACTACTGAAGCACCTGCATAACTACATGCAACCGTGCTCCACCAGTATATGCAAAAAGATTTAGCACTTTTAGTTCTCTTTTTTCTAATTTTATTTTATTTATCATCCAATCCCAATTAACAGCTTGTTCTGGAAATAACCCTGTATGCTTAAATCCCATTGGTTTTATATTGAATGTTAAATCTTTATACTGAATTTGCCAAACTTCAGGTAATTTTTTATTATACTTCCATGAACCACCACCTGTATTACTTCTTGAATATTTTGCATTTGCTATTTTCCATTTTTCTGGAAAATTTTTTTCTTTCCATATAATTTGTGGATCTGGTCTAATTAAGATTATATTTCCCCATCTTTCAAGTTTTTCCCCATCACACATATCTAATATTTCATAATCTTTCCATTCACTTGCAATTTCCATAAATTAATCTCTTTTCTTAAAACTTTAAATAATTATATTAATCTTTTCTATTTAAATTTTATTTTTAATTATTTAATCTGTTCATTCATATTTCGATCTATTCCTAAATATTTAGAACATGCTTTTGAATATTTTGATTGAGATATTTTTTTGTTTATACGGTTTTTACGTTCATTATTATTTATAGATTCTTTCGCGAAATCCTTCCACTTATTAATAATTTCATCCTCATCGTTAGTCTCATATATCAAAGTAGATTCCTTATTAACACCATCTAAGGTTGCAATATCTGAATTACTCATAGAAATATCAAATAGTCTACAACACTTTACATCATCGGAACCATCGTATAATTCTTTTTCCAATATTAGTGCTATATCTTTAGGAGCTCGTCCAAATCTTTTTTCACTAATGTCGGCAAATCCACTATAGTAGTCTTTAGTTTTTATTATACGTTTCATTTCTAAATTATTATTTTTATCATATATACTTGTTTGATCTATCTCCCTTTTTATTACTGGATCCGTTATATGTTGAGTTACAATATAATTATCAGAGTCCTCTTTATATTTTACTTCAATTGTATCATTAAATATATGACCAATAAATGCACCATTAATGATTCGTCCGAGCTTTAATATACCCTATATACTCATTCATATTCTCTATACTAATTCTATTGATATTTTCAAATTCATCAAAACTAAATAACATTTCTTTAACACCAGGAAGATTTAGAATTTTATCATCAAAACCAACTTCCTTTGCAAGTTTTAACTTTAATTGATCAAATGTTAAATGTTCATTTGCCTTTCTTTTTAATTGATCAACAAATGATTCCGATGACTGATTTTCCAGATGTTGTTCAGTGCTTTGGGGTAAACTTTTTTGTTTTTTAAATATATTTTTTATTCTTTCTAAAATATTCATAAAACTCCTCCTATCCATATTACGGTAGTGTCAACTAAATTATTTTTTTATTGAGTTAAACTACCTTTGTTTCTAAGGTTTTACAACTTTTTTGATAAAAAAAGTAATGCCCCCCTTTTTTCTGATATAATAGTTTCACCACAAAACCAAAACAGAAAGGTTGGTCATTATGGAATCTATTATAACTCTATTACTAGCACATATTCAAGTGCTTAATAATCAAATTAAATATTTATTATTTTTTATAGCTAAAAATATACCTCTTAAATCTAAACAACACTATGACTGCTATAGCCCTAAATACAATAAGTTAAAGGTAGATAATTTGCCTATTTTAAATACTCCTATTAAAAAGAAAAATTTTAAAATTCTTTTAAATGAGTATTTTATTTCTAATGGTAAAGTCCTTAAACCTGTTATTCATCGTGGGAAAAATACTGTTCCTACTTCTATTTCTTGCCCTTGCTGCGATGCTCCTTCTGATTATATTTATGATAATACTGGTGGACGTGGACAATTCCTTTGTAAAGTTTGTAATACTCACTTTAACAAAAATAATTATGCTTCTTTGCATTTCGATTTTTGTTGTCCTCATTGTGGTAAGCCTCTTTCTACTAAAAAAGAACGTAAACATTTTATTATTCATCGTTGTCGTAACCCTAAATGTTCTTTTTATTTGAATAACCTTGATTCTTTATCTAAAGAAGATTTAAAAGAATTTGAATCTAATCCAGAAAGATTTAAACTCCATTATATTTATCGTGAATTTAAAATTGATTTCTTCAAGGTCGATTTACATTCTCTTCCTCAAAATGCTTCTAGCCTCGCTTTTCGTAAGTTTTCTCCTCATATTATGGGTCTCTGCCTTACATACTTGGTCAATTGTGGGATGTCATGTCTACTCGCGCCGTTTCTCGTGTAATGCGTGAAGTTCATGGTGTTAAGATTTCTCATACTCAAATTGCTAATTATGCTACTACTGCTAGCTACTGTATTAAACCTTTTGTTGACTCTTTTGATTACAAACCTACTCATTATTTGGCTGCTGATGAAACTTATACTAAAGTTAAAAACTCTAAACGTTATGTTTGGTTTATTATGGATGCTATTAAAAAATCTATCTTAGGCTATCGTTCTTCCGATTCTCGTGATGTCGGTTAAAAATGATAAAATAAGAATGTATGAAAAATCGAAAATAACGATGTACAAACATACATTCTTTTTTGTATACTTTT
>CANQAB010000017.1 GCA_947589445.1 uncultured Clostridia bacterium | reverse complement strand
TGTATTATTATTACTAGCAGTAGCTACTACAGTAAACGCTATTTCAGCTGATGATTTTGTTGCTTATGTAACAAAAGCACAAGAAGTTGCTGGAAAAAAAGTAGTACTAGTAAGTGCTTCACAAAAAGTAGAAATTGAAAGATACTTAAGCAAAAACGAAGTATCATCAACAGACTTAGATTATGTAAAAACAAAATTTGATGAAGCTGTTGAAATTTTAAATAAAGCTGAAGCTACAGATGTAAAAAAATTAAGTTCTTCAGTTAAAGATGAACTTATAGCATTAGTAGAAGATGTTAGTGCAAATACATCTATTAAAGCTACAGTTAATGCAAATGGAACAATAACTGTTTACAATTTAGATGGAACAAAATTCGATACAGTTACTCCTATTATTAAACAAACAGGAAGCACAAATTATGCATATATTCCTGTAATAGCAATTGTTGCCGTTGCTATCGTATTCTTTACAAAAAAAGGATTAGCAAGTGCAAAATAATTTTGCAAGAATAAGTAAAGCAACTATTATATCTATAATAGTTGCTTTATTATTTGCAGTAATAGTTGTAGTAGCAATAAAACTAATAATAGGCAAACAAATTAGTTTTGCTGTATCTATATTAAATACAATATCTATAGAAGAAAAGCAAGCAAATGAACAAAAATTAGAAATAAATACAGAAAAGAAAAGATTAGACACATACCCTGCATATGGAACTAAATATGGAAACATAAAAATTGATTCTATAGGAGTTGATTTACCAGTTTACTTAGGTGATACAGATGAAATTTTAAATAAAGGAGTGGGACATTATTCTGGTAGTTATTTTCCAGGAGAGGGCGGTTCCATTGTATATGCTGCACATAATTTTGCAAGATTCTTTAGAAAACTACCTCAGGTAAAAGTAGGAAATAAAATTAAAATCACAACAAACTATGGAGAATTTAATTATAAAGTATACGATACACAAGTTATACATATGTCCGAATCAGATAAACTTCCTATACAAGATGAAAAAGAAATTTTAATGCTTTATACTTGTTATCCAGTAACAGGTATAGGGCACAAAAAACATAGATTTGTAGTTTATGCAGAACTAATGGAGGAAGAATAAATGAAAATAGTAATAAAAATAATATCATATATAATTGCCTTTATACTAATGTTAATAATTTTAGCAGGAATACTAATAGGCATAACTACAAAAACAGTTCTAAGCCAAACATATGTAATAAATAAATTAGAAGAAACAAACTTTTATGAAAAAGTACAAAAAAACCTATTAATAAAAGAAAAAGACTATATTGAACAATCTGGATTAGAAGAATTAAATATAGAAAAAATATTTACAGTAGAGCAAATAAGAAAAGATGTAAATAATTTATTTAATCAAATGTATCGTGGAAAAATAGTTAGTTTTAATGAAAATAATATAAAACAACAATTAGATAATCAACTAGATAAAATGAATTTAACAACGGCAGAAAAAAAAGAAGCTGATCAAATATTTGAAACCATTATAAATACATATTCAACAGAAGTAACATATGGTACATATTCACAATATTTAAATAATGTTCCAAAAGCTATAACTAAAATAAATAATACAATATCTGAATTTAGTATAGTTATGTATATTTTACCAATTATATTTACAGTTATAATTTTAATTATAAATCGTAAACAAATAAAAATAGGATTAAAATATATAGGAATTTCACTTTTAGCAAATGGAATACTATTAATTGGAATAAATATATATATAAAAACCAATATGGATATTTCTAATTTATTAATACTAAACAAAGCATCATCAGATTTAATAATTGCAATTGTTACTGATATATTAGCTAAATTAAATATAGTTGGAATCATTTGTACAATTATAGGTTTTGTAGGAGTTGTAATTGGTGCAACATATAAAAAAGAAAAACACAAACAAAAACATAGTTAAATAAATTAAGAATATTAAAAGTCACAATTAAATTTGAAAGGATATTTCAAATTTAATTGTGGCTTTTTTATATAATAGGAAATTTCTCCGAAATTTCTATTATATAAAAATGCTACAATCGCTATTGCCTTTGAGATTTCCTCACTATGTTCGGAAACTCAAATCGGCGAGAAGAAAAGGCGACATAGTCGCTTTTCTTGTATAATAGGAAATTATCAGAAAAAAATGTTACAATAGCTATTGCCTTTGAGATTTCCTCATTGCAGTCGTAAAATCAGATCGGCGAGAACAAATGAAGCCTATATTGTTATATTCTATTATAAATTTTTTACGTAAAATTACAATTATATAAACTTACATTTTTTACTGTCAAATAAAATCTACTATTACGGAAATAAAGTATTTGAGCAAAAAAAATGCTAAAAATTTTAACAATTTATTGACCAAAGTATATAAATGTAGTACAATAAAATGTAAGGGCGAAAGAAGAGTGAAAAATAATATTATGAAAAAAATATTATTTACCATTTTGGTTTTAGTTATTTTAATTATAGTAAGTATAACAATTTTTTATAATAATAAATTAAATAAAATAGAATATGTAGAAATTCCAGAAGAAGATATAGAAATATCTGAAGGAATAGAAGAAAAACTTTCTGGGTATAGAAATATTGTTTTATTTGGTATAGATGATGCTGATGGGTATAAAGGAAGAAGCGATTGCATTATAATATTTTCTTTAAACCAAGAAACCAATGATGTAAATATGACATCAATATACAGAGATACATATGTAGAAGTACCGGAACATGGATATACAAAAATAAACCATGCATATGCATATGGTGGAGCATCATTAGCAATGAGTACAATTAACAGAAACTTAGACTTAGATATAAAAGAATTTGCAACTATTAATTTTGGAGTTGTAAAAGATGTAGTAGATTATGTTGGTGGAGTAACTCTTCAAATTACTTCTGCAGAGGCAGCTCATATTCCAGGAATAGAAGGTTCAGGAACTTATAATTTAACAGGAGAACAAGCTTTAGCTTATGGAAGAATTAGAAAAATAGATACAGATTATAAAAGAACAGAAAGAATGAGAACTGTTATTAATGCGGTATTTTCAAAAGTTAAAAAAATGTCTTTAACTCAGTTGAACACATTTATAGACAAAATTTTACCAGAAATGCAAACAAACATACAAAAATCAGAAATAACTAACATGTTAACAAAAGTAACTTCATTTAATATTGAAAGCAGTATAGGATGGCCATATGAAGTAACAGGAAAAATGATAGATGGAGTTTGGTATGGTGTGCCAAAAACTTTAAAATCTTGTGTGGAACAATTACATAAAGAGCTATTTAATGAGCAAGATTACCAAGCAACACAAACAGTAAACAACATTAATTCAGAAATAATAAAAAGAACAGGGGTAAAATAAAAATTTAAGCTTAAATGGTTAATATAAAAGCTTTATAAAAGGGGAATTTAAATGAAAACAAAAAAAACACATAGTAAATTTTTTATGTTTTTAATGGATATTATAATTGTTGCACTTTCTGCAATAATTGCAAATGTATTATTATGTCAAAAAGATTATATCTTATCAGAAGAAAATATACAAATAATTTTCAATTCTATTATTTCATCAATAATTGTTTATGAAATTTATTTAAATTTATTTAGAACGTATAGGCATATTACCAGGTTTGAAGGTGGAACAGATTATTTAATTTATATTATTATGTGCTTATTATCTGGTTTAACATTAGTAGTAATAAAAAACATAGGACTTAATATAAATTCTGTTAGAAAACTATTATTAGGAAGTTTTATAACTGCAATAGGAATTATTGGAACAAGAATTATAATTAGATTTTTACTAAACAATTTTATGCAAGAACAAGAAAAAAGTGATGGTAAAAGATATAATGTATTAATAATAGGTGCAGGTTACGCAGGAAGAGAAGTTGTAAAAAATATAAAACAAACTATGAATGAAAAATATAACATAGTAGGAATTATAGATGATAACCCTAAAAAATGGAAGTGCCTAATAGACGGAGTAGAAATTGTAGGAAACAGAAATAAAATTGTAGAAGTATGTGAACAAGAAGAAGTAGACGAAATTTACTTTGCAATATCAAAAATAGATAAAAAGCAGAAAAAAGAAATTTTAAATATATGCCAAGAAACAGGAAAGAAAATAAGAATTTTACCATCTATTGGTGACATTATTAGAAATAAAAATATGTTTCAAAACTTAAGAGATGTAGATATAGAAGATATATTAGGACGTGACCAAGTTGTTTTAGACAATAAAAAAATAGGAACATTAATAGAAGGAAAAACAATATTAGTAACAGGAGCAGGAGGCTCTATTGGTTCAGAACTTTGCAGACAAATTATTAAATATAATCCAAGTAAATTAATAATGCTTGATATTTATGAAAATAATTTGTATAATATAGAATTAGAATTAAAAGCACAATACTTACATGCAAATATACAAGCAGTTATAGGCAGTGTAAGGGACATAAAAAGGTTAGAAAAAATATTTGAACAATACCATCCATATTTAGTATTTCATGCAGCAGCACATAAACATGTTCCATTAATGGAAGCTAGCCCACTAGAGGCAATAAAAAATAACGTATTTGGTACATATAATGTAGCAAATTGTGCGGACAAGTTTGAATGTAAAAAAATGATATTAATATCAACAGATAAAGCAGTTAATCCAACAAATATAATGGGAGCTTCTAAAAGACTTTGCGAAATGATTGTACAAGTAAAAAATAAAAGCAGTAAAACAGAATATGCAGCAGTACGTTTTGGAAATGTATTAGGAAGTAATGGTTCAGTTGTACCATTATTCAAAAAACAAATAGCAGAAGGTGGCCCAGTAACTGTTACACATAAAGACATTATTAGATATTTTATGACCATACCAGAAGCGGCTCAGCTTGTATTACAGGCAATGAGTTATGCAAAAGGTGGAGAAATATTTGTACTAGACATGGGAGAACCAGTAAAAATATATGACTTAGCAGTTAGCCTAATAAAATTATCTGGATATGAGCCAGAAGTAGATATACCAATTGTATTTACAGGTCTAAGACCAGGTGAAAAACTATATGAAGAATTATTAATGAAGGAAGAAGGTTTACAAAAAACAGAAAACAAAAAAATATATATTGGTGAACTTTCAGACTTAGATGAAAAGGATATACTTGAAAAATTATCAAAGCTAAAAAAACTAATCGATGATGAAAATACACCTATAGAACAAATAAAAGAAACAATACATGATGTAGTACCTACTTATATAATGAAACAACAAGTAGCAAACTCAAATGGAGAAAATATAGAAAATGCAAAAGATACAAGCATTCAAAAATCCGATGTAGAAAATAATCAAGAACAAAAACAATTAGCAAGAGCGTAATAAAAATTTTATGGTAAATATTTAGAAAGAAGGGATTTTTTATATAAATTGTAGATAATTGTGTTAATAACTATGAATTATAATAAGAATAAAAAGCAATGAAACTGATTTTAGAGTTTCATTGCTTTTTTCATAAAGTTCTATACTTTATGATTTAATTTAAGGTAAAAAATAGCATTAAAATAACAAATAAAGCAGTTAATCCTAAATAAAATAATAGAAATTTATAGAAAAACTTTGAGAAATGATTACATGCGAAAAAAGAAATAAAAAATACAAATAAAGTTTAAAAAAGTAAAAGATATATGTATCCAAATTTTGATATAAAAGAAAGCTAAAAACAAAAATAATTAGCAAGAGAATAATAAAATATGTATTTGAATAGTAGAAAGAAGGGGTTTTTTTGGATAAGAAAAAAAGAATTTTTTTAGCATCACCACATATGTCAGAGGAAGGGTATGAACAAGAATATGTAAAAGAGGCATTTGATACAAATTGGATAGCACCACTTGGAGAAAATGTAAATAAATTTGAAGAGGAATTAGCAAATTATGTAGGAAGCAAAAATGCAGCAGCACTATCATCTGGAACGGCAGCAATACATATGGCATTTAAAGCATTAGATGTAAAAAAAGGAGATATTGTATTTTGTTCTTCTCTTACATTTTCAGCAACAGCCAATCCCATTATTTATCAAAATGCAACACCTGTATTTATTGATAGTGAAAGAGATACATGGAATATGGACCCCAAGGCATTAGAAAAAGCCTTTGAAAAATATCCAAATCCAAAAGCTGTTATTGTTGTTTATTTATATGGAACACCTGCAAAAATAGAAGAAATAAAAGAAATCTGCGATAAACACAATGTTCCATTAGTAGAAGATGCAGCAGAAAGTTTAGGTGCAACATATAAAGGAAAGCAAACTGGAACTTTTGGAAAATATGGAATCTACTCATTTAATGGAAATAAAATTATTACAACAAGTGGTGGAGGAATGCTTGTATCAGATGATAAAGAAAGAATAGATAAAGTAAGATTTTGGGCTACACAATCTAGAGAAAAAGCAAGATATTACCAACACAACGAAATTGGATATAACTATAGAATGAGCAACATAGTTGCAGGCATAGGCAGAGGGCAATTAAAAGTATTAAATGATAGAATTGCACAAAAAACGGAAATTTATGAAACATATAAAGAAGGATTTAAAAATATACCAGAAATAGAAATGCAACCAGTACCAGAAAATACCAATCCAAATCATTGGTTATCTGTTATGACTATAAAAGAAAATTCCAAAGTAATGCCCTTAGAAATAATGGAAACGTTGGAAAAAGAAAATATAGAATCAAGACCAGTATGGAAACCAATGCATATGCAACCAGTATTTGAAGATTACGATTACATACAAGTAGCAGAAAAATCAGTATCAGAAGATTTGTTTACAAGAGGAGTATGCTTACCTTCCGATACAAAAATGACTAAACAAGAGCAAGAAAGAATTATAAAAATAATAAAAGAATTATTTAATAAATAAAACAATGTAAAAAAGAAGGTGAAAACATAATGTATGCTAAATACATAAAAAGAATTTTGGATTTTATATTAAGTTTAACTGCATTAATTATTCTATCACCTATATTATTAATTATTGGTATATTAGTAAAAATGGAATCCAGAGGACCAGCGTTTTTCTTACAAGAAAGGTTAGGAAAAGATGGCAATTTTTTTAAAATTATTAAGTTTAGAACAATGGTTGTAAATGCAGAAAACATTGGAGATGGTCTACGAATTAAATCTGAACAGGATAATAGGATAACAAGAGTAGGGAAAGTTTTAAGAAAAACTAGTTTAGATGAATTACCACAATTAATAAATGTTATAAAAGGAAATATGAGTTTAGTTGGACCAAGACCACCAGTTACATATCATCCATACAAATATGAAGATTATTCAGAGGAACAAAGAAAAAGATTTGACGTAAGACCAGGAATTACAGGATTAGCACAGATAAAAGTAAGAAATAATGCTACATGGGTTGAAAGGATAAATATAGATATTGAATATATAAGCAACATATCTTTTGCAGAAGATATTAAAATATTACTTCTAACAATCGTAAAAGTGCTTAAAAGAGAAAAAATATATAAAGAATTTCAAGAAGAAGTCAAGGAGAAAGAAGATGCAAGAATTTAATGTGACGATTAGAAGGTTTGAAGAAAAAGATATACCTAATAAAGTAAAGTGGATTAATGATGTTAAAAATAATAAATTTTTACATTATGAGTTACCTATAGAATATGAAAAAACATTAAATTGGTATAGATCTATTAAAAACAAAGATACACGTTATGATGCAGTAATTATGTATGATAATATTGAAGTTGGAATTATTGGACTATTAAATATAGATAGGATGAACCAAAAGGCTGAATATTATATCACTATTGGAGAAGAACAATACAAAGGAAAAGGAATAGCCTATAAAGCGAGTAAATTATTATTAAAGTATGGATTTAATGAATTAAAATTAAATAAAATATATTTATTTACGGAAGTAAATAATTTGGGTGCACAGAGATTATTTGAAAAACTAGGATTCAAAAAAGAAGGCAAATTAGTGCAAGATTTAATAATAAAAGATAGAAAAATAGATAGATACATATATGGAATATGTAAAGGAGATTTTATATGTTAAGTGATATCCATCAAATGCAAGATATTTTCAATAATAATTTATACATAATGAGAGAAGACTTAATCCCATTTTCTTTTGGTGGAAATAAAGCAAGAAAAGCGAAATATTTTTTTAAAGATATTTTAAAAAACAATTATAACTATGTTATAACTTATGGAAGTGCAAGCTCTAACCATTGTAGAATTATTTCAAATTTATGCGCTAAATATGATATAAAATGTACTATAATTTCAACAGATAGGGAAAGTAATTCTTATAATAGAAATTTATGTAAAATTTTTAATGTTGAAATAATTTCCTGCAATGTAGATGAAGTAAAAGAAATAATATCTAAGCAAATGAATGAAAAGAGTATTTTAGGTTATAAAACATATTTTATTCAAGGAGGAGGACATGGAAATATAGGAACACAAGCCTATATTGATGCGTACAAAGAAATAGAGTTATATGAAAATGAACACAACTTCAAATTTGATTATATATTTCATGCATCAGGTACTGGAACAACACAAGCAGGTTTAGTAATAGGAAATAGATTAAATAATAGTAGTACTAAAATAGTGGGAATAAGTATAGCAAGAAAATCTCCATATGGAAAGAATGTTATAATAGATAGTGTACAGAAATATTGTAATAGCTATAACTTGGAATTAAAAAATATTGATAAAGAAATAAATTTTATTGATGATTATGTATTACAAGGATATGGAAATTACAATAAACAAATTTTAGAAACGATAAAAGAAGTGTTAATAAAAGAAGGAATACCTTTGGACACAACTTATACAGGAAAAGCTTTTTGGGGTATGAAGGAATATATTAAAAAAGAAAAAATAAAAAATAAAAAATTATTATTTATACATACGGGAGGAACCCCAATATTTTTCGATAAAGTAAAGGAGATATAGGCATGAACATACTTATATTAAGTGTTGGAACAAGAAATAAGATAGTACAATATTTTAAAAGAGAATTGGCTAAAGACGGCTTAGTAATAGCAACAGATTGTGACAAATTGGCACCAGCAATATATGAAGCTGACAAATATTATATTACACCAAGAATTGATGAGAAAGGATATTTGGACCAAATTTTAGAAATTTGTAAAAAAGAGAATATAGATACACTATTTACTTTAATAGACCCTGAAATTAGCTTAATTTCTAAGAATATAGACAAATTTATAACAATTGGCGTTACACCAATTGTTTCAGACTATGAAAAAGTAGAAATGTGTTTTAATAAATATAAGATGTATGAATTTCTTAAAAAAAATAATTTTAAAACTGCGAAAACTTATATTGACAAAGAAATATTCTATCAAGATCTAAATCAAGGAAGAATAGATTTTCCGGTATTTGTAAAGCCAGTAAAGGGAAGTGCTAGCTTAAATATTAATAAGATAGAAACAAAGGAAGAATTAGAAATTATTTGGAAAAAATCAGAGAATGTAATCATTCAGGAATTTATGAAAGGACAAGAATATGGAATAGATGTATACATAGATATGATTTCAAAAGAACCTGTGGCTATTTTTGCCAAAAAGAAGATTAAAATGAGATCAGGAGAAACAGATAAATCTGTATCAGTAAAAGATGAAAAATTATTTGAATTAATAATAGACTTCGTAAAAAAAGCTAAATTTAAAGGAATTATAGATATTGATGTGTTTAAAATAGATGACGAATATTATATTTCAGAAGTAAACCCAAGGTTTGGAGGAGGCTATCCACATGCTTATGAATCTGGTATAAATGTCCCTAAGATGATTATTAATAATATTAGTCACAAGACAAATGAACAAAGAATTGGTGATTACGACGAAAAAATATATATGATGAAATATAATGAAATAAAAGTTGTAAAACAAAATACATAAATAGAAGAGAAAAAAGAAGGATTAATACAATGAAATATAAAACTATTAATAAAAAAAATTATTTAATAAATAATACAAGGAGTGTATTGGGACAAATTACAAATTGGAGATGGTATCTGTTTTGGATAAAAGACTTTATTCAGGGTGGAGCAATATACAAAACATATAAGGAATTACAAAAAGATTATATAAATTCAAATGAAACAAATAAAAAAAAGATAGATGAACTATTAAATGAAGCAAAAAAAAATACAAAATTTTATGCTAAAATTAAGTCTAACAATATAAAGGACTTTCCTGTCATAAATAAATATATTATAAATCAAAATTATAATGAGATCTGCTCTAAAAAATATACAAATAAAAAATTACATAAAATGTGTACGAGTGGTTCAACAGGCACACCATTTGAGATATTACAAAATTCAAAAAAAAGGAAGAAGGTATTAGCGGAATTAATATTTTTTAATAAATTATGTGGTTATGAATTTGGAAAAAGGCAGGTATTTTTTAGAGTTTGGACAGAAAAAAATAAAAAGAATAAAATTCAGAGTTTTTTACAAAATCTAATTCCTATAGATATATCAAATTTAGACGATCAATCTATAGAGCATATAGCAAAGTATATAAAAAATGATAAACACATTAATAATATATTATCCTATGCATCTACTTTAGATTTAGTTAGCAAATATATGTTAAATAAAAAAATGAAACCTAAAGACTTTTCAGTAGATTCTATTATTAGTGGTTCAGAATTATTACAAGATACAACAAGAAAAAATTTAAAAAGATTATTCAATTGTAATATTGTATCAAGATATTCCAATCAAGAAAATGGGATTTTAGCTCAAGAATGTATTGAACATCAAGAAATGCATCTAAATAATACAAACTACTATATTGAATTTCTGAAATTAGATAGTGATGAAGATGCTACAGAAGGTGAAATGGCAAGAATTGTAGTTACAGATTTATACAATTATGCTATGCCAATGATAAGATACGATACAGGAGATATAGCAATATATAATAATGTTTCTAAATGTGGTAAGAAAGAAAGACTAATAACGGAACTTTATGGGAGAAGAGTTGATACAATATTTGATACAAAGGGAAATGCTTTGTCTCCACATGTAATTACTAATAATATGTGGGGAGTAAAAGGAATGTTACAATTTAAATTTCAGCAGAAGGGGATTAATAAATACAATATTATTATAAATATGGAAGAAAATAAAAAAATAGATATTGAAGAATTAAAAGAAAAATTTAAAAGAATATTAGGACAAGATGCATTAATAGAAGTAGAGTATGTAGAAGAAATACCTATACTTTCTTCTGGAAAAAGAAAATATATAGAAAATTTGTATAAGGTGATGAAATGAAATTATTATTTTTTGGAGATCTTGCTATTCCGGATGAAGAAAGTTATGAAGAATTAGAGCAAACATTAAATAAACATAAATTGTTTAAAAATAAGGTAGTTATAGGAAATTTAGAAGGAGTTATTACTGAAGAAGAAAAAGCATTAAAAAAATATACTTCACATTTATTTAATCAAAAGTATGTGTTAGACATATTTAAACAAACCAAATTTACAATATTAACTTTAGCTAATAATCATATAAAAGACATAGAAGAAAATTTTGAAAATACAATAAAAATTTTAAATGAAAGAAAAATTGGTTATACTGGTGCAAATATAGAAAAAGAAAAGGCAGATAGACCGTATGAATTAACAATAGAAGGAAAGAAATATGCAGTATTCTCTCATTGTTGGGAGGTAATGGGAAAAATTATAAAGAAAAAATCAAAAAAAATTTTCATAAATGAAAAAAATTATGAAGAACTACTAACAAATGTAAAAGAATACAAAAATCAACATAAAGATTCTATAATTATTGTTTGTTTACATTGGAATTTTGATTATGAAATGTTACCATTTCCTAGTCATAGAAAATTGGGAAGAGAATTAATTGATAATGGTGCAACTTATGTTATTGGTGGACATTCACATGTTATTAATGGAGGAGAAAGATATAAAAATGGTATTATCATTTATGGTATGGGAAATTTTTATATTGCTAATAATAAATTTTTTGGTGGCAGATTGAATTATAAAGGAGAAGCTACTAAAAGTATAGCTTTAGAAATTGATGATGAAACGAATAAAGTAGAATATTGGTATTTAAACGGAAATCAAATGATAAAAGAAAGTTTTGATAATGGTAATATTATCAATACATATTCTCCTTATAGAGAAATGCAAGAGAAAGAATATATTAAATTTTTTAGGAAAAATAGAACTAAAAAGTTAATAGTACCAATTTATAAAAATAATAAAAATGACTTACTAAATAAATTGAAAAACATATGGATTATTAATAGGATTAAATTATTTAGGAGTATAAAAAGAATTAATTAATAAGAAAGACAAACTATTATGTTTTTTTAGTAAGTTTATTAATGAAAAAAGGATATAATTTCGAGATATAAAACAAAATATTTATTAAGCCTCTGGAAAAACAAGCATAACATGCCTAGAGAGTAAAGTTTTAAATTTAGAACTTTCATGAATTAAGCGAAATCTGTGTTTAACTAGTGACTTTAAGTGAGGAACGCGCTCAGATAAATTAGAGTAGGGATTTAAGTTATCTATGATAAGGATTGTAGCAACAAAATAAGCGTCTAACTTATCTATTATACCAACATAATTCATAGTAAAAATAAATATAGACAATGTAATCCACAAAATGCTTACTGAATATAGCCTCATTCTATATAAAACATCACGTTTTATCTAACTAATTAACAAACATCTGTGGTTAGAGCCTTTCAAAGAAATCGTCAAGTGATAGGAAAAAACACTAATTCACAGAATCTATAATCTATATAAATTTTATAAAAAATTTCAAAGAAAGGAGAAATTCGTATAATAAATATATTTATGTTATACGATCAATTAATATGAAAAAAGTTTTATTTGTAGCATCGATATCCGGTCATATAACTGCATTTCATATACCATACCTAAAATGGTTTAAAGAACATGGATATGAGGTACATGTTGCAAGTAATGGAGAAAAAGAAATACAATATTGTGATAAGCACTATGATTTACCATTTCAAAGAAATCCATTAAAAAAAGATAATATAAAAGTATATAAAAACTTAAAGAAGATAATAGATGATAATGAATATCAAATAGTTCATTGTCATACACCAATAGGAGGATTATTGGCAAGATTAGCAGCTAGAAATTCAAGAAAGAAAGGAACAAAAGTAATTTATACTGCGCATGGATTCCACTTTTTTAAAGGAGCACCTTTACGTAACTGGTTAATTTATTGTCCAATAGAGAAAATTATGGCTCATTTTACAGATTGCTTAATAACAATAAATCAAGAAGATTATGAATTTGCAAGAAAGCATTTAAAAGCAAAACAAATAGAATTAGTGCCTGGTGTTGGCGTGGATGAAAATGAATTTAATGTTGATATGACACCAGAAGAAAGACAAAATTTTAGAAAAACTTTAGGGATAGATAAAAATGATTTTATAATTATATATACTGCAGAATTATGTAGAAGAAAAAACCAAGGAATGTTATTAAAAACACTACAATTATTAAAATCAGATGGTTATTCAAATATAAAAATTTTATTGCCAGGATTTGACTCAATGAATGGAGAATATCAACAAATGGCAAAAAATTTGAAAATAGAAGATGAAATTAAATTTTTAGGATATAGAAAAGATATACCAGAACTTATGAAAATATCTGATTTAGCAGTATCTACTTCAAGACAGGAAGGATTACCGGTAAATTTGATGGAAGCAATGATGATAGGATTGCCAATAATTGCAACCGACTGTAGGGGCAATAGAGATATTGCAAGCAAAACAGTAAAAATTGATGATTACAGGGAGCTTTATAATGAGATAAGACAATGTATGAAAAATAATAAGCCATATTTTTGTAAAAAATGTGATGAATATAAATTATCAAATGTTCTAATTAGAATGGAGAAAATATATATAGCAATTGAATGAGAAAAAATATAAGTGGAAAATTATATTAAGGAGGAACTATAAGATGCTTGAATGGATTAAGTCTAGTATAAGACTATTAAGAGGAGAAATCTCAACAAATAAATTAATTAAAAGAGGATTAAAAGTTGGAGCAAACTTCAATAGACAAGGACATTGCATTATTGATCCACCACATTGTTGGTTAATTGAAATTGGTAATAATGTCACTTTAGCAACGGGAGTTTATATTTTAGCCCATGATGCTAGTACAAAACTTATTTTAGGGTATACAAAAATAGGAAGTGTAAATATTGGAAATAATGTATTTATAGGTGCACATAGCATAATTTTACCAAATGTAACTATAGGAAATAATGTTATAGTTGGAAGTGGTAGTATTGTTACAAAAAATATTCCAGATAATGTGGTTGTTGCGGGAAATCCAGCAAAGGTTATTTCAACAATTGATAATTATAAAATAAAAATGCAATCTTTAATGAATGATAATAATATTTTTGAAGAGGATTATACTTTAAATGGAAGAATAACCAAAGAGAAAAAAGATGAAATGAAAGATAAAATTAGAAACAGGGTAGGATTCGTAAAATGAAAAAAAAGGTTTTACATATATTAGCGAGTAATCAATATTCCGGGGCGCAGAATGTTGTATGTACTATTATTGATAATTTTAAAAATAAATATGATATGGTTTATTGTTGTCCAAGGGGTCCAATAGAAGAAATATTAATAGAAAAAAAAATCAAATATATACTATTAAATAAATTATCAATTTCAGAGATTAAAAAAGTAGTAAAAAAATATAATCCTGATATTATACATGCACATGATAATAGGGCAAGTATTTTGTCTTCTCTCTTTTATCGAAAATGTAAGATTATATCTCATATACATGGAAATAACAAAATAATGAACACTTTTAATCCTAAATCTTTTTTATATTATAGTGTTTCTAAAAAATTTAGTAAAATAATATGGGTATCAGATAGTTCGCTAGATGGATATTATTTTAAAAATAGTATTATAGATAGAAGTGAGGTTATATATAATGTAATCAAACAAGAAGAGATAATAGAAAAATCGGAATTATATGAATGTAATGAAAAATATGATTTGATTTTCTTAGGAAGATTAGCATATCCTAAAAATCCTCAAAGATTGATAAAGATAATGCGACAAATAAAAGAAAATAAAAGTGATATAAAATTAGCAATTGTTGGAGATGGAAAGGATAAAAATGAAATAGAGTTATTGATTAAACAATATAATTTAAATAATAATATTAAATTATATGGTTTTCAAAGTAACCCATATCCAATTTTAAAGAATTCTAAATTATTAATTCTAACATCTATATATGAAGGAACTCCAATGTGTGTTTTAGAAGCACAATGCTTAGGAAAACCAATTATATCAACACCGGTAGATGGAATAAAAAAGATTGTCATAAATAATCAAAATGGCTTTTTATCAGAAAATGATAACGAAATTGCTGAAATGATTTTAAAGATTCTTAATGATATGGAATTACTTCGAGAAATGTCTAAAAATTCAATAAAAGCATTCAATAAAAACAATAATTTAAAAGAATATTTAGAAAAATTAGAAAAAATATATAACGAAAAAAATATATGAAATACTAAAAATAAAATTTTATGTTTAATGAGGATAGAGTAAAAATGAAAAAATTAGTTTCAATAATTATTCCAACATATGGTGGAGGAGAGTTTTTACAAAGAACAATTGAAAGCGCTTTAAATCAAACTTATAATGAAATAGAAATTATAGTTGTGGATGACAATGGAATCGGCACTGAAAATCAATTAAAAACCCAAGAAATTATAGATAGATATAAAGACAATAAGAAAATTAAATATATTTGTCATGAGAAAAATATAAATGGGTCAGCAGCTAGAAATACAGGAGCAAGAAATGCTAAGGGGTGGTATATAGCATTATTAGATGATGATGATATTTTTTATGCTTCAAATATTGAATTACAAGTAAAAGCATTAAATGAATTAGATGATACTTATGCGTTAACATATTGTTCACATGAGTTATATAAGGGTGATAATAAAATAGAGGAAAAGCATGTTACAGAAAGTGGATATAAATTATTTGAATTATTATCACATAAATGTAATATTGAAAGTTCTTGTACAGTGATTAGGAAATCTGTATGGGATGAAGTTAATGGATTTGATGAAAGCTTTAAAAGACACCAAGATTGGGAATTTATTGCACGTATTGCTACTAAATATAAAATTAAAGCAGTTGATGAAATTGGAGTTAGAAGGTATTTGGAGTTTAGAAATAGTCCAAAAACACCTGATCAATGGAAAGCATATAGAGAATACTATTTAAAAAAAATGGAATCAACTATAAGTACATTACCGATTAAACAGCAAAAAGAAGTTAGATTGGCCAATATGTTAGATATATCAATTCAATATTTAAAGCAGAAAAGATTTAAAGAGGCTGCTAAAATTTACATTAATGAAAAGCCAGGATTATATGGAGTAAAATATTTTATTAAAAGGTTTTTAATTCAAATACAAAAGAAAGGATTAAAAATAAATGCATTTAAAAAAAATAAGTTTAAACAGTAGATTAATATGGTATATAATAGTATTTGTAACTATTTGGGGACAAAACTTACCGGGTATTTTTATAGCAGGAATTAAATTATTTCCAGTACGCATCATATCAATAATTTTTTTTATTTATTCTATCATAGATAGATTAAGAAATAAAAATACTTTTATCAAAAAAGAGGATTTATTTTTAATATTATTTTTTCTTATTGGATGTTTAACTTTTGTTTGGACTGAAGATAGAAATACTACAGGCACAGCATTGGTTGTTTATTTTACTTCTATTGTAGTATTATATATATATAAAAAATACGCATTTTCAGAGGAAAATATTAAAATAATCAGCGAAGCATTTTATGTGAATACAATTGTGATATGTGTTTTAGGATTATATGAAAGTTTTACTGGTAAATATTTATATATAAGTTATGAATATTATTTAAGAGATATGAATTTTTTGGGTTTATATTATCCGAAAACTATTTTTTTTAATACAAATGATTTAACGGTATTTTTATTGTGTTGTTTACCAATAACTCTAATTTGTATTGAAGGAAAAAAAAGTGGCAAGTTTTTAAAACTATTAATTATGGGATTAAGCTTCAGTGTTATAATTCTTACTGGCAGCAGAACAGGAATGATTGATATTGTACTTTTCATAGTTTTAGACCTATTATATAGCGAATACATAAAAAAAGGAACTTTGAAAACTATATTACTTATAATAATATTTTCATTAATTGCAATATTAACAATAGGATTTTTTCCAATAGAGGTATTAGATAAATACAATAATAACACTAATTTTTTTGACAATTCGGATAGAACTATTATATGGAATAATATTTTTGAATTATCTAAAAATAGCGGATTTATGGGAATAGGTCCTGGAATGGTAGGCGTTTTGAATAATCTTCCTGCTCATAATTTGTTTTTAGAGATTTTTTGTGAATTTGGCATTATAGGTTTCTTTTGTTTTATTATGTTTTTGGTTGGGATATTTCCAAAATTTAAATATGTTAAATCTAAAATTTTTGTTAAATATTTTGCAATATTTTTTTGGATTTTTTTGAGTTGTATTATGTGTTCATCAAGTATGCAAGGTTATTATTTTATTTGGGCAATTTGGGGAATTGTATATGCTTACTATAATGAACTTGAAAAAAATACTATATTGAGAAATATGGAGGCGAAAGATAATGAATAACAAAACATCTCCAATAAAACATTTTTTTATAATTTCAGGAGGAACATTTTTAAACTTATTAATTGGATTATTCACAACTCCAATTATTACTAGATTAGTAAATCCTACAGAATATGGTCAATTATCTATATTTAATATGTATACAGGAATAGCATTATTAGTTTTTTGTTTAGGACTTGATCAATCATTAGTAAGATTTTATTACAAAAAAGACTCCAAAAGTTATCATAGAAAATTATTAAGATATTGTTTGATGTTTCCTTGTATAGCTTGGATTGCTTTAGGTAGCTTATTTCTTATATTAGTTAAATTTGATATTGTACAATTTGAATTTGATACTTTTGTTACAGGTTGCATGGTTATATGTGTATTATTTCAAATTATAAATCGAATCGGATTATTATTGACAAGAGTAGAATATCATTCTGGAAAGTATACAATAATTAATATTATACATAAAATTTTATATACATCATTAGTAGTTTTTTTAATAATATTTTATAGATTTAATAATTTATATATACTTGTTTTATCAACAACTGTGTCATATATAATATGCGTTATTGTGTGTATTATATTTGAAAAAGATATTTGGTTTGGAAAAGTTAATCGTAAAGAGGATTTAATTGAATTTAAACAACTAATTAAATTTGGATTACCATTTATTATTTCTATGGGACTTACTACAATTTTTCAGGGAATAGATAAAATATCATTAAACTATTATCGTTCTTATTATGAGGTGGGGATCTATTCTAGTGCAATGTCTATAATAAACATTTTTGCAATACTTCAATCAAGTTTTAATGCTTTATGGGCACCTATAGCAACAGAACATTTTGAAAAAAACAAGGATGATAAAATATTTTTTCAAAAAGGAAATGCTTATATAACTATTTTAATGTTTATAGCTGGTCTGTTTTTGATATTGTTTAAAGATATTTTTGCTTTTTTATTAGGAGAAAAATATCGTCAAGCTGCATATATAATACCATGCTTATGCTTTAATCCAATTATGTATACAATTTCAGAATCTACAGTAAATGGTATAAATTTTGCTCAAAAAAGTCACTTACATATTTGGATAGGTGTTATTTCATGCATAACAAATATAATAGGAAATACTATATTAGTTCCAAAATTAGGATGTGAAGGAGCTGCTATATCTACAGGGATATCATATATAGTTTTTTTAGCAATGAGAACATATTTTTCAAATAAGTGTTTTTATGTAGATTTTAAAATAAAACGACTAATACTTTTAACTTTTCTTGTTTTTATATTTGCTGTATATAATACATTTGTAAAATTTAATATACTTACAGTAATTGGTTTTTTAATATGTTTAATAATGTTATTTATATTGTATAGGAACGAAATAAAGGAAGGAATAAGTATTTTCAAAAGTAAATTAAATATTTTTATAAATACAGGAAAGGAGAAAAAATGCTAATATATATTATACCTAGTTTTTATAGAAGCAGGTTAAGAAAAGAAGAATGTATTTTTATATTTGAACAAGCGAAAGCTTTATCCAAAATAGAAGGCAACAAAGTAATAGTTTTAAGTGTTCATCCAATATCAATAAAGCATAATATTTTTTCAAATTTAAAAATAAAAAATGATTTAAATGACAATGTGGTTACGCACTATAAAAAAATAATATTATGCTATCATCCTCAAAAAAATAGAAAGAGATATGTAAAAGAATTTTATAATGCACTAGAAAAAATGATGAAATTAGCTATAAAAAAGTATGGAAAACCAGATGTTTTATATGCCCATTTTTCCTTATATGCTGGTTTTTGTGCAACTAAATTATCTAAAAAATACAATGTGCCATTAGTAGTAGAAGAGCATTTTAGTAAATTTATGGAAAAGACAATATCAAAAGATAACAGATATTATTTGGAGGAGACAATTAATAATTCAAATCAATTTATATGTGTTTCAAAGAAATTAAGAGAAAATATTTTAAATAATATACATGTAAATAAAGAAATAAAAGTTGTTTCTAATATGATTGATTCATCTTTCAAATATATTCCTTTAAAAAGAAGTAATAATTTTATATTTTTTTCATGTGGTTCATTAATAGAAAGAAAAGGTTTTGATTTGCTAATAAAAGCTTTTGGAGATGAATTTAAATATGATAAAAATGTCTTTTTACGAATAGGAGGTTCTGGAATACAGAGAGAAAAATTACAAGAAATAATAAATCAACAAAAAAATAGAGATAATATTTGTTTAATTGGACAACTGTCAAGAGAACAAACATTAATTGAGTATAGTAATAGTAATTGTTTTGTATTAGCCAGTAGAGCAGAAACATTTGGATTAGTTTATAGAGAAGCTCTTGCGATTGGACGACCTATTGTTACTACTAATCATGGAGGATTTTCTAAAGAAGATTGGAATAACAAATTTGGTCAATTAATACAGATTGATGATTATGATGCTTTAAAAAAAGCATTAAGGAAAATTTATAATGAGTTTGACAAGTTTGATTTAGAAGAAATCTCGAATTTGTGCTTAAGCTCTTGTTCAGAAAAAAAAATAATTACAACTATCCAAAATTATTTGGAAGAGAGTTTAAAATGACTAGTAATTTAAAAAATGTATTTAAGATAAAGAATAAAAAAAGTGAATACTCATTTTATCATGGATTAAAGTATATTTTTTATTAAATAAGATATTTATATTAAATTTTATGGCAAAGGCATTTTATACCATGTTGAGCCATAAATATAGAAGAAAGGAATAGTTTTTAACATGAAAATATCAGTAGCAGGAACAGGATATGTTGGACTATCTTTAGCAACATTGCTAAGTACAAAGAATGAAGTAATAGCACTAGATGTAATACCAGAAAAAGTAGATAAGATT
>CANQAB010000016.1 GCA_947589445.1 uncultured Clostridia bacterium | reverse complement strand
TTCATTATCTTCAACAGAAGAAACATTATCCTCATCAAAGGATTCATTATCTTCAACAGAAGAAACATTATCCTCATTCAAGGATTCGACATCTTCAACAGAAGAAACATTATCCTCATTAAAAGATTCATTATCTTCATCAGAAGAAACATTATCCTCATTCAAGGATTCGACATCTTCAACAGAAGAAACATTATCCTCATCAAAGGATTCATTATATTCATCAGAAGAAACTTCATCAGCATCAAGAGGTTTGTTAGCTTTTAATAAAACTGGAATATCTAAGGATTGCTTGAATGCAGACAAGCACGGTTCTACCAGTTCATCATAATAAGAGTTGTTTAAGTCATCTTCGTGAATAACGAAGTTTGAGTACATATAAAAAGCTGTATACAATATTATGAATATACTCAGTATAACAACCATGGCCTTCACTTCGCATAAAAATGCTTTACTTAGCCTACCTTCTTCAGTTTTCCGTCCGTTTTGTTTTTGCATGATTAACATTGCTCCTTTAAATTTTAATACTAACAAATTGCAAATTTTAAAAATTCAACAAATTGTTGCATATATATTATAACATATTTTGACTGAAAAATCAAATGTTACCGGACTTTTGTCATTTTATACTATATTTTATACTTAATTTTTAATATTATTAAAAAAATAATTTGAATAATATTTAAATGTTTGGACACAATAATATTAAATACTACAAAATACGATAAATTTATACAAATTTTTTGTTGAAATGGTATTTTAATATAATTATTTGAAAGGAAGGAAAATACAATGAGTCATACTAAAAAAGTAATTTTATCTATTATACTATTTGCAAGCATTATTTTTATTTCTGGTTTTTGTAATGCAGCAAACAATAAGGAAGTTAATGATGAAGATGAATTAAAAACAGCTATTAGCGAAGCAGCAGAAGGAGATGTAATTCAATTAAAGAAAGATATAGTTTTAAAAGCACCAATAGAAATAACAGATAAAAATATTACAATTAATGGTAACGGAAATGCAATTACAAGGGATGAATCAAATTGGACTCCAAGTGAAAGTAATGGTACTTTAATAACAGCAGGTGCTAAAGCAAAACTTGAGTTAATTAGTTTAACTTTAAAAAATAGCCAAAAATATGGTGTACAAGCATATAATGGTGGTTATGTTTCACTAAATGGTGTTACAATTTTAAACTGTGGTTATGGAGCTGTTTTGGTAAATGGTGGTACTGTTGAAGTAAAAGATCTTACATTACAAAAAAATGGTACACCAAATAATAACGGTATAGAAATTGCAAAAGGTGATGCAGTAGACGAGGGTAATGAACCAGTAATAATAATGAATGGTACAATATCATCAACTGAAAAAGAAAATGTTGTTTATGTTGCAGAAAATAATCCTAATCTTAAAGAATTTGAAGTAAAAAATACAGAAAATACAATTGATAAAATATTAGTAAGCGACAATAAAGTAGTTATAACAGATGAAGATAATAATGTTTTATATTCAAGTAATGAAATTAAAGCTGATGTAGATGTTGCAGGCGAAGATTATGTAAAAACAGAAGATAAAACAGAAGATAAAAAAGAAGACAAGAAAGAAGACAAAAAAGATACAACTCCTAAAACAGGTGTAGAATACACATTAGGATTAGCTTTACTTGTAATGACTGTATCAATGATTTCAATCTTTGCATTAAGAGGAAAGAAAATTACTGATTAAGATAAAAAAATTAAAATACTTTATTAATCAATTCATTGAATTTAAAACGTCTACATTATTTTAGTTTAAATTTTAGATGTAAATAATGTAGGCGTTTTTAATATAATAGGGAATTTCTGCGAATTAAAAATCATATTAAAATCCTATAATTTTATTGCATTGATATTTCTTCATTTCGTATGGAAACTTAAACTGTCAAGAAAAAAGGGATTAAATATAATTGCTAAAATGTTCGAAAGGAGGTTTATAATGAAAAAATTTTTAACTAGATTAATCTACATAGTATCTATAGTACTTTTTATTTCTTCTGCAGTATATATTTTTAAATATTATTATGATATGAATAATACCAAAGAAGAAAAAAATATATTAAATGAGCTCTATTCTCCTGAAAGTAATACTATTCAAGAAAAAAATGATGTAAAAGAAGAAAAGAAAATAAAGACAGATAGAATGTCTAAATTGGAAACATTACAAAAGCAAAATTCAGATATTATAGGATGGATTGAAATAGAAGATACAGATATTAATTATCCTGTTGTACAAGGTTCAGATAACAGTTATTATTTAAACCATAATTATAAAAAAAAGTATTCGGTAAATGGTGCAATTTTTTTAGACAAAGATTATTCATGGAATCCTCCTAGTAGTAATTTATTAATTTATGGACATCATAGTACATTTAAGGATTTATTAAAATATGCTAATAAAAATTTTTTTATTAAGCATAAAACTTTGCGTTTTACAACAAAAGATGAAGATGTTAAATATCAAATTTTAGCTGTTTTTAGGTCTAAAGTTTACTATCAATCAGAAAAAAATGTGTTTCGTTATTATTATTTTATAAATGCTAAAAATGAATCAGAATACAATAAATATGTGTCAGACGCAAAAAAGGCATCTTTGTATGATACTGGAGTAACAGCTAGCTATGGTGAGCAATTAATAACTTTATCAACTTGCTCATATCATACAAAGGATGGTAGATTTGTAGTGGTTGCAAAAAAAGAACAATAAGCATTTAATATAATTTTAACTTAATGGTATTTTAGTTTATGAATAAGAATATAGACAACCTTTTTTAAATATTATTAAATAAATAATATTAAAAAGGAATGGTACTATTGAAAAATTTAAGTAGAAAAAGAAGAATGTTGTATTTATTGTGTATAGCAATTGCAATTCTTTTTCTTTTAATAATAAGAGTTGGATGGATTCAATTTATAAGTGGAGAAGAACTTCAAGCATTAGCATATGAACAACAGACTTTGGATAGGAAAATAAATCCTAAAAGAGGAGTAATATATGATTCAAATTTGAACCAGATTGCTGTTAGTTCAACTGTGTATACAGTAACAGTAAATCCGTCTAATATTGATGAGCAAAATAAGGAAAAGGTAGCAAGAAAGTTTAGTGAATTATTTGATTTAGACTATGATACTGTGCTTAAAAAAGTAAAAAAAAGAAGTTCAATTGAAACAATATCAAGAAAAGAAGATAAAGAAGTTGTAGATAAATTAAGCACATGGCTAATGGAAAATAATATTGATAGTGGGATTAATATAGATGAAGATACTAAAAGATATTATCCATACAGTAATTTTGCATCACAAGTAATTGGATTTTGTGGAAACGATAATCAAGGGTTAGAAGGATTGGAAGCAAAGTATGATAAGGTTTTAAGTGGTACAAAGGGAAGAATAACTAGAATAAAAGATGCATCAGGCGGAGAAGTAAAAGGAACTGTGGAACAATATACAGATGCAATCGATGGAGATAGCCTTGTTACGACAATAGATATGGGAGTACAATCAATTGCAGAAAAATACTTAGAAGAAGCATGTATTGATAATAAATGTACAGATGGCGGAAATGTTGTAATTATGGAACCATCAACAGGAAACGTATTAGCTATGGCAACATATCCATCTTATAATCTTAATGAGCCTTACCAAATTGTAGATAGCGAGCTAAAAAATAATTGGGAAGCGCTATCTAACAAAGAAAAAAATGAAAGCCTACAAGCTATGTGGAGAAACAAAGCAATAGCAGATACATATGAACCAGGTTCTACTTTCAAATTAGTTACTACATCTGCTTCACTTGAAGAAGGTATTACAACAACAGATAAAGCAGGTGAGTTTGCATGCACGGGAAGCATAACAATTGCGGGTGTCAGAATAAAGTGTTGGAGATATTATAGACCACATGGAAGCGAAAGTTTAAGAGAAGCACTAATGAATTCTTGCAATCCCGTTTTTATAGGATTAGGTCAAAAATTAGGTGTAGATACTTATTACAGTTATTTAGAAAAATTTGGATTATTAGCAAAAACAGGGATAGACTTACCAGGAGAGGCAAAAGGAATATTTTTAGATAAATCTAAGGTTGGACCAGTAGAGCTTGCAACTATTTCGTTTGGTCAGAGATTTGAGGTAACCCCTATACAAATGATAACAATGGTATCTACAATTGCTAATAGCGGTAAAAGAATGAAACCAAGGTTAGTAAAACAAACAATTAATTCTCAAACAGGAGAAGTTACGAATATTGATCCTGAATGTACAGGAACAGCTATTTCAGAAAAAACGGCCAAAGACGTGTTAAGTATGATGGAATCTGTTGTTGCAGAAGGAACAGGAAAAAATGCAAAGGTAGCAGGGTTTAGAGTAGGAGGAAAAACTGGAACTTCAGAAGATGGTGTTAATACAAATAAGTATGTAACCTCTTTTATAGGAGTTGCGCCAATTTCAGAACCAAAAGTTACTATACTTGTAACATTATATAATCCAACTGGAGAGGGAGGACATCAAGGAGGTGCTTGAATAATTTAGTCACTACAAGGTATTATTAAATTAAACCATTGTCAAAACAATAAATATGTAATATAATTATAAACATAAAAAGAGGATAATAATAAGAAGTATATACCTCTTAAAATAATAAGAAAGGAAGAAATGTTATATGAAAGTATTGTTTGTAAATCATTTTCCGTTAACTGGTTCTGGAAGCGGAGTTTATACTGCTAATCTTGCAAAAGGATTAGTAAGAAAAGGAAATGAAGCTATGATTGTTTTCCCTGAAAATAGAGCAGAATATGAGCAATATGATAAAATTAGCTTGAATCCAGTATTTTTTAAAAATCAAGAAATAATAGAAGGCGTTGAACAATCTGAAATGAATTTTCCATGTTTCACAACCCATCCTAGAAGTACGTTTAATTTTAGAGATATGACAGAGGAACAAAGAAAAGAATATGAAGAGAAATTTTATAAAGCAATTAGTGGGGCAATATCAGAATTTAAACCAGATGTAGTACATGCTCAACATATTTGGACACTTGCAGGAATTGCAGCAAAATGTTGCAAAGAAAACAATATACCTATGGTAGCAACATGCCATGGAACTGATATAATGGGAGTATTAGATGAAAGAAAAAGAGGTGAAAATTGGGGAACTAATTGGGCTAAAGCTGCTGTAGAATATGCTAGTTCAATTGTAACAATTTCGAAGGATAGTAATCAATTACTTGAAGAGGTCTTACCAGCCACAAAGGGAAAAACTAAATGGATACGAAACGGTGTTGATATGACTGTATTTTCAAAAGATGATAATATAAAAAGAAAAGAAGTATTAGAATCTCTCGGAATTGATAAAGATTATAATAAAGTAGTAAGTTTTGTAGGAAAATTAACAGACTTTAAAGGTGTAGATGTGCTTATAGAAGCGGCTTCTATGTATGAAAAAAATAATGATGATGTATTAACTCTTATAGCAGGAGATGGAGAATTAAGAGGCAAATTAGAAGAACAGGTTAAAGAACTAGGTTTAAAAAATGTGAAGTTTTTAGGAAATAAGCCTCAAGAAAAATTGAAAGAAATATATAATATAGCTGACTGTTCTTGTGTACCTTCAAGAAGAGAACCATTTGGATTAGTTGCTATTGAAGCAATGGCTTGTGGTGCTCCTGTAGTAGCTACAAATGAAGGTGGATTACCAGACTTTGTAACAGAAGACGTAGGAAGATTAGTAGATGTTGAAGATGCAAAAGCTTTATCAGAAACAATAACAAAAATTTTAAAAGGAGAAATTACATTTGATAGAGTAGCAATTTCAGATAAAATGAGAAGGTTATATTCTCAAGACGCTTTAATGGAAGAGTTCATTAAATCTTATAATCAAGCTATAGAACAATTAAAAACTCATGAAAATTCAAATAATGATTTAGACAGATAATTAATTAATTTAATAACTAAAAACAAAAGAGCCTTCACTTTTTATAGTGAAGGCTCTTTGTTTTTGTCAGTTTGATAAGTTACATATCGATGTTATCATTAATAAGTTTGATAAGATCTTCTATTTTTATGTCTTCAATTGGGACTTCTGATTGTTTGATAAAATCGGAGTCTATTATTTCGTTAACAATTATTTTTTGTCCACATAATGGGCAAACTATGCAGTATAATGCATAATTGTCTTTTTCTTTTTTTGTCAAATCCTTTGGACTATCAAATATGAGTGTTTGATTACAATTTTTACACTCTACCTCATATTCCCGTTTTGATTTAATTCTTAGCATATATAAACCCTCCTAAAAATTATAAGACGACAAGTGGTTTGAACTATTCCACTTGTTTTTGGTTTAGTTAGTGCAACTGACAAACACTAACGCGAACAATTGATGTAATCCATCAATAATCTTATTATACCATATTTTTATGTAAAGTGCAAATAAAAAATTTGTAATAAAATAATTTTATTTAAATAAACTTAAATAGCAAAAAATGAAAGGAAAGGCTATATTGAAAATGAAAAATAAAATTATAGAAAAAGTATCTAAAACCAAAGATATGTACAAATTGAAAATTGGAGATATGTGTGTAGAAATGGTATATTCAGAAAATGGTAAAAGTTTTAATGAATGCATGTTAAATATTTTAAATCAAAAAAATAAAAATGGTTAATATTTCAATATGGATGCTTTACACGTATAGAAAATGGAGGTAATAAACTTTAATGTCAGGACGAAAATCAAAATATTTTTCTACTGAAAATAATAATATAAAATACAAAACATGGTCAACTGCACTATATATTAGACTTTCACAAGAAGATAATGATAATGGACAAGACAAATTAGAAAGTAATAGTATTACAAGTCAAAAGACTTTATTAAATGAATTTATAGAAGAACATAATGATTTAATTGTTTATGATACTTATGTTGATGATGGATATACTGGAACAGACTTTGAAAGACCTGCTTTTCAAAGATTACTAGAGGATATGAGAAATGGAAATATAGATTGTGTTTTAGTAAAAGATCTATCAAGGCTTGGTAGGAATTACATAGAAGTTGGAAATTATATAGAGCAAATATTTCCATTATTTAATATAAGGTTTATTGCCATAAATGATAATGTAGATAGCTATAAAAATCCGACAAGTATAAATACTATTCTAGTTCCGTTTAAAAATTTAATTAATGATGAATACGCAAGAGATACATCTATTAAAATTAGAACAGCATTAAATGGAAGAAAAAAGAAGCGGAGAATTTGTAGGAGCATTTCCAGCTTATGGATATATAAAAAGTGAAGAAAATAATCACAAGTTAATTATAGATAAAGAGTCAGCGGAAATTGTAAGAAAAATTTTTGAATGGAAAGTATATGAAGGAATAGGAAATATGGCTATATGCCATAGACTAAATGATATGGGAGTTTTAAACCCAACAGGATACAAGAAGAAAAAATTAAATCAAAATTATAATAATTCTATATTGATGAAAGAAGATTATTCATGGTGTCCATCTACTGTTAGAAATATTTTAAAAAATGATATTTATATAGGAAATATTACACAAGGAAAAAGAAGAGTGAAGAGTTATAAAGTACATAAAATAGAACAAGTGCCAGAAGATGAATGGATTAGAGTAGAAAATATGCATGAGCCAATTATAGATAAAGATTTATTTGAAAAGGCACAAGAAATGAGAAAAGTGGATACTAGAGTTCAAAATAATGGTTATTTAAGTATGTGGGCTGGAGTTTTAAAATGTGCAGATTGTGGAAGAGCAATGCACAAAAAATATTGTAAAAATAAAAAAGGAACTATTTATGAATATTACATATGTGGAACTTATAGAAAAAAATCTAATAAATTATGTACAAAGCACACTTTAAAGTTAGAAGAATTGGAAAGAAGTGTACTAGAAGCTATAAAATGGAATATTGAATTATTTATTGATACTGAAAATATATTAGAGCAAATTAGCAAATTAAAAATAAAACAACTTGCAAAAGATAATATAGCAAGTATTAAATATGAGAAAGAAAAAGAAATAGAAAAAATAAGTAATCTAAAAAGAGGTTTATATGAAGACTGGAAAAATAAATATATAACAAAGGATGAATACATAGAATATAAGCAAATATACGAAAATGATATAGAAGAATTAAAAACAATTATAGTAAATTTAGAAAAACAAAAAGAAAGAAAAGAGGAGATTATAGATAGTAATAGCCAATGGATAGAAAATTTTAAGAAAAATAAAAATATATCAAAGCTAGACAGAGAGATAATAACGGAATTAATAGATTACATAGATGTATATGAAAATAAAAAAATAAAGATTCATTTTAAATTTATAAATAAACATGTATAGTAAATAAAAAAATATTTTTATTAGAAAGATTCCTTAATAATACATCCAAATTATTATGTATTATTTAAAATAAGGTTATTGTAAAAATTTTGAATAGATGAGAAGTGGTTATGTCGCATTTTATTTTTGCCGATTTAAGTTTACAAACAAAGCGAGAAAATGCGAAAGGCAAGAGCGTTTATAAAAAAACTCTCTTATAAGCTTATTATTAGCATTAAAAGAGAGTTAAATAAGGGTCAAAGCATGTACATTGGTGGCAAAGGAATATCTTCAGTTTTTAATTTCCATAAGTGAATACAATAATTTTTTTTACTTTTTACTATATTGTTTTTTGAATAAATCTGAATTACAATTTCGTCATCATTAAAGAAAATATCTTTAATAAAATGTATTTCTTCATTAGTCAAAAAGCGTTTTGAGGTTGAAACTGAAAGATGCTCCCATTCGGGAAACGAAATTCCGTTGTCTGCTATAACAGAAACAGTTTCTTTCTTGTTTAAAGGAATTTCAAATATTCCAATTAAACTTCTCCGGGAATTATCTTTAATAAATTCCGGTTGTTTTTTGTCATATCTGTATCTGTCAAGTTTTTTTAAGTCTTTCATACTAAGACTCCTTTCAAAAGTTTTATAATATTATATTAACATAAATAATAAGAAAATGCAAATGGTAAATTTATAGCTAAACATTAGCATAGATATAAAAATATTAATATATTAAATTTTAGAAAGTAAAGATATTACGAATTTTCACATTAAAAAAACATTATCAATTAGAAAAAATGGACGTAACCAAATTGCTTTAGTTTTTAATTTTACCACATGCAATTTTCGTTCCGGAATTTCCGCTTGGCTGAGTAGTGAAGTCATCGGGTGAATCATGAATAATTACTACTTTTCCTATGATATCTTTTATTTTAAATTTATTTATTAATACACTCATATAAGCAAAACCGTCATTTTCAATTAGCGGAGGTAAATCTCCTATATGAAAAGGATGAGGACAATTATTAGGATTTAAATGAGATTTAGCATTTGCAAATTCATCATTTGTATTTCCAGTACAAGAAGTTCCTTCATGAATATGAAATCCAAAAAATTTGCCTTTACATTTGTCTTTAGATTGAGGTAAATTATTAATTTTAGCAGTAATTATAACTCCATTTTTAGTTTCTTTAAATGTAACTATCCCATCTATTTTAGGATATTTTGTACCACCTTTTATATGGGCCTTTGCATTATTAAAAATATGTCTAAACATTTTAATCACCCATTAACAGTATATTCAAAAAATAAAATATTGTTAATAACTTTATAATTTGTTTGCATTATTAAAGATATTTATAGCATCAACCTGTTAACTAAAATTTGTGTTGTTTAAATACACCAAGGAGGTGCTGTTGCAGCACCAGTAGCAGGTCAAATATTAGGAGAAGTATTACCTTATCTAGAATTAAAAGAAGATAATGAAGAAACTAAAGAAAATAATACAATTGTCACAGTTCCAGATATTAAATACAAAACTTTAAAAGAAGCAGAGCAAATATTAAAGGATAGTGGATTAAAAATTAAATATGATGATAATTCTGAGAAAATAAATAAGGATGAGGCAATAATAGCTTCTCAGGTTCCAAGTAGTGGTATAAGTATTAATGCAAATAGTACAATTACTGTTACTTTACAATAATATAAAGTACAAATATCATATTACAATAGCTGTGAATTATTATAAACCAATTATTCTGTAACTTCATATAAAATAAATAACAAGAAAGTACTGTACAAACGAAAAATTTAATTATATAATAATGTTGATAAAAAGAAAGGAAGATTTTATCATGAATTTAAAAAAAATTTTAGTAGGTATTGATGGATTGAAAGCCAAGGGAAATCTAGATTTAGATATCTCAAATATTGAGTGTGATTACAGAAAAATAAGTGATGGAGGATTATTTGTTGCTATTAAGGGATACGAGGTAGATGGACATAGTTTTATTGCTAAAGCAATAGAAAATGGAGCTAAAGCAGTTATATTTGAAGAAGGAGCAAATTATCAAGAATTTATTAATAATAAAAATGTTACATTTATTATGTCACCAAATACGAGATATGCTTTATCAAAATGTTCTTGCAATTTTTATGATAATCCTTCTAAAAAAATGAAATTAATAGCTATTACTGGAACAAAGGGAAAAACAACAACTAGCTTTATGATAAAGAAAATATTAGAACAACAAGGAAAAAAAGTTGGATTAATTGGCACTATAGCAGTATATGTAGGAGACAAATTAATTAAAAATTCAGATAGAACAACTCCAGAGGGAAATAAGCTTCAAGAAATATTAGATAAAATGTATCAATTAGGTGTAGAAGTAGTTATTATGGAGGTTTCTTCACAAAGTTTAAAATTAGATAGAGTTGCTGGATGCGAATTTTATGCTGGAATATTTACAAATTTATCAGAAGATCACATTAGTAAAACAGAGCATAAAGATATGAATGAATATTTTGAAAGTAAAATGAAACTTTTTGATATGTGCAAATATGCCTTTATAAATGCTGATAACTTATATACTGCAAAGGTTCCAAGTTTAATAAAAGACAAATGCAATGTTCAAACTTATGGAATAGATAATTATTGTAATCTTTTGGCAAAAGATGTTACAATTACAAATACTTATGCTGATTTTAAAGTAAAAATAGATAGTAGAAATGAAAGAGTAAAAGTTTCTATACCTGGAAGATTTAGTGTATATAATGCATTAGCTTCTATTAGTGTGGCAAAATTGTTTGGAGCAAAAACAGAAGATATTAAGGAGGCATTGGAAAATATAAGAGTTCTAGGAAGAAGCGAATTAGTTGATAATAAATTAGAATTAAAAATAATGATTGACTATGCCCATACGCCAGATAGCTTAGAAAATATTTTAAAAACTGTTAAACAATATACAATAGGAAGAGTAATATGTGTGTTTGGCTGTGGCGGTGATAGAGATAAAACAAAAAGACCTATTATGGGAGAAATATCTGGTAGATTAGCAGACTATACAATTATTACTTCAGATAATCCTAGAAGTGAAGAACCATTACAAATTGTTAAAGAAATAGAAAAAGGAGTAGAAAAAACAAAAGGAAAATATGAATGTATTGTAGATAGAAGAGAAGCAATAAAGAAAGCAATTTCTATGGAAAATAAATCTGACATTGTTATTATTGCTGGAAAAGGCCATGAAATGTACCAAGAAATACAAAAAGAAAAAATACCTTTTGATGAAAGAAAAATTGTAAAAGAAATTATAGAAGAATTAGAAAATAAAAAGAAAAAATAAAAATATTTATTTAGAGGTTTTATGAATAAAATACTACCAAATTCTAGCCTCTAATTTTTAAATAACATTAACAAATCTAAAGAAGGGAACAAAACAAAATGAGCTATCAAATAAAAATATTAATATTATCTTTTTTTGTATCATTGATTATATCATTGTTTATTATACCAATACTTAGAAAATTAAAAGTTGGTCAAATTGAAAGAGAAGATGGACCACAAAGTCATTTAAAAAAACAAGGTACCCCAACAATGGGTGGAATTGTAATGATTTTTGCAATTGTTATAATGGGTGTATTTATGTATGTACAATATAGAAAAACTGAACCAGAAGTAGCAAATTGTTTTATGCCATTAATTCTAATTACAATAGGGTTTGGATTAATTGGGGTAATTGATGATTTTAAAAAGCTAGTATTAAAAAATACAGAGGGATTAAAACCAGCATATAAAATGATAGGTTTACTTATTATTTCTGTTGTTTTTGTAATTTATTTATTGAATTTTATGAATATAGGTACAGAAACTTTCATACCAATATTAAAGGAATACATAACAATTCCAATATTTATTTATATACCATTTGCTATACTGGTTTTATTAGGAACTACTAATGCAGTAAATTTAACAGATGGAATAGATGGATTAGCTACAAGTATTACTACTATTATGTTAGCAAGTTTAACAGTAATTGGGATTATATACCAAGTAAAAGAAATTGTAATTTTTGGAAGCATTATATGTGGAGTTAATTTAGGATTTCTATTATTTAATATGTATCCAGCTAAGGTATTTATGGGAGATACGGGCTCTTTACTATTAGGAGGAGCAATTGCAAGTATGGCTTTGTATATGAAAATGCCACTTATACTATTAATTATTGCAATGATTCCTATATTAGAAACAATATCTGTTATGATTCAGGTAGCTTATTTTAAGAAAACAGGAAAAAGAATACTAAAGATGGCTCCATTGCATCATCATTTTGAATTATCAGGATGGAATGAAAATAAAGTTGTTACTGTATTTAGTATTATAACATTAATTTTTTGTGTAATAGGATTGAAAATAGTATAAAACGAGGAGAAAATATGAGTGTTTCAAGAACAAAAAAAGCAAATAAAAATATTGAAAAAGGACCTATAGATTTTATATTATTAGTAGTTGTTTTAATTATGCTTGCTTTGGGAATTATTATGGTTATGTCTGCAAGTTCTCCTACTTCAATTGCAGAAACTGGTAATAGTTATAAATATGTAAAAGTACAGGCACGTAATGCGGTTCTAGGATTAGTACTTATGTATTTTGTGTCTAAAGTAGATTATAGGATATATAAAAATTTTTATAAGATTATTTATATAGGTGTACTTATTTTATTACTTTCTGTTATTGTTGTAGGAGCAGGTTCTGGTCGGAGCAACACGTTGGGTAGATTTAGGATTTATTAACTTTCAGCCATCTGAAGTTGCTAAAATAGGTTTAATTATATTTTATGCAACACTATTAACAATGAATAAAGAAGAAATGGAGACAATGGGAAGAGGCTTTTTTTATCCTTTCTTATTTTTGTTACCAGTTATTGCTATATTAGTGCTAGTACAAAATCACTTAAGTGCAACTTTATTAATTGTTATGATTATTTCTGTAATGATGATTATGGCTGGAAGTAGATTAAGGTATTTCTTTACATTTGGTTCAATAGGTGGAACATTAGGAATTTTAGCATTGTTTATAAGAGCAAAATTAACAGGAGAAGGAAATTTTAGATTAAATAGAATTACCACATTTCTCGATCCATTTAGTGATGTACAAGGTAAAGGTTGGCAAATTATACAAAGTTTATATGCAATTGGATCTGGGGGGCTGTTTGGAGTAGGTTTAGGAAATAGTACACAAAAATATTTATATTTACCTGAAGCACACAATGATTTTATATTTTCTATTATTGCTGAAGAATTAGGATTTATAGGATGTATTTTTGTTATTCTTTTATTTATACTTTTTATATGGAGAGGAATATTAATTGCAATAAAAGCACCAGATATGTTTGGAAGTTTAGTAGCAGTTGGAATTACTAGTATGGTTGGATTACAAGCTGTTATTAATATAGCAGTTGTTACATCTTCTATGCCAAATACAGGAATGCCACTTCCATTCTTTAGTTATGGAGGAACTTCACTTATTATTTTACTATGTTCGGTTGGTATATTATTAAATATCTCAAGATCTTCTAAAACATAGATTATATTTTCATAAGAAAGGTAGGAAAAAAATGAAGGTTATTATTGCTGCCGCTGGGACAGCAGGACATATTAATCCAGGAATATCAATAGCTAATAAAATAAAGGAACAAGAACCAAATTCTGAAATTATATTTATAGGAACAAATAGAGGATTAGAAAAAGATTTAGTTCCAAGAGCAGGATATAAACTAAAAACAATTGATGCATATGGACTTAATTTTAAAGAACCAGATAAAATAATTAAAACATTGAAGGGATTTAGAGAAGCAAGAAAAATTATAAAAGAGTTTAAGCCAGATGTGGTAATTGGAACAGGTGGATACATTTGTGGTGCTGTTATTACAGAAGCAAATAGGTTAAAAATTCCTACATTACTGCATGAAAGTAATGCTTTTCCGGGAAAAGCAGTAAAAATGTTATCTAGAATAACAGACTGTATATTAGTAGGATTTGAAGATGCAAAACAAAGGCTAAATACTGCAAAAAAAGTTGTAGTTACAGGAAATCCAACTAAAATAAGAGATTTAAACTTAAGCAAAGAAAGAAAAGAAAAAATAATTAAAGACGAGATAGGAATGGACCCTAAAAAACCAATATTATTAGTGTTTGGGGGAAGCCAAGGAGCAAAAGCAATTAATGATGCGGTTATTAAAATAATAAAGGCAAAATCAAATAAAAACTATCAAATAATATGGGCACCAGGACCTATTCAGTATAATATTATAAAAGATGAATTACAAAGTAGTAGTAACATAAATATAGATAAAATACCAAATACAAAGATATATCCATACATATATAATATGGAAGAAATAATGAATATTTCAGATTTATTTATATGTAGAAGTGGCGCTATGACAATTAATGAGGTATCTATAGTTGGAAAACCTGCTATATTTATTCCACTACCAGGAGTATCACAAAATCATCAAGAATATAATGCAAGAGTATTAGAAAAAATAGGAGCTGCTAAAATAATTTTAAATAAAGATTTAGAAAATACAGATTTAAATGCATATGTAGAAAATATAATATATAATAAAGAGTTATTAAGTAAAATGGGAAAAAAGGCAAAAGAGGTTTCTGATATAAACGCTTTAGATAAGATATATAAAGAAATAAAAAAATGCATATTACATAAATATTAATATAATTTTAAATTTATATTACAACGCAAAGAAAATGATAAAATAAAGTCATTTTCTTTTTTTATGTGTTGGTATGTGTCAAACAATGTTGTTTTACGCGTACGAAAATGCTTGCATATTCTTTTAATGAGATATATAGTAGAGAAATGTTGTGAATTTTAAAGGGGAGGAGACAATGAAATATTTTTTCGGATGCACTTTTATGAGTCTAGATGAATTAACAGATATAGGTGTAAAATATCCAATAAAATTAGAGTACTATAAAACTACAGCAAATGAAGAAGAAAAACAAAATAATGAGGTGAAGTATGGAATAGAAGTAGTAAAAACTTCCTATATAAAAGAAAAAGTGGATATAGAAAGAAAAATAATTCCGAATATATTAACAGATGAACCAAAAATAGATAATATTCTAAATAAATTAAAAGTAAATAAAGTCACACCAATTTCAGCCGAATATATTATTGAAGATTTATTAAAAGAAAATGAATTAAAAAAATAAGAAGAAAGTATTAATTAAAAAACTTTATAGTATACATCATGAAAATTTCATCATAAAAATAAAAGTGAATTATGGATTGTATAACATGCATATCCATATTTTTTTATTATTTATACCCTTTATATTATACTTAAATATTTTATATTATTGTAAAAATTCCATTCTCCAAACATTCAAAATAGTAAGTAGAACTCATTTTTCGATAATATATAATATTTTATAATAGAAACTGTGAATTGCAACATTTTTTTGAAAAGAAATTTTTTAATGTATATAAGCTTGCAAAAAATCATAATATAGTATAGAATTTAGGATAAATTAAAAATGTAAACAATATATGAAAGAGGAAAAAATGGCAGATAGATTAATCATTGTAGAATCACCAGCAAAGGCTGGAACTATAAAAAAATTTTTAGGTGGCAATACAAAAGTAGTTGCTTCAATGGGGCATATAAGAGATTTACCAAAATCAAAGATAGGGATAGATATAGAGAATAACTTTGAACCAGAATATATAAATATTAGAGGTAAGGGAGATTTAATAAAATCTTTAAAAAAAGATGCAAGCAAAGCAAAAAAAGTTTTTCTTGCAACTGACCCTGATCGAGAGGGAGAAGCAATTGCTTGGCATTTAGCTAATATCTTACAAATAGATGAGGACTCTAAATGTAGAGTTACTTTTAATGAAATAACAGAAAAAGCTGTAAAAGAAGCAATAAAATTACCAAGAACATTGGATAAAAGTTTAATAGATGCACAACAAGCTAGGCGTGTATTAGATAGAATTGTAGGATATAAAATTAGTCCAATATTATGGTCAAAAGTAAGAAGAGGATTATCAGCAGGAAGAGTACAATCAGTAGCTGTAAAGCTAATTGTAGATAGAGAAGAAGAAATAGAAAAATTTATTCCCGAAGAATATTGGAATGTTATTGTAGAATTATCAAAAGATAATGAAAAATTTAAAGCAAAATTATCTGGTAAGTGTAATAAAAAAATAGAGCTACATTCCAAGGAAGAAGTAGACCAAATTTTAAAAGATATAGAAGAAGCAAATTATATTGTAAAAAACATAAAAGAATCTCAAAGAAAAAGAACACCTGCACCACCATTTACTACTAGTACTATGCAACAAGAAGCATCTAGAAAATTAGGTTTTACATTAAAGAAAACTATGTCTATTGCTCAAGGATTATATGAAGGAGTATCTATCGAAGGAAAAGGAACAATTGGTTTAATTACTTATATGAGAACAGACTCTACCAGAATTTCAGAAGTTGCAAGAGCATCTGCAAAAATACAGATTGAGCAAGTATATGGAAAAGAATATTATGAAAATAGATATTATAAAACTAAAGAAGAAGCACAAGATGCTCATGAAGCAATAAGACCAACATATATAGAGTTAAGTCCTGAAAAAATAAAAGATTCTTTAACTAAAGACCAATATAAATTATATAATTTAATTTATAATAGATTTTTAGCAAGTCAAATGTCGCAAGCTATATATGATACAGTTGCTGTAGAGATAGATGCAGATGATTACAACTTTAAAGCAAATGGACAAAATTTAAGATTTAAGGGATTTATGGCACTATATGTTGAATCTAAAGATAGTGAAGAAAAGGAAGAAAATTCTCAAATTCCTAAATTGAAAGAAGGAGAAAAACTAAAAAAAGAGAAAATAGAGCCTATTCAAAGTTTTACAGAGCCACCACCTAGATATACAGAAGCTAGTTTAGTAAAAACACTAGAAGAAAAAGGAATAGGGAGACCAAGTACTTATTCTCCAACTATTACTACTATATTGGAAAGAAGGTATATAGAAAAAGAAAAAAAGCAACTTATTCCAACTGAACTAGGAAAAGTAGTTAATAAGTTATTAGTAGAAAATTTTTCAGGTATAGTAAATGAAAAATTTACAGCAGAAATGGAAGATGAGTTTGATAAAATTGCAATAGGAAAGCAAGAATGGAAAAAAGTAATACAAGATTTCTACACACCATTTGAAAAGGACCTAGAAAAAGCAAACAAGGAATTAGAACATGTAGAACTAGTAGAAGAAGTTTCAGATGTACCATGTGATAAATGTGGAAGAATGATGGTTATAAAATATGGAAGATTTGGGAAATTTCTTGCATGCCCTGGATATCCAGAATGTAAAAATACAAAACCATTTGTAGTAACAATAGATGTTCCTTGTCCTAAATGTGGAGGAAAAATACAAGTAAGGAAAACCAAAAAAAGAAGAAACTATTATATATGTGAAAATAATCCAAAATCATGTGACTATATATCTTGGAACAAACCTAAAAAGGAATAATAAATCAAATAATGGGGGGAACCAAAAAGGGTCAGACCCTTTTTGGTTCCCCCCATTAACCATCTATACAAGGAGTAAATATGCCAAGTAAAGGTAATCGTGAATTTAAAGAATTAATAGAAAAAGTATATGAACAAAGATTTAATAATAAAAATGATATAAGGAAGTGGGTAGATGAAATAAAGACTATTCCATCATTTTTCTATAATGATTCCATAAATAAAATTAAAGTTGAGATAAAAGAAGATGAAGTTAACAATCATTCTATGGATGTTAGTAAATTTTATGATAATTTACAGAATATAAAAAAAAATACCCCTAAAGAATTAACCATGGAAATATATGGTGATGAACATATTTATAATGAGATATTAACTAAATATATAGATATTATACATTTTGTAAATAAAGCAAATATTAAATATTATACTAAAAAGTATTTCAAAGAAAAATTACTTATAGAACTTCAAGCTTTAGAAGATATTTTAGAATATGCAATAAAGCATAATTTGAAAATAAAAATATATGATAAGGACATTAAAATTTTAAATAAAAATTTAGAAATAGGTTTCGAATTACAACTTATAGATGGACATTATTATTTTACTCTAAAACAACCTGTTCAGAAATTTCATTATGTAATATATACAAATCATTATATGTATATATATTACGATAATATTATTTATAGATGTGATGAAAATTTCATTGAAAATGAATATACAATATTATCTGTTTTTTTAAATAGTTATAAGAATAATATTCATATTTCTAAAATTAATTTAACTAACTTTTTTAGCTTAATTTATCCTAATATAAAAAGTAAAATTGAAATAGAAAAGACGTATGAACAGTTAAAAAAATATATACCTCAGGTACTTAAAACAAAATTATTTTTAGACTTTGACAATAGAAATTATTTAATAGCAGATTTAAAATTTTGCTATTTAGATTTAGAGTTTAATCCAATAGCAGTAATAAAAGAAAATATTAATGTAAACAGAAATTTATTGGAAGAAACAATTTTTCTTAACAAACTAATTAGCTCAGGTTTTTTATTAGACGAAAAAAATAAACGATTTATTATTAATCAAGATGACGCAATTTATAATTTTATAGAAGAAGATTTAGAGGATTATACTAAAATATCAGAGGTATATACAACTACAAATTTCGACAAAAAGAAAGCAGTGAAAACAGAGAAAACAAAAATAGGAGTAAAAGTAAATAACAATTTACTTGAAATAGATTTTACGAAGTTACCAATTGATAAAAAAGAAATAAGGGATGTTTTACAAAAATATAAGTTAAATAAAAAATATCATAGACTAAAAGATGGAAGTTTTATCAGTTTAGAAAACAATAAAGATATAGAATTTTTAAATGAGTTGTTAGAAGGTATAGATTTATCTTATAAAAATATTGATGATACAGTATATGTACCAGTTAATAGAACATTGTATCTAGATAGATTATTAAAAGATAATAATAGTAATGTAGAGGTAACAACTAACGAAGAATATGATAAAATAATAAATAATACTAATTTAAAAACAGAAATAAATTGTATACCGAAGGAATTAGAAAATATATTAAGAGATTACCAGAAGATTGGTTGCAAATGGCTAAGCATTTTAGACAGATATAAATTAGGAGGAATACTTGCAGATGATATGGGATTAGGAAAAACCATTCAAATTCTTTCTATTTTTATATATAATAAGAAGGTTGAAAAAGATATAAAGGCGTCTCTTGTTGTTGCTCCCAGTTCATTAACATTAAATTGGAAAAGTGAAGCAGATAAATATGCAAACGATCTAAAAATACTAGTAATTTCTGGTAACCAAGAAGAAAGAAAAGTTAAGATAAAACAAATACCAAGATATGATTTAGTTATTACATCATATGATTTATTAAAAAGAGATATTGAAGAATATGAAAAGTTAGATTATACCTTTAGATATGTTGTTGCTGATGAAGCACAATATATTAAAAATACTAATACACAAAATTCTAAATCAATCAAGAGAATAAAGGCACAAACTAAATATGCCTTAACAGGTACACCTATAGAAAATTCGTTAAGTGAGCTATGGTCTATATTTGATTTTATTATGCCAGATTATCTATTTACATATAAGAAATTTAAGAAAAATTATGAAGTACCAATTGTAAGAGACAATAATGAAGAAATACTAAAGAGGTTAAAGAATATAATAGAACCATTTATTTTAAGAAGGACTAAAAAAGATGTATTAAGGGAATTGCCAGATAAAACAACAATAGTGTTAAATAATGAAATGTTAGAGGAACAAGAAAGAATATATTTATCTTATCTATCGCAGGCAAGAAATGAATTACAAGAAGAAATAGAATATAAAGGATTTGAGCAAAGTAGAATAAAAATATTAGCTCTTCTTACAAGGCTAAGGCAAATTTGTTGTCATCCATCACTATTTATTTCTAATTATAAGGATGGAAGCGGAAAATTAAATCAATGTATAGAATTAATTAAAGATGGTATACAAAGTGGTCATAAAATTTTATTATTTTCTGGATATACTTCTATGTTTGAAATTATTGAGCAAAATTTAAGAAAAGAGGCTATAAATTACTTAAAATTAACTGGAAAGACAAACGTAAAAGATAGATTTGATTTAATAGAAAAGTTTAATAATGATGATACAATAAAAGTATTTTTAATTTCATTAAAAGCAGGTGGAACAGGAATTAATTTAACTTCTGCAGATATGGTTATTCACTATGACCCATGGTGGAATTTATCGGTTGAAAATCAGGCAACAGACAGAACACATAGAATTGGACAAACTAAGAAAGTACATGTTTATAAATTGATTACTAAAAATTCCATTGAAGAAAAAATTTATGATTTGCAACAACGAAAAAAGGAGCTAATAGATAATATGCTTAGTACTGATGTTAAGTTTATTAATAGTTTGTCTAAAGATGATATATTAGGATTGTTTGAAGAATAAATTGTAATTTGTCGCTAATATTTCAGCCTATTTTTGAGCACTTTTTTTCAAAATTAGACCCTCCAAGCCAAGGGGTATTCCCCGCCTCAAAGGGCTGTCGGGATCTAATTTTTCAAAA
>CANQAB010000015.1 GCA_947589445.1 uncultured Clostridia bacterium | reverse complement strand
TCTATTGGTCATATCTTTTGCAGAAATACCTGCGTCTTTATAAACTTTAAATATTTCAAAATCTTTGTACTTGCATAGTTGTCTTAGTTTTTCTTCTTGTTCTCCTAAACTAAATCCTTCTCGTGCTTGGTCTTCAGTACTTACTCTAATATAAGAACCTGACCCACTTACGCAATCAAAGATTGCTTGTGGGTACCCCAGAACCTTGTTACTGACGTAATAAATTCCTGCAACTTTCTTTTCTTTATTCATTTTACAAATACCTCCTATTTACTAGTACAGAAAAACGCCAATCGTAAAGTCTATTTTAAAAATTTCTTTAAATTTTTTAGAGGATATTTGTTTTTCAAGTTATCTATATAGAAATAATCGTGTTCATTAAAGAATAGATATAGTTTATCATTTATAATTACTCTATGTGGTTCTACATAGGCTAAATTAGTTTTTTTAATTATTCTTAAAGTTCCATTAATTATTTTAGGAGTAGTTTTACTAAAGGTACACGCCCATTCAATTTTAGATAATAATTCTTTGCTTATTTTAATTTCCTTTTTGATTATAGTAATCATCTTGCACCATCCTTTCGTTCAAAATAAAAGGCATCAAAAAAATCAACCTTTTACAGTTGATTTATCAATATATCGCCATGGTGCGACGATTTTACTTATTGGAGCGGGTAGCGAGAATCGAACTCGCGCGACCAGGTCGGAAGCATGGCATTCTACCACTAAATTATACCCGCTTATTTATAATATTTATTTTAACACAAATAAAAGAATAAGTCCATTAAACAATAAAACATTGTAAAAAAATTTTTTGTATGATAAAATATATAATATATAAATGTAGGAGAAAAGAATGGATTTATCGGATGATGTTAAATTTGTAAAGGGAGTTGGACCCAATAGAGTTAAACTACTAAATAAATTAAATATATTTAGTTTAGAAGATTTAATTACATATTTTCCACGAGATTATGAGGATAGAAGTAAACCTAAAAAGATAGTAGAAACCATTAATGGAGAAGAAACTTTAATTGAAGCAATTATTACTTCTAGAATGCGAGAAATAAGAACTTATAAAAAAAATATGACAATATATAAATTAATAGTTAGAGATGAAACGGATTCTTGTGAATTAATTTGGTATAATCAGTCATATTTGAAAAATATGTTTCAAATTGGAAAAAAATATAAATTTTATGGAAGGATAAATAAAAAAATAGGAATTACAGAGATGATATCTCCTGTTTATGATACAGAAGAAAAAAACAAAAATACAGGAAAAATTATTCCAATATATCCTACAACCTACAAATTATCTCAAAATACTATTAGACAAATTATTGAAAATGGTTTAAAATTAGCTAGTGGAAAAGTAGAAGAAACTATGCCAGAATATCTACTAAAAGAATATAAACTATTAGCATTAAATGATGCAATTAACAAAATACACTTTCCAAGCGATTTTTCTGATTTTGAAAAAGCAAGGACTAGGTTAGTATTTGAAGAATTAATTACAATGCAGTTATTATTGTTAAGTTTGAAAAGTAAATATAAGAATAAAAATGGAGGAATATCATTTAGCAAAAATGCTAAAATGTCGGATATTATTAATGATTTACCTTTTAAATTAACAAAAGCACAATTAAGGGTTTTAGAAGAAATCGATAAAGATATGGAGTCGAATGAATCTATGAATAGATTGCTTCAGGGAGATGTTGGCTCAGGGAAGACTATTATAGCTATTATTTCTGCATATAAAGCAGTAAAATCTGGTTATCAAATGGCAATTATGGCACCAACTTCTATTTTAGCAACTCAGCACTTAGAAAGTTTTGAAACTATTCTTTCAAAATATAATATAAAGTGCGAATTGCTATTGGGTAATACTTCTAAAAAGAAAAAAGAAGATATATTAGAAAGACTAAAAAATGGAGAAATTGATGTTATTATTGGTACACATTCTTTGTTAGAGGAAAATGTAATTTTCAAGAACCTAGGACTAGTAGTTACAGATGAGCAACATAGATTTGGCGTAAGGCAAAGAAGTACTCTTTGCTCAAAGGGAAAGAATCCCGATGTGTTAGTTATGACAGCAACTCCAATTCCAAGAACATTAGCCTTAATTTTATATGGGGACTTAGATATTTCTATTATTGACGAGTTGCCTCCTAACAGAAAAAAAATAGATACATTTGCAGTTAGAAAATCTATGGAGGAGAGAGTAAATAATTTTATAAAAAAGCATGTAAATGAAGGTAGGCAAGCATATATTGTATGTCCATTAGTAGAAGAAAATGAAGATATAAATGCTAAATCTGTTTTAGAACTTACACAAAAGTATAAAACAGAAATATTTAAAGAGTACAGAGTAGAATATTTACATGGAAAAATGAGACCAAAAGAAAAAGATGAAATTATGCAAAAATTTAAAGATAAGAAAATTGATATTTTAATTTCTACAACCGTTATTGAAGTTGGAGTAAATATTCCAAATGCTAATATTATGGTAATAGAAAATGCAGAAAGGTTTGGGCTAGCACAGCTACACCAATTAAGAGGAAGAGTTGGAAGAGGTGAGTATAAATCTTATTGTATTTTAAAATATCAAGGAAATTCTGAAGTAATTCGAAAAAGAATGCAAGTTATGCAAGATACAAATGATGGATTTATTATATCAGAAAAAGATTTAGAAATAAGAGGTTCTGGAGAATTTTTTGGTACAAAACAACATGGACTACCAGAATTTAAAATAGCAAATTTGTTTGAAGACATAAAAATTCTAAAATTAGTACAAAATATTTCTATAGAAATATTAAAAGAAGACCCTTTATTAGTGGAACAAAAAAACATAAGATTAAAAAAATTAGTAGAGAATAAAATGCAAAATAGAATAGAAATATGATTATAAGTCTAGTAAAAAGGGGAATAAAAATGGGAAAAATTATTTTAATAATTATTGGATTAATTATATCTATGATAGGTGTTATTATGATATATGATGCAAGACTTTTAACACAAAAATTTTTTGGATTTGGAGACCAAAATGAAGCAACTGCAGGTTTTAAAATAATTGGATTTGTAGTAGCAGTATTAGGTGGACTTATTATATTTTTTAATTTATAATACTATATAATAATAAATAATATATATTAAAGGAGAATTATGAACGTAAAAGAATTTAATTATAATTTACCAGAAGAATTAATTGCTCAGGTACCAATAAAAAAAAGAGATGAATCAAGATTAATGGTATTAAATAGACAAAGAAAAACAATAGAGCATAAAATTTTTAAAAATGTGTTAGATTATTTAAAACCAGGCGATTGTTTAGTAAGGAATAACACCAAAGTTATTCCAGCAAGAATTTATGGAAAAAAAGAAACAGGGGCTAATGTCGAATTTCTACTTTTAAATAATATAGAAGGAGATATTTGGGAAAGTATAGTAAGACCAGGTAATAAATTGCATGTAGGAACTAAAGTAATATTTGGAAATGGTTTATTAAATGCGGAAATTTTAGAGGTAATGCAAGGAGGAACAAGAAAAGTTAAATTTACCTATCAGGGTATTTTTAATGAAATACTAGACCAAATAGGGTTAATGCCACTTCCTCCATATATACATGAAGAATTAAAAGAAAAGGATAGATATCAAACAGTATATGCAAAATATCAAGGATCAGCGGCTGCACCTACAGCAGGTTTGCATTTTACAGAAGAGTTACTAGATGAAATAAGAAAAAAGGGAGTAGAGATTGCTAATGTTACTTTACATGTAGGAATTGGAACTTTTAGACCTGTTAAAGTAGACAAAGTAGAAGAACATCATATGCATTCAGAACATTTTTATATTAAGCAAGAAGATGTTGATAAAATAAATAAGGCAAAACAAAATGGAGGAAGGATTATTAGTGTTGGAACAACCTCTTGTAGGGTATTAGAGAGTGTAGCAGATGAGAATGGATTGGTAAAGGCAATAGAAGGAGATACAAATATTTTTATTTATCCAGGATATAGATTTAAGTGTATTGATGGATTAATTACAAATTTTCACTTACCAGAATCTACATTACTTATGCTTGTATCAGCTTTGGCTGATAAGGATTTTATAATGCGCGCATATGAAGAAGCAGTAAAAGAGAAATATAGATTTTTTAGTTTTGGTGATGCAATGCTTATATTATGAGAATAATATGTTTTAATAATAAAGGAGAAAATAAAAATGAAGCAAGCAATTACATATGAATTATTACATATAGATAAAAATTCAGGAGCAAGAAGAGGAGTAATACATACACCACATGGCGATATTCAAACACCAGTATTTATGCCAGTTGGAACACAAGCAACTGTAAAAGCAATGACTCCAGAAGAATTGAAAGAAATAGAAGCACAAATTATTTTATCTAATACATATCATTTATATTTAAGGCCAGGAAACGAACTTATAAAAGAAGCGGGGGGTTTACACAAATTCATGAATTGGGATAGGCCTATTCTAACAGATAGTGGGGGGTTTCAAGTTTTTAGTTTAGGACCATTAAGGAATATAACAGAAGATGGGGTTGAGTTTAAGTCTTACTTAGATGGAAGTAAACATTTTTTATCTCCTGAAAGTGTAATGAAAATAGAAAACGATTTAGGAGCAGATATTATTATGGCATTCGATGAATGTTGTCCATATCCATCTACTTATGAATATACAAAACAATCCATGGAAAGAACAACAAGATGGGCTATAAGATGCAAAAAAGCACACAGTAGAGAAAAAGAACAGGGATTATTTGGAATTATACAAGGAGGATTTTATAAAGATTTAAGAAGACAATCTGTGGAGGATTTAATAAAATTGGATTTTCCTGGATATGCTATAGGTGGAATTAGTGTAGGAGAACCTACAGAAGAGTTTTTAGATATTTTAAGATATACTGCACCACTTATGCCAGATAATAAGCCTAGATATTTAATGGGTGTGGGCAGTCCAGATTATTTAATAGAAGCAGCCTTAGCTGGAATTGATATGTGTGACTGTGTACTTCCGACAAGAGTGGCAAGAAATGGAACTGCCATGACTTGGCAAGGAAAAAAAGTAATTAGAAATGCTACTTATGAAAAAGACTTTACAACTTTAGATGAAGAATGTGATTGCTATGCATGTAAAAATTATACAAAAGCATATATTCATCATCTTATTAAAAATAAAGAGATTTTGGGTGTAAGATTATTATCAATTCATAATTTGAGATTCTTGACTAAACTTATGGAAAGAGTTAGAATAGAAATAGAGAATGATAACTTATTAGAATATAGAAAAGACTTTTATAGAAAATATGGATACACGGAGGAAAAAAAATATGGAATGGGATAGTGAGGAAGAAACAACCCAAAAGGGAATGAAAATGTCTTCTAAAATTTTATTGGCTATTATTACATGTATTATTCTAATAATAATACTAATAAGTGTTTTAATATTAAATATGCAAAGAACAACATATAGTGTAGTTGTGGATAATACTGCAGTAAACGTAAATAAAAATAATTTAATAACAGAGGTTGACAATACTACTTATGTAAATATAGAAGAATTTGCTAAATTAGTGCAATATGAATATCATAAAGGAGAATATAAAGCTTTTACAATACAAGAAGACAAATGTTATGTTCAAGGTGCTAATGAAACAGCCACATTTTATTTAAACGACAATAAGGTTTGCAAATTACCATTAAATCATTTAACAGAAGATTACCAAGAGTATAGTATAAGTGGTACAATAAAAAAGATAAACAATACATTATATGCTCCAATTGATGCAATTAATCTTGCATTTAACGTAATAGTAAGTGAAACTGAAAATTCATTTTCTATATATACATTAGATCATTTAGTAACACTTTATAATGAAAAAGTAGAAACATGGGGATATACTGGAATAGATGATCAAAATTTTGAAAATAAAAAATCATTATTATATGGATATCTTATTGTTAAAAAAGAAAATGGATTGTACAAGATAATTGATGATAAAAACGAAAAAGAAATTGTATCAGATAAGTATACTTCAATACAATTTACAGAAAATACAAAAGAGTTTTTTGTAACAAATAGCTTAGGACAAGTTGGAATTATTAATTTAGATGGAACAACTAAAATAGAACCAGTATATAATTCAATATCAGCTTTAGATAAAAAATCAGACCTATATTTAGTACAAAAGGATAAAAAATATGGGGTTGTAAAAAGTGGAAACATAACAGTAATTTATCCAGAATATGATAGTATAGGAATAGATACTAAAAAAATAACTAATACTGTAGATAGTCAATATTTAATATTAGATACATTAATTCCTGTATGTAAAGAAAATAAATGGGGAGCATTTGATAAAGAAGGAAAAAAAGTGCTAAATGTTGAATATGACGGCTTTGGATGTAATTTGGAAACGGTAGAAATAAATGGAATAAGAAAAGGAGTAAAGCCAGTATTTACAATAGAAAAATGCAATGGAATTGTTGTTGAAAAAAATGAAAAATATGGATTAGTAAATACAAAAGGAGAAGAATTAGTACCAATAGCAGTAGACAATATATATGAAGTAGAAAATCCAGAAAATGAAAATTCAAAGTATTTTATGTTTTATAATGGAAAGGAGCTTAATATAATTGAAAGATTAATAGCAGCAAATTTAATAGAAGATAACTCTATACCAGAAACACAACAAGAAAATAATGAAATTAATAATAATTTAATAGATGCAAATAGTGTAAATAATAGTCAAAATACTGTAACAACATCTACTAATCAAAATGATGTTAATACATCTTTATAATAATTTATTTATAAAAATATTCTACCTCTTTAATATTATGAATATAATTTAATATTAAGGAGGTTTTTTACGTTACAATAATCTACATATTATAATAAATTAGAAAGGAAAGATAATTTTTATGAATAATGTAAAAATGGAAGCAAATTCTAATAATATGGCTATAAGAATTTTTAAGGGATTACTTTTTTCTCTTGTAATAACTCTAGTTAGTATATTTATTTTTTCTATTGTTCTTACATACAGTAATATTTCGGAAAGCACAATACCAATTGTAATTATTGTTCTAACATTTATTAGCATATTTATAGGTACAATTATAGGTGTAAGAAAAATAAGTAAAAATGGAATGCTAAATGGAGCAATTATAGGTGGAAGCTATGTATTATTATTATATTTTATTTCAAGTTTGTTAAATACAGGGTTTACTCTAAATATTTATACAATTATTATGATAGTAGCGGGAATAATATCAGGAATAATAGGTGGAATTATAGGGGTAAATATGTAAATTAGAGTCAAAAAAAATCTCGGTTAATCCGAGATTTTTTTTATTTAAATTTTATTTGTCTTTCATAATTTCTTTTATACTTCCTAAGCTACTTAAAGCAGAAGTTGCTTCAAATGGAATAAATACTTTATTTGCTTCTCCATTTGCAATTTCTTTTAATGCTTCTAAAGATTTTAATTGAACAATTTTTTCATCTGGTTTTGCAGCTTTTAAAGCACCATAAACTAATTCAATTTCTTTTGCCTTTGCATCAGCTACTTTTTTAATAGCATCAGCTTCACCAGTTGCACGTCTTATTCTTGCTTCTCTATCTGCATCAGCTTGCAAAATAGCTGCTTCTTTTTGTCCTTCAGCGATTGTAATAGCAGATTGTCTTTCACCTTCTGCTTGTAAAATTAAAGCTCTTTTATTTCTTTCAGCATTCATTTGTTTTTCCATTGCATCTCTAATATCTGCAGGTGGTGTAATGTCTTTAATTTCAACTCTATCTACCTTACAACCCCATTGATCTGTTGCTTCATCTAGAATAGCTCTTAATTTATCATTAATTGCATCCCTTGAACTAAATGTTTGGTCTAAATCCATCTTACCAACAATATCACGAATTGTAGTAATAGCTAAATATTCAATACCTTTCTTTAAAGATTGAATTTCATAAACTGCTTTTGCAGGATCTGTTATTTTATAGAATACAACAGTGTCAATTGTAATTGTAACATTATCTTGTGTAATAACACCTTGTGGTGGAACGTCCATAGTTTGTTGTTTTAAACTAACAACAGAACGAACTTGGTCCATAAAAGGTATAATAATTGTAAGACCAGCATCAGCTACCTTATGAAATTTTCCTAATCTTTCTATAATGTATACTTCAGATTGTTTAACAATTTTAATTGTTTTAAATGCAATAATTCCAATGATTATTAACAAAATTAATAAAAATACCATTTTTATCCTCCTAAAATTTATAATTTATATAAAAAATATTAATAACTTATTTAACAATCGCTTTTACACCATCTATTTCTAAAACTTCTACTTCTAAACCTTGTTCTATTTTTTTGTCTTCTTTTGATTTGGCAGACCATACTTCACTGCCAATTTTTACTTGTCCCTCACCAGAAACTGGATTTATTTCTTTAATTACAATTCCTCTTTTACCAATAATAGAATAGGCGTTAGTTTTTATTTCGTCCTCTTTTTTAGAAAATTTATTTACAAATGGTCTTGTAAAGAAAAGTAAAATAGTAGAAGATATAACAAATACGGCTGTTTGAATTGCAATATTGGATGTAAAGAAACTTACAATCATAGCAATTAAAGCTCCAATTCCAAACCAAAAAACTAAAAATCCAACAGTAATCATTTCTATAACAAAGAATATTCCTGCTAGAATAATCCAAATTTGCCACATATATTTTTTACCCCCTCAAAAAATTTAACATCTTTATTATAGCATATAAATGACTAAAAATAAATAAATTTGACTAAAAAAGTATAAAAAAATATTTTTTTTAAATAAGCTATTCCATAAAAAAATAAAGTATGATATATTAATCATGAATTAATAAAAAGGAGATAGCTTTAAGTGAAAGAAGAGAAAAATAAAAAAAATATATTTTTAAATTTAATAATAACAATAGTGTTTTTGGTATTTTTAATAATTGTATTTATGATAGCACCAAATTATGAGAAAACTGATACATATGATAATAGTAAAATTAATTTAATTATTAACAATAATAATGTAACTAGAAAATTAAAATATAATTTATTTGTAAATGATAAAAATGTTATTTATATGTCTAAAGACGATATAGCTAATTATTTTGATAAATATATATTTTTTGAACAATCAACAAATGAAATAATAACTACATATGGAGAAAAAGTAGGGGTATTACCATTAAATCAAAATATTGTTAAAATAAATGATTCACCTGTTAATATTTTGTCTGGAGCTATTCAAAAAGATGGTATATACTATTTACCAATTACGGCAATGTCAAAGGTATATAATGTTGATATTAATTATATAAAAGAAGAAAAAATATTAACATTAGATTCTTTAGACAAAAAATTAATAAAGGCAGATATGTCAAAAAGCTGTAATGTGAAATATATAAATACGTTCTTTTCAAAAACAGTTGATAAAGTAAAAGAAGGAGAAAAGGTTATTTGTATAGAAAACTTAGACAATAATTGGACAAAAGTAAGAACACAAAAGGGATATATTGGTTATGTTAAAACAAATACATTAACTAACGAAATTTATATTAGAAATGAAATAAAAAAAGAGGAAAGAAAGAATAAAATTAATTTAGTATGGGATTATTATTCTGAATATTCTTCTGCTCCCAATAGAGAAGGAACAAGCATAAAAGGTATTAATATTGTTTCACCATCATTTTTTTCTTTAATTAAGGAAGGAAATGGAGAAATTAAAACAAATATTGGAAGCAAAGGAATTAGTTATATTAATTGGGCAAAACAAAACAATTATGAAGTATGGGCTATGATATCTAATAATTCTTATAAAGATACAACATCTAAAATATTAAATTCATATGAGCTTAGAACAAGGTTAATTAATAATATTGTAAGTTTAGCAGTGCAATATCAATTAGATGGCATTAATTTGGATTTTGAAAATATGAATAGTAAAGACAAAAATATGTATTCAAGATTTATAATCGAGTTAAAACCTAAATTGCAAGAAGCTGGAATTATACTATCAGTAGATGTAACTGCACCGGATGGAAGTGAAAATTGGTCATTATGCTTTGATAGAAACATAATAGGAGATGTAGCTGATTATATTGTGTTTATGGCATATGACCAATATGGAGTTGGTTCAAATAAGGCTGGTACAACAGCAGGATATAACTGGGTAGAAACAAACTTAAAAAAATTTATAGATAGAGAAGAGATAGATTCAAGTAAAATTATTTTAGGAATTCCATTTTATACAAGATTATGGGAGGAAAAAAACGGTAAAGTTTCTAGTTCAGTTGTTAATATGAAAAGTGTAAAGGAAGTACTACCAGAAAATATAAATAAAAGATGGGATGAAGAATTAAAGCAATATTATGTGGAATATACAGGAAGTGAAAAAATATATAAGATGTGGATAGAAGACGCAGAATCTATTAGACACAAAGTATCTTTAGTAAATAATTATAATTTAGCAGGTGTTGCATCATGGGAAAAAGATAGAGAAACGGAAAATATATGGGATGTAATTGATGAAACACTAAATAAGAAAAATTAAAAGAAAAAAACTATTTTACTTAATAAAATAGGTAAAGTAGTTTTTTTATATGTACATGGTTAAAATTTTTTAAATTATGGTATAGAAAAAATAAATTTTATTGATTTTACTTGACAAATTCAAAAAAATAGTGTAAAGTAATATAGCATTACATTGAAAGTTAAAACATAGTAATTATACTATATTAATTTATTCTTTCAAATTTTAAAGAGGTAAGAATTATGGAAAAGAAGATTGAAATTAGTATGCTTTGCCAAATTTATGGCAAACTTTTAACTAAAAAACAATTCGATTACATAAATGACTACTATAATAATGACTTATCTTTATCTGAAATAGCAGAAAACTATTGCATCACTAGACAAGCAGCTAGAGATAATATAAAGAAGGGAGAGAGTAAACTTTTCGAATATGAGGAAAAGCTAGGAATCATGAAAACAACAATTAATACAGAACAAAAAATAGCAAAAATATTGTCTCAAATTGCGACAATAAAAACACAATATTCAGATGAAAAAATAGCTAAAATACTTGAACATATAAAAAAAGAATTAGATGAAATAGTATAAGTTACTTATCCTTTGAATTTTAAGAAGGGAGAAAATAGAATGGCTTTTGAAGGTTTATCATCAAGATTACAAGATATTACAAGAAAACTTAGAGGAAAAGCAAGAATTACGGAATCTGATTTAAAGGAAATGCTTAGAGAAGTAAAGCTTGCATTATTAGAAGCAGATGTTAACTATAAAATAGTAAAAGAATTTATTAATTCAATTGAAGGAAAAGCTTTAGGTCAAGATGTCTTGAAATCATTAACACCAGGTCAACAAGTTGTAAAAATCGTTAAAGATGAATTAATAGAGTTATTAGGTGGAACAGAAAGTAAAATTAATTTCACACCAAATCCTCCAACAATTATTATGCTAGTTGGATTGCAAGGTTCTGGTAAAACAACTACAGCTGGGAAACTTGCAAATTTGCTTAGAAAACAAGGAAAAAAGCCATTATTAGTAGCGTGTGATGTTTATAGACCAGCAGCTATAAAACAACTACAGGTAATTGGAAATCAATTAAATATACCAGTGTATAGCAATGAAAACTCAAAAGATGTGGTTCATATTGCAAAACAAGCAGTAAATATAGCAATGTCAAAAATGAACGATGTTATTATTTTAGATACAGCAGGTAGACTTCATATAGATGAACAACTTATGCAAGAACTAAAAAATTTAAAATCAGATGTAAAGCCACATGAAATTCTTTTAGTAGTAGACAGTATGACTGGGCAAGATGCAGTAAATGTTGCAACATCATTTAACGAAAATGTTGGAATAGATGGTGTTATTCTTACGAAGCTAGATGGCGATACACGTGGTGGTGCGGCACTATCTGTAAAAAAAGTAACTGGTAGACCAATTAAATTTGTAGCAACAGGAGAAAAATTAAATGATATTGAAATATTCCACCCAGAAAGAATGACATCTAGAATTTTAGGAATGGGAGATATTCTTTCGGTAATTGAAAAGGCAGAAGAAACTTTTGATGCAGAGCAAGCTTTAAAACTAGAGGAAAAGCTAAAAAAACAAGAATTTGATTTAGATGATTATTTAACTCAGTTAAGACAAATAAAGAAAATGGGTTCATTTTCAGGATTATTAAAAATGATACCAGGAATGAATGCATTAAAAGATGTGAAGGTAGACGATAAAGAATTTATAAAAATAGAAGCTATTATATGTTCTATGACGAAAAAAGAAAAAAGAAATACAAAATTATTAAATGGAAGTAGAAGATTAAGAATAGCAAAAGGGTCTGGTACAACTGTACAAGATGTTAATAAATTCATTAAATCTTTTGAAATGACACAAACAATGGTTAAAAAGATGAAAAATCATAAAGGTGGAATGAATAAAATGTTAAAAGGAATGGATATCAAACAATTGAAAAATATGATGTAATTTTAAAAAAAGTTATTAAATTTCAAAATATAAAGTTAATGTTGGAATTAATATATAAAGTTTAAATATAAAAAACGTCCAACATAAAAATTAAAGGAGGTGAAATATATGGTAAAAATAAGATTACAAAGATTTGGTAAAAAGAAGGCTCCTTTCTATCATATAGTAGTTGCTGACTCAAAATCTCCAAGAGATGGAAAAATAATAGAACAAATAGGAACTTATGACCCAATGTCAAATCCTGCTACTATTGTTTTAGACAAAGAAAAAGTAGAAAAATGGATTAAAAATGGTGCAAAACCAACAGATACAGTTAAGTATTTAATAGAAAAAGCTTAAATGTAAAATGAGTGTTTCAGTATAACATTATACAACATATTAAATATAGCTTTTTTGTTGCATAAGATAACTTAAAAAATTTTCTTTGTAATAATCAGCATATTATAGTTTTAAACAAAATATATAGAAAGGATTTTTTTATGAAAGAAATTTTAGAAACAATTATTGAAACATTAGTAAGTAACAAAGAATCTATAAAAATTAATCAAATTGATGGAGAAAAAACTATCATATTTGAAGTAAAAGTGGCCGAAGAAGATATGGGCAAAGTAATTGGTAAGCAAGGTGTAATTGCAAAAGCAATTAGAACTATTATGAAAGCAATTGCTTCAAAAGAAAATAAGAAAATTTCAATTGAATTCTTAGACTAGGAGATAAATAGAACAAAAGTGGAAGATTTATTAGAAGTTGGACAAATTGTAAATTCGTATGGTATAAAAGGGTTTGTAAAAGTAGTACCATTAGTAGATAACAACAGTCAATTTGAAAAATTTAAAACATTATATTTACAAACTAATAAACATTTACGTGAATTACATGTAGAAATAGTAAAGTTTTCTAAAGGGCTTGTATTATTAAAATTTAAAGAAATAGAAACAATAGAACAGGCAAAGGATTTAAAGAATTGCTATTTAAAAGCAAAAAGAAATGATATAAAGCTAGAAGATGGGGCACATTTTATAGTAGATTTAATAGGATTAGATGTCTATACCCAAGATGGAAAATTTTTAGGAATATTAAAAGAAGTGCTTCAGCCTGGAGCAAATGATGTATATATAGTAGAAAATGAATACAAAAATCAAATTCTTTTACCAGTAATACCAGACGTAGTTAAAGCAATTGACCTAGAAAACCATAAAGTAATTGTGAATTTAATAAAAGGTTTAATATAGCTTTTTAGGAAGGAAATAAACTTTATGAAATTTGATATTTTAACACTTTTTCCTGAAATGTTTGAAACAATAAAATATAGTATTATAGAAAAGGCATTAGATAAAAATATATTAAGTATTAATGCAATTAATATTAGAAATTTTTCAAAAGATAAGCATAAAAAAGTAGATGATACGCCTTATGGTGGAGGAGCCGGAATGGTTATAAAACCAGATGTTGTATATGATGCATATCTTTCTGTAAAAAGTGAAAATTCCAAAGTTATTTATTTATCACCAAAGGGAAAAACTTTAAATCAAGCGAAAGTAAAAGCATTAAGTAAAGAAAAACATATTATACTTTTATGTGGACATTATGAAGGAATAGATCAACGTGTTTTGGATGAAATTGTAGACGAAGAAATATCTATAGGCGATTATATTTTGACAGGAGGAGAGCTTCCTGCAATGGTACTAATAGATTCAGTTAGTAGGTATATAGAAGGTGTAATTACAAAAGAATCTGTTGAGGAAGAGTCTTTTTCTAATGGTTTACTAGAATATCCACAATATACAAGACCAGAGGTTTTTTTAGAAAAAAAAGTACCAGAAATATTGTTGAGTGGACACCATGAAAAAATAAAAAAATGGAGAGAAGAAGAAGCTTTCAAAATTACAGAAAAAAATAGACCAGATTTATTGAATAAAAATTAGATGTATAAAAAATTCTATTATAACAATTTAATTAATACATCAAAAATATATAAAAACAAATCTAAGACGATTATTTTAATTTGTTTTTAAAGAAAGGAGAAAAAAATGGACATAATAAAATCAATTGAACATGAACAACTAAAAAATAAAATACCAGTACTAACAGTAGGAAATACTGTAAAAGTTCATGTTAAAGTAAAAGAAGGAAATCGTGAAAGAATACAGGTTTTTGAAGGAATTATTATAAAAAAACAAGGAGGAGGACTAAATGAAACATTTACTGTAAGAAAAATTTCTTATGGTGTAGGTGTCGAAAAAACATTCTTAGTACATTCTCCAATGGTAGAAAAAGTAGAAGTAGTTAGAGTTGGTAAAGCAAGAAGAGCAAAACTATACTACTTAAGAGATAGAGTAGGAAAAGCTTCTAAGACAAAAGAAAAATTAGGAGCTAGAATAGAGAACAAAGAATTAGTTTTAAAGGAAGAACTAAAAGAAGAACCTGTATTAGAAAATGAAGAAGCAACTGTTGCACCAGAAGAAGCACCTGCAGTAGAAACAACAGAAACAGTTGTAGAAGAAACAGTAGATACAGTTAAAGAAGAAACTGTAGAAGAAGTTAAAGATACACCAAAAGCTGAATAAATAAAAATATTTTGTATCAATTTTAATTCATAAGGAAAAAAAACCGGCATATAAATACTATTTATATATGCCGGTTTTTCTTATCAATTAATCTTACTTTTGCTATATACAAAATATTAATTATAGTTTTGAATACTTAAGGTTGGAATGGTGAAAGCGTTTCCACCATCAGATATATATCTACTAATAATATGAGAATCATCAAATATATTGCTTCCTTTACAAAAATAATTGTGTCTAACGGTGTTTCCTGTATAACCACCAACAATAATTGGGTCATCCCAAGTAACGTCAACACCATACCAATTACCATCAAGCTTAATGTAGTTCCACATATGAGATTCTGTTTCTCCATTAGAGTTTGTAGCAGTACCACTAACTAAAATACATTCAACATTAAGAGAATCCAAAAGGTATTTAAATGATTTTGCATAACCTTCGCAAACTGCTTTTTGCTCTATTAAACTTCCGTAAATATCATGAGTATGTTTATTAGTATCAGAAGAATCGTATTTTAACGAATTAACAAGAATATCGTGAACCTTTAAGGCTTTGTTATAATCATTATCATTAGATGATATATTTTGAAGGATATTATTTCTAATATTTTCTATCTTATATATTGCTTCATTAGCTTGTTGCTCATTCTTAAAATCATCTTGTAAATAGTTTTTATCATCTTTAGGTGCAAGGGAAACAGTATAAGTTGTTTTCAAGCCAATGGTTTTGTATTTCATAATTAAAGAAATTTTACTTAAATCAATATAAAATAATTCTGGATGGTCATAAAAAAATGCATCTATAGCAGTTTGGAAAGATGTATTTAATATATCTTGACCATTTGATTCATGTAATAAGTCATTGAATTGAGTAGAAAAATCAATCGTAAAATTATCTTTTTTTAAATTTTCTATGTTATTTTCCAATGAATTATATATTTGTTTAGAGGAGTTATCCAATTGCTCGTAATAATAATTTTTGTTACTACTTTTTATATTTTGTACTGTATTATTAGTATAACTATTAGATGTATTTATTGCATCTTTATTGTTAAATGCGAAATTCTTAATTTCATTTCCAATGGAATGAATATAAGAAGCAGTATCTGATATTTTTGTATCATTTTCTTTAAAGAAAAAAATATAATATATGGCAAAGTAAGCTAATACTAAAATTGAAAATATAATAATATATATTAGTATTTTTATAAATAAATCAATAAATTTTTTCATAAGTATAAACCTCTTAATAATTAATTATCCTAATTAGGTTAGTATTATCTACTAATATAAATTATATCATAAATTATGATGATATGGTACAAAATTGAATAAAATAATTGAAACTTTATGATGCAACAATCTGGTGGTACAACATATATACCAACTATTGACATTTATAAAAAAGAATTATAAAATGTACCAATATAAAATACTTATGAAAATGGAGGGATTGTATGTCAAATATAAAACTTGATTTATCAAATTTAGGAATATCTACAGATGAAATATTAAAGTACAATGAAAAAGTAACTAAGATTCATAATGAGCTACAAACTAAAAAAAATGATAACGATGAATTTTTAGGATGGATGGACTTACCAAATAATTATAATAAAGAAGAATTTGAAAGAATAAAAAAATCAGCAGAAAAAATTAAAAAAGATTCAGAAATACTTATTGTTATAGGAATAGGTGGTTCTTATTTAGGAGCAAGAGCAGTTATAGATAGTTTAACACACTCTTTTTATAATTTAGAAAAAAGAGAAACACCTAAAATTTTATATGCGGGAAATAACATGAGTCCAAGATACATTTTAGATTTAATAGATATAATAGGAAATAAGGAATTTTCTATAAATGTTATATCAAAATCTGGCACAACAACAGAACCAGCAATTGCTTTTAGAATATTTAGAGAAATTTTAGAAAATAAATATGGAATAGAAGAAGCCAAAAAAAGAATATATGTAACAACAGATAAAGAAAAAGGAGCACTAAAAACTTTATCTAATGAAGAAGAATACGAAACGTTTGTAATTCCAGATAATATAGGAGGAAGATATTCAGTTTTAACAGCGGTTGGATTACTACCAATTGCTGTAGCAGGAATAGATATAGATAAATTAATGCAAGGTGCAAGATATGCCCAAGAAAAATATGCAGATAGTAATATAAAATATAACGAGTGTTATCAATATGCAGTAGCTAGAAATATACTATATAAGGAAGATAAAAATATTGAAATATTAGCAAATTATGAGCCAAAACTTCATTATTTTACAGAATGGTGGAAACAGCTATATGGAGAAAGTGAAGGTAAAGAATTGAAGGGAATTTTCCCTGCAGGAGTAGATTTAACAACAGACCTTCATTCTATGGGACAATATATACAAGAAGGAAGAAGAAATTTATTTGAAACAGTATTGAATGTGGTAAACACAAATCAAGATATTAACATAAAACCTGATGAAGACAATTTGGATGGATTAAATTATTTAACAGATAAAACCTTAGATTATATTAATAAAAAAGCAATGGAAGGAACTATTAAAGCTCATACAGAAGGTGGTGTTCCAAACATCTTAATTAATCTTGAAAAGCTGGATGAAGAAACAATAGGAGAATTAATATACTTTTTTGAACTTGCATGTGCTATGTCAGGAAAGTTATTAGGAGTAAATCCATTCAATCAGCCAGGTGTTGAGAAATATAAAACAAATATGTTTAAATTATTAGAAAAACCAGGATATTAAAGGTTTATTACTGTAATATATATTATATAAAAACAACTTATAAAAAAAGTTCTAACAAAATTGTTAGAACTTTTTTACATAATAGGAAATTTCTGTATAAATCCTATTATATAAAAATGCTATAATCGCTATTGCATTTGAGATTTTCTCATTCTATTTAGAAACTCAAATTAGCAAGAAAAGGGCGACATAGTCAATTATCTTGGTAACTATCTTACATTTTTTGTTCACCAGGTATGATATAATCAACAATACCATATATAACAGCTCCTATAATTGCTGCAATCCAAGAAATTGAATAACCTGCAACGAAGTATTGCGTTATATATAATGTTACAGCAGCAAGAATAAAACCAACAAAACCTTTACCAAAAGGTGTTGCATCTAATCCTGTAAATTTTACTATTAAATAATCTATTATAGTAAGTACAATAGCTGCTATTGCTAATGACCATATATTATTTATTGCAAAACCAGGAGTGAAAAATGCTGTTATTGCAAGTACAATAGCTGCAGTAACTAGTCTTCCTACTACTTGCCCAAACATGGAAGTTGTATTGTTTGAATTAACATTTTCTTGATTATTAGCCATAATCATAAACCTCCTTTAACTAAAAAATTAGTTACAAATATATTTTAGACAAAAATAAAAAAAATATACAAAATGAAATTTAATTAAAAAGAATAATTTTAAAAATTTTTGAAAAAATATGTAAAAAGGAGAAAGATATGTTAATTACTTTTATAAGAGCAATTATATTATATATTATAGTTTTAATTGTAATGAGATTGATGGGAAAAAGAGAAATAGGTCAGCTTCAACCATTTGAGCTTGCTATTTCCATCATGATTGCTGATTTAGCATCTGTTCCAATGACAGAATTAGGAATTCCCATAACAAACGGAATAATTCCAATTTTAGGATTACTTGTTATGCATATGTTAATTTCTATTTTAAATATGAAAAATATTAATATAAGAAGGATAATATCTGGTCAACCATCTTTGTTAATATACAGAGGAAAAATAGATGAAAAGGTGCTAAAAAAAGAAAGAATAACAATAAACGAATTACAAGAAAGATTAAGAAGAAATAATATATTTAGTTTAGAAGATGTAGAATATGCCATTCTGGAAACAAGTGGAGAAGTAACTGTTATACAAAAGCCAGAAAAAAGAAATTTAATACCGCAAGATTTAAATATTACTCCAGAATATGAAGGGATACCATATGATTTAGTAATAGATGGAAAAGTTATGGATGAAAATTTAAAAGCAATTGGTAGAGATAATATATGGCTAGAAAGGGAATTAAAAAAATTTGATGCAAAACCCGAAGATACATTAATTGCAACAATTGATGGAAAGGGTTCTATCTTCTGCCAGAAGAAGATGTAAAATATTTTTTTAGTAATGAGGTAATTTATGTATAAAGAAATTATTATTATTGTTGGTGTAATTGCACTAATTGTAGGGCTTGATATTATAACTAATAATTATACAAAAAATTCAGTAGAAATGCTATCAAAAGAATTAAGTGAATTAAGAGAATATATATTAAACGAAGATGTAAAAACAGCACAAAATAAAATAAGTTATATAAAAAATATTTGGAAAGAAAAATATAATGTGCTAGCATATTATATAGAACATGATGAACTAGAAAAAGTAGAAACAGAATTAACGCAATTATCAGCATACTTAGATATGAAAGAATATAATGAGTGTATTAGCCAATTAGATACAACAATTTTTATTTTAGAACATATAGAAGAAAAAGAAAAGGCAGATGTAAGGAGTATATTTTAATAATGAATCTGGTGATAAAAATAAGACATATGTGTCATAGGTAAAATAACAATTTTTTAATAGTTGCATTTTTAAAGTTTAACCTATATAATAATACAGAAAATAATATAGAGAGGTAAAATAGTTGGAACTAAAGGGTGAAATAGTAGATGTTATTTATAAAAATGAAATAAATAGTTATACAATTGCAAATTTAGAAACAGAAAATGAAGTATTTACAGTGGTAGGATATTTACCTTTTATTAATGTTGGAGATAATTTAAAGTTAGTTGGTAAATTTGTTACACATCAAGAATATGGTAGGCAATTTAAAATAGATACTTTTGAAAAAATAATGCCTGAAACCTTAGATGCATTGGAAAGATATTTAGCAAATGGATCCATTAAAGGAATTGGACCAGCAATAGCACATAAAATAATAAGAGAGTTTGGGGAAGAGACCATATCTGTTTTTAAATTTGAGCCACAAAAACTTTCTAAAATAAAAGGTATAAGTAAAACAAAAGCAATAGAAATGTCAGAGAGTTTTAATGAAAATTGGGAACTTTGGCAATTAGTAGGGTTTCTAGATAAATTTAATATTCCTGTAAGTTCAGCACAAAGTATTTATAAAAAGATAGGAGAAAATACAATTCAAAAAATACAAGAAAATCCATATATACTTGTGGATTTAGTAAGAAATATTGATTTTAAGCAAATAGATAAAATGGCATTAGACTTAGGAATGGAATATACAAATCCAGAAAGAATAGCAAATGGAATAAAATATGGATTAACAATAGTAACAAATAATGGACATACTTGTGTAGAAAAACAAAACTTAATGAAGTTTATGATAGATTTATTAAGTATTTCAGAAGAGTTAATTGAAAGTGAATTGATAGGATTAAAAGCTAAAAAACAAATAGTTATTGAAAAAAGAGAAGAAATAGAATGGGTGTATTTATACGAATTCTATAAGGCAGAAATGAATATTGCTGAAAAATTACTTTTATTAAATAAAGCTAGCAATATAAAACATATTTCAAAAATAGATAAAGAATTAAAAATATTAGAAGATAAAGCAGATATTTTATTATCAGAAAAGCAAATAGAAGCAGTAAAACAAATTAATGAAAATAATGTATGTATAATTACAGGTGGACCAGGAACAGGAAAAACAACTATTATAAAAACAGTATTAGATTTATATAAAAGTAAAGAAAAAAAGGTTGCTTTATGTGCTCCAACAGGAAGGGCCGCTAAAAGAATGGAAGAAGCAACAGGAAGTGAAGCAAAAACATTACATAGATTATTGGAAATAGGAAAAATAAAAGATGAGTTAAAATTAGAGGATATAGATCAAGAATTAGCACCTATAGATGCTGATGTAATTATTGTAGATGAAATGTCCATGGTAGATATATTTTTAATGAATTATTTTGTAAAAGCAATTTATCTAGGAACGAAATTGGTATTAGTAGGGGACATAGATCAACTTCCATCGGTAGGTCCAGGTAGCGTACTAAAAAGTATTATTCAGTCAAAAAGATTTGCAACAGTTTATTTAGATAAAATTTTTAGACAAGCTGCAAAAAGTAAAATCATTTTAAATGCTCATCATGTGAATAAGGGTGAACAATTTGTTGTAAAAAATACAGAAAACAATGAATTAAAAGAAGATTTCTTCTTTATTAATGAATATAACCAAGATAAAATTTTATATAATATATTAAGTTTATCAAAGGATAGGCTAAAAAAATATGGGGATTATGACTTCTTCAAAAATATACAGGTTATTACACCTAGTAAAAAAGGATTAATTGGAACAAGAGAGTTAAATAAATATTTGCAACAAGAATTAAATCCAAAAGTAGATAATAAAAAAGAAAAGGCATTTGGAAACGTAATATATAGGCAAGGTGATAGAATAATGCAAATAAAAAATAACTATGATATTTATTGGGAAAAGCGTAAAAAAAGTATTGAATATGGAAGCGGAATTTTTAATGGAGAATTTGGAACAATTGTGGATATTAATGAAGAAGAAAAGCAATTACAAGTTTTATATGATGATGATAAAAATGCGTGGTATAGCTATCAAGATATAGACCAAATAGAGCATGCATATGCTATTACAGTACATAAATCTCAAGGAAGTGAATT
>CANQAB010000014.1 GCA_947589445.1 uncultured Clostridia bacterium | reverse complement strand
TAAGCTTGCCGGTCCCCACCCGTAACTTGCTCGAAAATTTAAATGGAAATCACCTCGCGCTACTCTACTTGCTTTAATAAATTTCAATATAATGCAAAATTACATTCTCAGACTGTTTTGAGACTTTTTTGAAAAATTAGATCCCGACAGCCCTTTGAGGCGGGGAATACCCCTTGGCTTGGAGGGTCTAATTTTGAAAAAAAGTACTCAAAAATAGGCTGAAAGATTACTAAATATTTAATTTAATGATAGCGACAAATTACAATTTTATTTTTTCTTCAATCCAATTTTTTAATTCTGCTATTGGAACTCTTTCTTGTTCCATACTATCTCTATCTCTTATAGTTACACAGTTATCATTTTCTGTATCAAAATCTACTGTTACACAATATGGAGTTCCTATTTCATCTTGCCTTCTATATCTTTTTCCAATACTTCCTGCTTCGTCATAATCGCACATAAATTCTTTTGATAAATTTTCATAAATTTTTTCTGCTTGTTCGCTTAGCTTTTTAGATAATGGAAGAACTGCTACTTTAAATGGCGCTAGTGCTGGATGTAAATGTAAAACAACTCTTGAATCTCCTTCTCCTAAGTTCTCTTCTTCATAACCATTGCACAAAAAGGCAAGTGTAACTCTATCACATCCTAAAGATGGCTCAATTACATAAGGTATAAATTTTTCGTTAGTTATTGGGTCTTGATACATTAAATCTTGTTTTGAATGTTCCATATGCCTTGATAAATCATAATCTGTTCTGTCAGCAATTCCCCATAATTCGCCCCAACCAAATGGGAAAGCAAATTCTATGTCTGTTGTAGCTTTTGAATAAAATACTAATTCCTCTGGTGAATGGTCTCTTAAACGAATGTTTTCTTCTTTTATACCTAGTGATAATAAAAAGTTTTTACAATATTCTTTCCAATAAGTAAACCATTGTAAGTCTGTTCCTGGCTCACAAAAAAATTCTAGTTCCATTTGTTCAAATTCTCGTGTTCTAAATGTAAAATTTCCAGGAGTAATTTCATTTCTAAATGCTTTTCCTATTTGTCCAATTCCCATTGGTAATTTTTTTCTAGTAGTTCTTACTACATTTTTAAAATTAACAAAAATACCTTGCGCTGTTTCTGGTCTTAAATAAATTTGAGAAGTGCTATCTTCTGTAACACCTTGAAAAGTTTTAAACATTAAATTAAATTTACGAATTCCTGTAAAATTTTCTGCTCCACAGTTCGGGCAACCTATATGGTGTTCTTTCATATAAGCAATCATTTTTTCATCTTCCCAACCATCTACAATTTCTTCACAATTATGTTCATGCATCCATTCTTCTATTAGTTTATCTGCTCTATGACGTGTTTTGCATTCTTTGCAATCTATAAGTGGGTCACTAAATCCACCGACATGACCAGTTGCAACCCATGTTTCTGGATTCATAAATATAGCAGAATCTAATCCTACATTATATTTATTTTCTTGAATAAATTTTTTCATCCACAATTTTTTTACATTATTTTTAAGTTCTACTCCTAATGGTCCATAATCCCAAGTATTTGCTAATCCTCCATAAATTTCAGATCCAGCATAAATAATTCCTCTGTTTTTGCATAAAGCTACTAATTTTTCCATTGAATCTAGCATATAAATTCCTCCTTTATTTTAAATCAGGGGGGACCAAAAAGGGTCTGACCCTTTTTGGTCCCCATCATTTTTTGTTTCTTGCAACAAAAGTCCCTAGCCATATATAAATTATATGACTAGGGACGAAATATTTTTCCGCGGTTCCACCCTATTTAGTGTTTTTTACACTCACCTTCGTTTAATGTTATGCTCCAAAGCTCCCCATATACTTCTATTACTAGAATTTCACCAACCTCTAGCTCTCTTAAAATAAAATAATATATTTTTTCTTTTTCATCGCATTATTTATTTAACTTATAGCATTTTACCATCTTTTTATTTGTTTGTCAATTCCATATTAAGTTTTATCATTATCCCTTTAAGTTAAACTGCATAATTAATACCTCTAGCTACAACGTCTTTCATATTTTCTATTAATTCATCTATTTCTTTTGGCGTTACTATCATATTATAATCATTTGGTATTAGAGCTTCTTTTATCTCTTCATAATTATCTTGTTGCTTTAAATTATTTAAATAATCGTTTGATTTTGCTTCTTCTTGTAATTTCGTAATAAATAAATTCAAACAATCATTTACTAATACTGCACTTTCTACTACTGTTGGAATTCCTAATGCAATAACCGGAATGTTCAATGTGTTTTGTGATAATTCTTTTCTTGTATTCCCTACTCCTGCACCTGGAACTATCCCTGTATCTGATAGCTGAATAGATGAACTAATTCTGTCCATACTTCTTGAAGCAAGTGCATCAATTACAATAATTAACTTTGGTTTTATATTTTGTACAATTCCTGTAACAATTTCTAAAGTTTCCATTCCTGTTGTTCCTAGAACTCCTGGAGAAATTGCACTTACTGACCTTGTTCCTTCTTCTAATACTTCTGGCATATATTTTAAAATATGTCTTGTTACATCTATTTCGTTAATAACTTTAGGTCCTAAAGAATCTGGTGTAACATAAATGTTTCCAAGACCTACTACTAATATTTCATCTTGTTTTGAGGTATGTGCATCTATTAATTTTTTTAATTCATTAGATAACTTATTTCCATAGTTTTCAATTTCTTCATCAGTTGCCACTTTTAATTTTTTTATATCCATTGTAATATAAGTTCCAATTGGCTTTCCAATTGAATTTGCTCCATTTTCATTAGTTACCTTTACTTCTGTAATTTTTATATTTCCTTCTTCTCTTACATTTGTTTCAATTCCATCAATATCATTTTCTATATTATTATTTTTTTTAAATATATCTGTTCTTTCATCAGCTAAATCTGTTCTAAAGTTAATTGTATTTATATTTTCATCACTCATTATAAAAACCTCCTTAATTTGGTAATATTATAACCAAATTAAGAAGGTTTGATACCGTTTATTAACTACAATATTTAGAAAGTATAGATTCTAATCCAATATTCAAATCAATTAATCCTATTTTTGAATTTTTATCTAGTAAAATAAGTTCTTCTAATATATTCCTTAATTCTTGCTTTTCAAAATAATTTGCTTGTCCCTTATATTTATTTACTAAGAATAATTGATTTGGTTTTAAGTTTAAAACTTGTGCTACATCTTTTTTTTCTTCTATAGCCAATTTTGTAAAATATATTTTTTTAAAGTGATTATACAAAGTAATTAATATTTTTTGAACTGGCTCTTTATTATATATTAAGTCTTTTAAAGTATTTAAAGCTGAATTAATATCTTTTTTTCCTAATGAATCTGTTAATGTAAAAATAACTGCATTTACTTCTTTTATGCATAGTAAATCTACTTCTTCTTTATGTATAATCCCATTTTCTCCTGCATATTCTATTAGCTTTCTAGATTCGTTAATAAGTTCTTGCATACTTGTTCCACAAGATTCTATTAAATATTTTATAGTACTGTCTTCAATATTTACTTTATATCCGTTAAAAATTGCTTTTAGTCTACTTATAATTTGAGATGGTGTTTGTTTTTCAAATGCACATACTTTACCAGATTTTTCAATTAATTTATATAAGCTATTTTTTTCTATTTCTTCTTCTATAAAAATAACAATGTTATATTCTTTTATTTCTTCTATGTTATTTTTAAAGTAATTATATACTTTTTCTTTTAGCTCTTTTAATACAGAATTTTGTCTTTTTCCTTCTTTTGTAAATAAACCGCTATTTTTTACAATAACTAATTTTTTTTCAAATCCAAATGCTGGAGTTTCTAAATCTGCTATTAATTCTTGTATATTAGTTTCGTCTATTTGAATATAATTAATACCGTAAAACAAGCTCTCCAAATAATTTTTTCATTTTTTTTAGAGAACTTTCTAGTAAGAATGCTTCTTCACCATACAGTATATAAATACCTGATATAATATTTAATTTTAATTCTTTTTCTAATTCTTGAATTGTCATTTTTATTATTTTCCTTTACAATTTTTCAGCGAATTTTGCAGAATGTGCATGACAAATTGCAATAGCCATGCTATCAGTTATATCGTCTAATTTAGGTAGCTCATCTACCTTTAAAATTGTTTTTACCATTTTTTGTACTTGTACTTTATCTGCCCTTCCATATCCCACAACTGCTTGTTTTACCTGCAAAGGAGTATATTCATAAGTAGGAATATTATTTTGACATCCCACGACTAATACAATTCCCCTTGCTTGTGCAACATTAATTGCTGTTTTTACATTATTGTTAAAAAATAACTCTTCAACAGATATAGCATCTGGATGATACTGTTTAATTATGTCTTGCATATCTGTATAAATTTGAGATAACCTTAAAGGAAAAGACTGTTTTGCTGGTGTTTTTATAGCTCCACTATTAATTAATTTAAATTTATTTCCTACATATTCTATAATGCTATACCCTGTTATTCCATACCCCGGGTCAACTCCTAATATTCTCATTTTTATTCCTTTCGTTATATAATACTTTCTATTTTTCTAATATAATCCTAAATACTTCAGCTACACTCCATGCTTGTGCAAGTGCTCCTTTGGGTAATTGTGGCTTTTTAGAGTCATATAATTCCGATATACTTCCAATAATTCCATCGTTATCTAATGCCGGTATAAAAGTTTCTTTTATTGTTTTTATAAATTCCACTAACTTTGTTTGGTAAGCTTTTTTGGTTGCCTTATCTTTATTAGTTTTTATAATATTCTTTAGTGCATCATAGTATAATCCTAAAAGCCAAGGCCATGTAATTCCTTGATGATAGCTCATATCTCTTTTAAAACTATCTCCTTCATATACATCTGTATAATTTTCTTCACCCTTAGCAAGAGTTTTTAAGCCATACGGATTTAATAATTTTGAAGTTACTGTGTTTAATACATTTATTGTTTCTTCTGAACTGCAATCCATTATAGGGTATGTTAAACTTAATGCAAATAATTGATTTGGTCTTATTTTACTATCTCCTAATACGTCATATAAACTTTTTCTTCTTTTGTTATAAAACTTTGAATTGAATGCTCTTTTTGTATTCTCTGCCATTTCTTTATATTTATTTGCAATTCTTCTATTTTCGAATTTAATAGCTAAATTTTCTATAATTTTTAGTGCATTGTACCACAAGCTATTTACTTCTACTACTTTTCCATTTCTTGGTGTTGCTGGAGTATTTAAATATTTTGCATCCATCCATGTATTTTGTGTTTTTTCTGTCCCAGATACTACTAAATTATCAGTATCAAGATATATGTTATTATCATCTATATTTATTCCTTTGGTATAAGCTTCTATAATTTCTTTTAGTTTTGGATATATATTATCTTGTATAAATTTATAGTCTCCTGTATAAGTTATATACTTTCGAACTTGTTCAAATAATAATAAAGAAGCATCTACACTATTATATAATGGTCTGTTGTCAAAACCAGAATATCCATTTGGAACTAAACCAAATTTAATATCTCTTATGAATGTTAATAATACTTGTTTGGCTATTTCATATCTTTTAGGAATTAGTAGCAAGCCTTCAAAAGCAATCATAGAGTCTCTTCCCCAGTCTAAAAACCATGGATACCCAGCTATAATTGTATGAAGTCCAAAATTTGGTCTGTTAACTATAAAGTTATCTGATGCTATTATATATTTTTCTATTAATTTTCTATAATCTTGGTCTTCTTTAGAATTAGTTTCTTTTTTTATATCAATTAAATTAGACTGAATAATGTATTTATTAATTCTAGTAATTTCATTATTAATTACTTTTTTTACATCTATTTCTTCTATATTATCTTCTAATGAACAAACAAAATGAATATCTTTTTCCTCATTTGGCATTAATTCAATTTCATATACACCAGTTACTGCTAAATTCTCTTCTGGATAAAAACCTCTTTTTTCTTCTTCTATGTAATACATATTTCTAAAGCAGTCGTTATGATGTTCTATATAAACTCCATCAGTCACATGCATATATATTGGATAATTAATATTTCCATCTATAATTACTTTTACTTTGTTATTATTTATGGTTTGGTTTAATTGAAATTCATGATTTGTACTCATGGTATGAAAGTCTCTAAAATTAACAATTGGTGCTAATTTTAGTTTAGAATTATAATTTCCATTTTTTATTTTATAATAGACACATACCGTGTTTTTTCCATATTCCATACATATTATTTTTTTTATTTCTGTATCTTTTACTTTATATGAAAAAATAGGAATAAATTCTTTTTCAAAGCTTACTAGATTTTTATATCCTTCAGATATATAATTTTTGCAAATATTAGTATATATTGGATATTCCTTATTTTCGATTTCAATTGCCTCATCTAATTTAGATAATATAACAAATCTTCGAGCTGGTGGAGTTAAAGATGCGATTAATAGTCCATGATATTTTCTAGTATTGCACCCTAAAATTGTTGAATAACTATATCCTCCTATTCCATTTGTTAAAATCCATTCTTTTTTTAAACTACTTTCTAAATTCATTTGTATTACTATGTTAGTTTTTTAGCTAACACTATTTCCTTTCATTAGTTTTATTATTATTTTTACTTTTTGTTTTTTTCTTTTCTAATTTTTCTTTTTCTAATCTAATATTTTGTTCTCTTCTAAAATCGCTTGATTGAATAGATTCAATTCTTTCTTTGTATTTACTGCTAAATTTACTCATATTTTTCTTTGGTTGATGCTTTCTATTTTCTTGTGCTTTATTTGATACACTATGTTTTCTTGTATTCTTTCTTTGCTTTTTATTTATCTTTTTCTCTTCTTTTAACTTAGAATTAAGCATAACATATTTTGGACTGTTTTGTTCATCTTTAAATCTTAAATCACCACAAATTAATTCTATTACTGATTCAGCAACAGCTTCTGTATTATGTCTTATATTATCATCTACTATCTGTGATAAATTTTTCTCTAAAAGCTTAACTCCTAATTCTTTCGCTTTTTGTATATCTTGCTCAACAACATCTGCTCCTCTTTTATTATAAATTTTAACAAATTCGGGTATAATTTCTCCTGAATCATATATACAATAATCAATTATTCCTTTTCCCGCATGATCTATAATTGCCTTTATATGTTCAGATAGTGTATAATTATCTGTTTGACCTGGTTCAGTCATAATATTGCTAACATATATTTTTATAGCATTTGATTCTTTTATTGCTTTCGATACATTTTTTACTAATAGATTTGGTATAACATTCGTATATAAACTTCCTGGTCCTATAATAATTGAGTCTGCGTTTTTGATTGCTTCTAATACACCTGGTGCTGGTACACAATTTGAAGGATTAATAAAAATCCTCTCTATTTTAGCAACTTTATTATAAACGACATCTGGTATTTTATCTTTTTCCTCTATAATAGTCCCATCATCTAATTCAGCACATATTTGCATTTCATCTAATGTAACAGGTAAAACTCTTCCTACTATATTTAAAACATTTTTACTTTTTTCAACTGATTCTGAAAAATTACCAAATTGCTCTTTCATAGTTGTGAAAAATATATCACCAAAAGTTAATCCCTTTAAACTTCTATTTTCAAGTTCCGCATTTAACAAGTTTGACATCATTTCCTCATCATTAGCTAAAGAAACTATACTATCTTTAATATCATCTATTGGTAATAATTCTAACTTCTTTCTCGATTCTGTTTGTCCTTTTCCATAAGAAGATACTGTTACTATTGCAGTAATATTACTAGTATATTTTTTTAATCCTTTTAATACAGTATTTAATCCTGTTCCACCACCTATTACAACAATATTTGGTCCCTCATGATATACTTTTTTATTAAAAATCAAAGACTTTACATTTCTTTCTTTGCTACCTTTATCCATTCTATAATCAGTATCTTCTATTAGAATTTCCAATACTCTTTTTTGAGAATAAGTCAAGCCTATAATAATGAAAATGAAACCTATTACAAATAATGCTATTACTTTTCCTACCCCTATAAAAGATATTGTATTTGCAACCATTATTTTAGATATACCAATACATGCTAATACAATTCCTATTATAATTAATAATATCCATCTTTTCATTCTTGCTTCGTTCTTAAACCATTTTAAAAAACCCTTCATTTTTATGTTAGCCTCCTTAAATATTATAACTTATTTATTAATACTTTTTGTTTAAACTATTTCTACTTCCAATTGTATTTCAACTTTTGTTTTTTCTTTTACAACATTTTGTACATATTCTATTAGTTTTAGAATATCTGTTGATGTAGCATTATTTTTATTTACAATAAAACCTGCATGTTTTTCTGAAACCTGGGCTCCGCCAATTTGATATCCTTTTAATCCACATTCATCTATTAACTTAGCTGTTATATAATTTTCTCCTCTTTTAAAGGTACTTCCTGCACTGGGATACTCAAGTGGTTGTTTTTCTTTTCGTTGTATTAATAATTCGTTTACTTTTTTTTCTATTTCTTCTTTTTTTCCGTAATCTAAAATTAAGTTTTGCTTGCAATATAATAGCATTCTTTTGAGAAAATATACTGCTTCTATATTGAAATTTACAGTCATCATTACTGATTTTATGAACATTTCCATCATAATCTAAATATGTAACTTCTAGAACTATATCTTTCATTTCACTGCCATATGCACCAGCATTCATTTTAATTGCCCCTCCAATAGTTCCCGGAATACCAGATGCAAATTCAAAACCTGTTAAACTATTTTCTAATAGCCTTCTTGATAATGTAGCGTTTTTTGTTCCACTATCTACTATTACTTGTGTTCCATCAATATGTATTTCTTCCATTTTTATCTGTATTATAATGCCTTTGTATCCTTCATCTTTCACTAATACATTTGTACCATTTCCAAGAACCAAAAAAGGAATATTATTTTCTTTTGAAATTTTTAATATATTTTTTATTTCTTCTATGGAATACACCTTAATAAAATAATCTGCTTTTCCTCCTGTTTTAAAAGATGTATGTTTACTCATATCTTCGTTAACATATATATTTTCTTTTTTTATTTTGCTCTCTAGTAATTTATTATAAATATCCATATGTCCCCCTTGAACAAATATATGCTTATTCTATCATTTTTTATAATATTTTACAATGAAAATATCACAAATAAGAAAAATCTTTAATTTTTCTTTAATATGTTCCTTCTTGATTTGAGTTTTGGACTTTTCAAAAAAATTTTCAATGGCTAGCAATCGTAGCATTCTTATATAATAGGATTTTCGAATAAATAACCAATTATATAAAAAATGTAATATCATTTGATACTACATTTTTTTATAATTTACTTACTATATAATTTATCTAGTACATTTATGAACATAGCATGTGACCATCCTAAACCTATTACCCATGCAGCATCCATTGTATTATTATCTACTTGCTCTGGAAGAAATCCATGTTCATTGCCACTTTTAACTACAAAGTCAAAACATTCTCTTGCTTTATTTTTTATTCCAGCTTCTAGATAATATTCTGCAAGCCATAAATTAGAAATTATCCAAGGGTTCCCTCCTATATAGTTATCACCTTCATATCTTAAATATCCTCCTGTGTATGTTCTTAATGTCATATTAATTCTTTCTACAGTATTTTCTATTTTTTTCTCTTTAGGTAAAAAAATATGATATGGGTATACAAGTCCAAGTAAACTTATATCCATTTTTTTATCTGTTTCATTTCTAACAAAGCATTTTTTATCTTTATCATAAAAATGATTTAATATGTATTTTTTTATATTCACTAAATATGTTTTTAATTCTTCATTGTTCTTAGTTATTTGCTCTAGCTTTAATCTATTATTTTCATAAAATGGTTTTACTTTTTCGTTTATTTTAATCATTGCTTCAAATGCTGAAAAAATTGCTGATAATGAATAATTATGTATATTTTCACATTCCTCCCAAATATCATAACTTGGTTGCATTTTATTTTCATTTAATATATCTTCTATATACTTTTTTAAAAAACTTACACCTTTTTCACACATTTTCAAATTATCTTTTAAGAATTTCGCATCTTTTTTATATGTATAGTAATCATAAATTCCGTATATTACAGATGCAGTCTCATCTATTTGATATCCCCATGATGGAGCTAATTTTCCATCTGTATAAAATCTTTGTTCCCACATACCATTCTTACTTTGAGTATTTAAGCAAAAATTTTTAAAAAACTTTTCTACTTCTTTATCCATTCCCAACTTACACATAGCCTTTGTGATAAATATAGCATCTCTAGGCCAGCAGTATGAATATCTGCCACATTTAGTATTTTCTTCATCTACTTCTGCAGCAGCTGAAATTCCACCTGTTTCATAGTTATATAATAACGGAAATAGTAAAATACTTCTTTCGTATATTTTTTTTATTTTCTTTTCTTTTTCATTTATTGGCTCTAATAAGTTTAATTTATTATGTTGTTTTAAATAATTTCTCCAATATTTTTTTGTATCTTGGTATTTCTTTGATATTTCTATTTTTTTTAATCTATTATTTTCTTCTTCTATTTCTTCTAAGTGCTTTTTGCTATCATATACAGCTATTATAACATTTATTTTCGCTTCTTCTCCAGGTTTTATAACTCCTATATTATAAGATATGCTAGAATCTGAACTCATTCCTACATAATCTTTTCCTCTAATATATCCTTCATTTATGTTTTGCTCAGTATTATTTATCTGATAACTTAATGGTACATTTTTAGAGAACATTGCTATTGTATAATCGTGTATATATTGCATTAATACTTGATTTTTATATATTCCACTTACTTTATTGTTATTATCTGATAATAGCTTTGAATGAAATAACAAATCAACATCTAGATTTATATTATTATTATTAATTAATTTATATTGTTTTACTAATATATTTTCATTCATTGGAATAAAATCTGTTTGAACAATTTTTAAATTAAAATAAGTATTTATAATTTCAGTATTTAGTATATTAGTTTGTTCAACATAATTTTGTGAATAAACATTATTAATATCATTAGCTAAGTTAATTAATCTTGAATCGTTTACTCTAATTCCTACTAAAAATTCATCTATAAATTGCCTGAAATCTATATTAGGATAGTATAATCTTAGTAGTTCACCTCTTTTTGAAAATGTAGCTTTTAAATTTTTATTTCCTATAATCGCATCATTATAATATTTAGTTTTCATTTGATTCTCTTCTTTCATTTTTTATTATTTTATTCAATAATTTTAACAATTTGCCTTTCCAATTCTTTAATTTGATTATTAAGAACTTCTATTTCTTCATCGCTGATATCTTCTGATAGTTTCTCCTTCATAATAATATCTTCCATATCTATCATTTCTTCTTTTAAAGTATCTAATCTTTCTATTACCTCTAGTCTTAGTGGTCTATATTTCTTTGGTAAATTTATGTTTCTTTCTACTGATAAAGAATCATCTAATATATATGTTTCTCCAAATGATGGAATAGTAACTGGTATTTTAGTATTTTCTATAATTTTTTCTTTTAATACTTCTTGTCCTTCTTCTTCACCATGAACTAAAAATATATGTTTTGGCTTTGTATAAAAAGAATATACAAAATTTAATAACCACTCTTGGTCAGCATGCCCCGAGTATCCTTCTATATACTCTATACGAGCATTAACATTAATTTCTTCACCAAATATTTTTACTCTCTTTTCTCCTTCTACTATTTTTCTGCCTAAAGTTCCTGGAGCTTGATATCCAACAAACAATATTGTAGAATTTGGATTCCATAAATTATGTTTTAAATGATGTTTTATTCTTCCAACTTCACACATTCCACTTGCAGAAATAATTATAGCAGGTTCTGTTGATTCATTTAATGCCTTTGACTCCTCTACTGTTTTTGTAAACTTTAATCCCGCAAATTCTAATGGGTTATCTCCTTTTTCCATTTCTTCTTTTACATCATCATCAAATAAATTCATATTTTCTTTAAATATTTCTGTTGCAGAAACCGCCAAAGGACTATCTACATATACTGGTGCTTGCATCAATTTTTCATATTTTATTTTAAATTCTTCATCATCTGTATTTTCCTTTATTTTATTTAATTCATACAGTATTTCTTGTGTTCTTCCAACTGCAAATGATGGAATTACAACTGTTCCATTTCTTTCTAATGTTTCATAAACTATATCTAGAAATAAATTAGCTTTTTCATCATTTCTTATATGCAACCTGTTTCCATATGTTGATTCCATTACAAGATAGTCTGCTGTTTCTATCATTGTAGGAGATGCTAAAAGTGGAATATCATTATTTCCTAAATCTCCTGTAAATACTGCTTTTGTTTCTTTTCCATCTTCATTTGTCCAAATTTCTATAATGCTAGAACCTAGCATATGTCCAGCATCATTAAATCTTACTTTTATATTTTCATCTATATCTATTATTTTATCGTATTCTACAGCTTTAAATACTTCTAAACAATCAATAGCTTCTTGTGCAGTATACATTGGAGCTAATGGTTCTTTTGCTTGTCTTTTTCTCTTTTTATTTTTCCATTCTACTTCCATTTCTTGAATATGCCCACTGTCTGGTAACATAATTGAGCACAAATCACATGTAGCTTTTTGGGCATAAATAGGATTTCTGTAGCCTTCTTTATATAGCTTGGGTATTCTTCCCGAATGGTCTATATGTGCATGTGTAAGTAATACAAAATCTATATCTTGTACATTAAAAAGGAAATCATCGTAATTTTTATCTTCTATATCAGAATGTCCTTGATACATGCCACAATCTACTAAAAATTTTTTTCCTGATGCTTCTATCAAAAAATTAGAACCTGTTACAGTTTTTGTTGCTCCTAAAAAAGTAATTTTCATTATTTTATTCTCCTCCTATAATTAATATTTTTATAAATATTATTTATCATTTCATAGCTGCTATTGTGTTGAATAATTTAACCTTTTTATTTAGCTTAATCTTATCTTTTTTATTGAACTCTAAATACATTTCTATTTCTTTTTCTAAAGTTTCTTTTTCGTCGAAAATATAAACTATATATTTGTTTTCTTTCTTTTTTATTTTTATATAAATATATTCTAGATTAATAATTCTTAATGTAAAAATATTTTTTACTATTTCTATATCATTTTTTTCATTTGTTGAAATTGTATTAATTAATTTATTATCATATAATTTCTTTATTAATACCTCTTTTACATGTTCTAAATCCATTTTAAATTTTTCTACATCTTGTATAGTTTCTTGTTTAGTATAAGGTAATAAATGATAATATCTTAATTCATACATACAATCAATTAATTCACCTTTTATATTTGTTTTATTTATCTTTTCTATAAATATTTCTTGTAAAAATATTTTTTGTAACTTATTAATTTCCTTATAAATAGAGTTACTTTCATTAAAGTTAATATCCTTTAATAAATTATAATCTTCCTGTAATTTATTTTTGTTTTTTATATAATTCTTAGGTTCTATATTTTTATTGCATGTTTCTATTTTGTTTAATGTTTTTTCCTTTTCTCGTTGCAATTTTTCAACTAGATGGCTTATACTAAAAATTTTGTTATATTCTGATAAAGTTTGATTTCTTTTTTCATATTCCTTAATTAACAACTCATTGTTATTTAATATTAAATCTATATTTTTTACATTATCTATTAATTTTTTCTTATTTTCTGTAATCTTTTCTATATATAATTTTTTGTTTTTTATTTCCTCTAAATCTATTTGCAATGTTTCTTTTTCTTCTTTAAGTCTTTTTCTTTCATTATCACTAATATCAATATAAATTATTATAGATAACTTGAATAAAATTTGCATTAATTTATCTACCGTTCTATCATTATATAAATTTAGTAAACTTTCTTTTATCATTTCTATTACATCTATATAGTTATTTTCTTTTTGCATTATACTAAATATATCTTTGTTTAAAGCTATTTTAAGATTTTGATAAATAAGATTAATATTAATGTTTTTAATTTCTGACACTAAAGTATTCCAAGACCATGCATTAAAATCTCTAAGTACCTCTATATTTTCCATATCATATGCAGTATTTAGCAAATATGGCATAGAGTTTCTTATTAGATTATATTTTTCATTTAATCGAATTTGAAAATTATTTAATTCAAATATCGCAGATAATAAAGCAAATTCATTTGCTAATACTTTAATTTTTTTTAATTTAAAATCTATTTCATATAATTGATTTTCTTTTAAAATCTCAAATTGACTATTATTAGGTTCTATTAATTCTATTGTATTGCATTGAGCTATATTTTCCAAAATATTTTCTAAATATTCTTTTTTGGTTTTACTTTTCCTTTTAACAATGAAATAATCATTATATGAAACTTCTAATTTATAAAACATACTAAGAAGAAGATTTTTTGTATCTTTAGAAAAATCTTTTTTTTCTAGTATTTTTTCTAATTCTCTGTTAAAATCTCTAAATTTTGAAAAAAATTCTTCTTTCATATATTATCCTTCCATGTTTTCATTTGTATATATTTATTGTTCGTCTTGTTCAGATTGGCTCATGTTTAGTTCTTGCCATCTTTCTTTTGTCATAAGTACTTCTCTTGGTTTACTTCCTTGATATCCTGAAATAATGCCTCTTTCTTCCATTTGATCTATAATTCTACCTGCTCTAGCATATCCAACTTTAAACCTTCTTTGTATAAAGGACGTAGATGCTTGTCCAGTTTCTATTACAACTTCTATTGCTTCATCTAAAAATGGGTCCTTATCATCATTCTGCTCATTTACATCTTTTAATTCTTTATCATTAGAATTTGCTTTTTCTATACTCTCTAATATATCATCACTATAAGTAGCAGTTCCATTTGACTTTATAAAATCCACTACCTTTTCTACATCTTTATCTGATATAAATGCCCCTTGTACTCTTGTAGGTTTTGACATTCCAGTAGGATAAAACAACATATCTCCTTTTCCTAATAGTTTCTCTGCACCTGCCATATCTAATATTGTTCTTGAATCTACTTGTGATGATACAGCGAAAGCTATTCTTGATGGAATATTTGCTTTTATAAGTCCTGTAATTACATCTACTGATGGACGTTGTGTTGCAATTACTAAGTGCATTCCAGCAGCTCTGGCCATTTGAGCTAATCTACAAATAGCATCTTCCACGTCGTTTTTTGCCACCATCATTAAATCTGCAAGTTCATCTATTATAATTACTATTTGTGGTAACTTGCTTGCTTCATTTTCTTTATCTAATGCCGAATTATAGCCTTTAATATCTCTTACACCTTTTTGTGCAAATAAAGAATATCTATTTACCATTTCTTGCACAGCCCAAGCTAATGCTCCTGCAGCTTTTTTAGGATCTGTTACAACTGGTATTAATAAATGCGGAATACCATTATATACAGAGAGTTCTACAACTTTAGGATCTACTAGTACTAGTTTAACCTCACTTGGTTTTGCCTTATATATAATACTTGTAATTAAAGTATTAATGCACACACTTTTACCTGAACCTGTACTTCCGGCAATTAATATATGCGGCATTTTAGCAATATCTGTTACAACCTCTTCTCCTGCAACGTCTTTTCCTAGTGCAAATGCTAATTTAGAATTTGCTTCTATAAATTTATTAGATTCTATAATATCTCTTAAGTGTACTACTTCATTTTCTTTATTTGGTATTTCAATACCTACAGCTTGTTTTCCAGGTATAGGTGCTTCTATTCTAATTGATTCAGCAGCTAAATTTAATGCAATATCATCTGCTAGATTAGCTATTTTACTAACTCTTACTCCTTCTGCTGGTCTTAATTCATATCTGGTAATAGCTGGTCCAACTGAAACGTTTTCAACCTTTGCTGAAACTCCAAAGTTATATAGTGTTTTTTGTAATTTTGTGGCATTATCAGCAATTGCCTTTTTTCCTCCTTTAATATTTCTGGAAGTTCCTTCTGTTAGAAGTTCTACTGGTGGAAATTCGTAAGTTTCATCTTCTACCATTTGCGTATGTTCTAATACCAAAACAGATTTCGTTTTTTCTTCTTTTTGTTCTTCTTGTACTTTAAATAAATTATCTTCTATAGTAGTAGGAGAAAATTCCTGTTTTTTGGTTCCTAGTGGTATTAGTTCATCTTCCTCATGATTATATTTTTTTATTTTTTCTGGTTTTTCATTCAAATTAATTTTGATTTGTGCTTCATCAATTTCTTCTTTTTCTATATCTATTAGCTTTGCTCTTTTTCTTTTTTCTAATCTTCTTTGCTTATTTTCTTGATATTCTTTTTCTCTATATTCTCTTATTTCTTCTGTTCTTTCAACTCTTTTATCTTTTAAATTGTCCATATATTCTTCTATTAAATCAGATACAGGTATACCTAAAACAAAAACTAGCATTATTAAACTAATGCCAATGCAAAAAATAACTGCACCTGCAACTCCCAACATATTTGTAAGTGGAATTGCAATCATAGTTCCTACAACTCCTCCTCCAATATTTTTAGCTCCTAAATCGTAAGCAATAGATAAGTTTTTAGACAAATTGTTATTTATATTAATAGTATTTTCTGATATTTGATAAATAGAAAATATAGCGGATATACATATTAATAAAATAATCCATTCTGTTAATTTAATACTCATTATATTTTTATTATCACACGCAATAGCAAGACCGCTTATAAAAGTTCCTATTGGAATAATATATTTTATCCATCCCACTATTCCACCTAAAATAGGACTTAAATTTTTTCCAACATATCCTGTTTTTCCATATATTAATACAGCTAGCAAAATACTAGCTATTATTAAAACTACTACCATTATATTTTTTCTTGCGTTATCTTTTGTTTTCTTTGCGTTTTTTTTTCTTCCTTTCTTTGCCAAAAGTAAAACCTCCTATAGAATAAACCTAATTATTTTTATATTTTATAAATACATTTCTTATAACTTTTAAAGTTCATGTCATTGTTCATTTTTCGTTTTCTTTACTTATTTTTTAAATTTCTATAATATTAAAAATCAGAAACCAGAAATCAATCCTATTTGATTGTTCTGATTTCTGATTATGTTTTGATTATTTAAGCTCTTTTCTATTATTTTCTATTGTTTTTAGTGCATCTTGTAAAGCTGCTTCTACATTTTCTAATATATTGTCTGCGTAATCTTTTGTTCCCTTAGATATTTCTCTGGACATTTCATTAGCAGTCTCTATAATTTGTGCTTTTTGCTCATAAGCTTTTCTTGTTATTTCATGTTCATCTATCATAGATATTATTCTATTTTCTGCTTCTTTAACAATTCCATCTGCTTCCTTCTGAGCTTCAACTAATATTCTTGCTCTTTCTTCTTTTATCCATTTAGCCTGTTTTAACTCATCTGGTAATTTTAGTCTTATCTCTTTAATTATATCTAAAATTTCTTCTTTATTTACAATTCCTTTACTTGTAAATGGTATTTCTCTTGTACCTTCTAAATATTCTTCTAATTCATCTAATAATGTAAATATTTCCATTTTTACCCCTCTCTATAATTTAAGAATATCAGCTTAACTCTTCCATATAATCTTAAATCAGATATATATAACTTTTTTAAATCTGAAATTTGTTCTTGCTCTCTTGGCAAATTATCTGTTTCGAGTACAATTAATCCATCCTTTGATAATATATTATTGTTTTCAATAATTTTTAATGCTTCTACTGCTATATTTTTTTCATAAGGGGGATCAATAAAAATAACATCTATTTTTTCTTTTATATTTTGCAGACACTTTTTATAGTCTTTACAAATTACGTATGTTTCTTTTTCAAAATGTGTTTTTATAATATTTTTATTAATAATTTCAGTTGCTTTTTGTGAGTTATCACATAAAATTGCTTTCTTAGCTCCCCTGCTTATTGCTTCTAGCGCAAGAGCTCCACTTCCAGAAAATAAATCTAAAACTATTGCATCTTTAAGTTCGTCTTGTATAATACTAAATAAAGATTCCTTAACTCTATCTAATGTTGGTCTAGTATTATTATTATCTAATGTATATAATTTTGTTCCTCTTGCTATTCCACTTATAATTCTCATTTTTACCTCATTTTACATATTTATATTTTATTTCAAAAATGCATAAAGTCAATAGAATTCATAAAAATGTAATATATATTTAACAATTCTGTAACATATTTTTTTGCATTTTTTTGTATTTTTAACTTTTATTTCAATTTTATTTTATATATTTTGGCATAAAATTAATAATAAAGGTGAAAAATTATGAATCAAATATTAATAACAGAAGATAAAAGTTACTATTGCAAAAATATTTTATTAAAAAATAAAAATATAAGAAGAAAATATTTATTTATATTTTTTATATCAATTATAATTTGTATCATCTTATTATTATATGTATTTTATTCTTATATTTTAAAATTAAATGAAAAGAAAAAAACAAGTACTATAAAAGATAAATATAATATAACTACATTATATTCTTCTAACAATTCTTATAACGTAATTAAACTTTCTAATAATATTGAAATTATTGGTTTACTAGAGATTCCATCAATTAATATTTCATATCCTATTTTATCCAATAGTAGTAAAGAACTTTTGAAAATATCTGTATGTAAATTTTCAGGTCCTTTGCCTAACAGAAATGGAAATTTGTGCATTGCAGGACATAATTATAAAAATAGTATGATGTTTAGTAATTTAAATAATGTGAATATAAATGATTCTATTTATATTACTGATTTAAACAATGTTAAATTAGAATATATAGTATATAAAAAATATAAAGTAAAAGAAAATAATTTAGATTGTACACAAAACACTACAGATGTTCAAATAACATTAATTACTTGTAATAATAGAAATAATAAAGAAAGAATTGTAATAAAAGCAAAAGTGAAGGAATAAATTCCCTCACTAGTATTTTTAAACATTTTTATAATCGCTAATTTTCTTATATGCAAATATTGCAGAAGCAATAAATATTATTAATAAAATTCCTACATTATAATCTTCAATACCTGTTTGTGGTAAATCTTTAGTATTATTTGTATTATAAGTTTTGGCTTTATTAGATTTATTATTGGTTGTATTATTTGTTGTATTATTAACAGTATTATTACTTGTATTATTTGCTGATGTATTATCTGTTTCTGGCGTTTGTGCATTTTCATATTCATTTCCAGATATTGGAGTTGCTGCATTATTTCCTAAAACAATATCTGATGCACATACGGTAGTAGAAATTGTTATTAATACTACACTTAATAATATTATCATTACTTCTTTTAAACTAATTATCTTTTTCATATGAATCTCCTTAATATATATTATCTTACATACACTTTAAATTATACTACAAAAAAATTATTTTGCAATACTTTTTTATCAAAATTTTATAATATTTTTTATTATATACCACATATTTCAAAAAATTAAAAAAAATTTATGAAATAAAATAGTAAATTAAAAAATATAAAATCATATATTTCAATACTTTTGCAAATTGCTTTCTTAACATATTTTACTCCTTGAAATTTAATCTTTCATTTTCATTTTTGAATTCACTAATCAAATCAATCATATAAAAATTTTCTTGACTTTATCCATCTACTTGAATTTCCTCTATCAAATAATTTATGCTAGACTTGATTTAAATAAAATTAAAGAAGTTGTATAATGTATAATTAATAATTATTTTAATTATACGATTTTATTATTACTTTTATTTTATTTCATCTAATAGTTGATAATACTCTTTTGTAATTTTTTTCAAATTTGAACTATCTCCATATAATGCATCTTTAATATCTTCTATTTTTAATTTCTCATAATCTTTTTGAGTAAAATCATTAACATATTGAACATATTCTTCTACTCTATTTTTAGAAGTAAATGTCCATGGTTTTTTAGGATAAATAAAATGAATGATACTAAAATCTTCTAATGATTGTTCTTGCATGTTTATATAATATTCTATATAGGGAAAGAATACATTATATTTATTTTTTAAATGTAACTCTTTCTTGTCGTTCCATTCTAGGTCGTATTTTTGTAAAATATCTTGGTCTCCTATACTTTCTCTATCCTTTAAATTAGTTTTAATAATTTCTTTAAATAGTTCTGTTTTATTTATCCCTGGTTCAATTACCATCACGCCAGAAGTTAATTTCATCCATCTGCTGGTAATATTAGGCCCATAATGCTTATCAATTACTGCAGACATATTAGGTTTTTCAAATAACTCATCAATATTTTTAGTAATAAACAAATCACTATCAAGAAAAACAATTTTTTTAAATTCTGTTAATTCAAAAACATTTAATTTTTCAAAAGTATAGTTCCATCTTTCCTTTTGTGTTGCAATATTTTTACTAATAATCTCTTCAGGAATAGCTATCTCTTGTTTTTTTATGGTTGGAATGTTCCATTTTTTTAATATTTTTTCTGTCTCAACAGAAATATGATTACCTAATAATACATATAAAGGATATTTAGAATAAACCTTCTTTAATGCTCTATCTAGTGCCAAAACACCTTCTAGATAATTTTCAGTAGACAATACTGTAACATATGCCTTTTTTGATGCGAGACATTTATTATTAAAAGCAAATGATTTTTTTATTTTTTGCCATATTTTATTAACCGCTATATATTGTTCATAATCACTTTGTACTGTATAATCATACTTATCTAGTTCTTCTATTAAACAATCAAACTCTTTTGTACCAAAAATTCTATTCATTTCTGGTATACCTTTTTTTAGATTTTTCTTTGTCAATTCTATTTCTTCTCTATAATTTTTCCTATTAGTAATATATAAATAAAGTGGTCTATATTTAATCCATCCTTTTAATGCACTCATAAACCTTTTAACCACTTCATCGTCTGTTATCTTCATTGTTTCAATTTGCATAGGATATTCTTTCTTTAAAATATTTGTGTATTTTAAGAAACAATCATGAAAATGATATACAGGTATCTTTAATACTTTCGTATCTTTTAATGCCAATGTAAAGAAAACATCTTCCCCTCTTGCTCCTTCTGGATTATAAAAAGCAGGAATTTTATCAATATTTTGTAAATTCAGGCACAAAGGAGAACCAGTTATAAAAAATTCTTCATCACCTGGTTTTCCTTTTTGATAACATATTTCATCATTAACTACTTTTTTGTTTGCATAAGTTACTCCTTCGCTAGCTGTCCAATATTCTTTTACTTGTTCCCATGTTGTAAATTCATTTTTAACTGCTTCAATAAATGCTTTTACTGCATCTTCATCTTTAATTGTATTTATATCAATATATGGTATTGGGGATGTATAACCACATCTACGTCCTAAAGTAACATCTGCATTTTGAATATATTTTATATGTTGTAATATATTATTTTGCAATTTCCATTCTAATTTGTTTTCTTTATTTTTAAAACAATAAACTGGATACTCATCATCATCCCAAAACAGAAAATAGTCTATTTTACTTTTAGCAGCCATGTACATTAATGTATTTCTGGCTCTTCCATAGCCATATCCTAAAAATAAATTTGCTTCTTCCTCTTTTAATATTTTCTTTCCAATTAATTTCTTTTTTTCTTCTTCAATATCCTCTGGTGTAATATATTTTACTTCAATATCTTTATAGACATTCGGAATTAGTTTATAAAATTCTGCTCTCATTTCTGATTGAAATCCCATGTCAAAAAGTAAAAAAATAGTTATTTCTATCTTTTTATTCTCTTTTTTTATTTGTCCTAATAAAAACTTATATGTATAATTTATAATTTCACATACATTTTTTCTTCCAGTAATAAACCCTATGCCGGAATTCTATTTTATCGTCCATATATTTCTCCTATTTTATCTTCTTTGTTTTTTATTATAACATATTTCAGATTTATTTGCAATTTATTTCAAATTGAATTTGTTTGCTATTTTTGTTTCTTTGAGCTATCATAAATTTTTTCCTATAAATTCTTCTATATAGTGCTTGTGTTTTATTATTCTCTAAATTCTTTTTATATTGCTCATTTGCACCTTTCTCTCTACAAGTAGGACTTTGGTCTGGGTTTGCTAAAAATTTGATATAGGTGCAGAAGATAATTTAATTAGAGATTTCGAAAAAGAAACACACACACTTCTTGATGCTGAAAAACAAGTTGCAAAAGAAGATAGAGAAAAAGAGTGGGATTTAGAAAGATAAATTTTGCACTTTAAAGCACATCAAAAAAGAGTCAGCTTGACTCTTTTTGAACTACTGTTCTTTCACATTATTGTAATTTTGCTTGTGCAATTATAGCATATACATGCCAAAATTTATTTTTTCCCAAAGCAGTCTCCTTATAATACTTTTCTTCTGAAAAATAATTGATGTCAAAGTCTTTAAAATATTCTAATAACTTTTCTTTTTCTATTGTTGTTCTCTTCCCATCCCAATCATCTTCTTTCCCTAAAAAATTAGCAACAATAAAACCTTTTTCATTTATTCTTTGTAATAAGTTTTTTATGAATTCATCAAAATTATCTTTTACAAAAAATAAGCTCATATTTGCTAAAATTAAATCTGCCTTAGGTATTTCAATTTTAGAAAAATCACCTATTACAATTTCTAAATTAGTTTTATCTGTGATTTTTTTATCCAAAATATCTTTTACTTGTTCTTCACTATCTATTGCAATAACTTTAAATCCCTTTGAGATTAAAATTTCTGTATCATTTCCTGTACCGCATCCTAAATCCACTGCTTTATTACCAGTTAGCTTTTCACTATATTTACAATTAAAGAACTTGCTTATTAATCCTGAAACTGGCTTATTCATTGTTGCCTTATAAAATTCTTTTAGATTGTTCATTATATTTTCTCCTCGTATAATATGTTTATAAGGTTTATTTAAAGTAAATTTTATAAACATATTATTTATTTTTCTTTAAATATTTTTATTTTTTATATAACTACCTTTAAATTCTCTAGCTAAAATATCCATTTGAATATCATCATAATATTTTCCATTTAAGAAATAACTTTCTCTTCTTCCCATTTCTTTAAATCCAACCTTTTTATAACATGCTATAGCTCTTTCATTAAATGATTTTACATTTAGCATTATATTATTCATATTTAAATAATTAAAGCCAAAATCTAATAGTAATCTTAATACTTCTGCTCCATATCC
>CANQAB010000013.1 GCA_947589445.1 uncultured Clostridia bacterium | reverse complement strand
AAATTTATAGAATATGCTAAAGAATTAGCAACATTAGAAATAAACTTTAGAACATATATCAATGAAAAAGGTTTAAGTGAAGAAAGTTACAAACTAGCTTCAGCAGAATATAGTGAAGCAATAAAACCTTTAAAAGAAAGGGTAAATAATGCAGAAAAGCAATTGAAAGAAATGACAGAAAACACAGAATATGTAAGCCAAGACACATTGAACGAATTAAATACAGAATTAGGAAGAATATGGAGAATTATAATTGCAAATACAACATTCTGTAACGAATATGGTGGAGTTAGTTTTACAGATGCTCCAACTACAAATTTATATAAAGAAATTTATGATAAACACTTAGAAGAACTAAAAGAATTTATGTATTATTTTATAAAAGTATCAAATACATTGTTTAGTAAATAAAAAATAAAATAGCTATTGAAAAATTTTAAAATTTATGTTAAATTAAAATCATAGTTAATAGCAAAAAATTACATTTGTATATACAAATCTCGTAATCTATTGCTATAACTAATTTTGAAACGGATAACAAGGCACTTTTGCAAGTGATGTTTTTCGCATACGTCCCTTGCTCAGGCACCAAAATAATAAATCCTAGAAAGCTTGATATATAAGCAATCTAGGATTTTATTTTCTCCATAATTTTCTGGGTTCAATGTCAATAGTTGGGGTGAAATAAGTATCTTTCAAATCTCTATTTTTTATAGTTAGAATAGGGATACTCTTTTGTTGTTTTACAAATTCCAGCTTTTAAAGGATTATCATAAATATATTTTATGCAATTATATAAGTGATTTTATCATAGATTCCTTCTGATTTATATCTGTTTCTAAAAATATATCATACTCTTTCGTATTTTGTATTATAATATTTTGTATTTAATCGTTTTATATATTTACTTAATTTCTGTCAATTATATACGTCCCCATTGACATATTATAAAGTGGACATCCTTTGGATGTCCACTTATATTCATTTATTTATTTGAAAATTTTTGCTTTGCTGCATCTATTTTTTGTTGTTCAGCTGTTTCAGTTTTATACCAGCCTTTTTCAGCCATTAAATTATAAATTTTATTTTGAATATCTAAAGATTTATTTAAGGCATCTTTAAATGCGGAATGTACTTCTGCTGTTGTTGATTCAATTGAACCATGAAGATATAAATCGCAAACACCTTTAATAATTAATAATTCTTTTTCCATTAAATCTTTCTCTTCCATAATATCCTCCTATTAAAGTAAACTTAAAAATTTGTTAAATAATTCTGTGTGTTCTTTTTCTAATTCTTTCATATAATTAGAAAGTTTAGCATCTGTTAGTTGATTTGCAACAATAGGAGCACATGTTTTCATAAAACATTCATGTCCTAAAGCATCCTCAACGTATAAAAGTTCTTTCCCAGTCATAAAAACCTCCATTCTAGCAAAATTGCTTAGATAAAATATTTTGATAAAGAAAGTATTTCCCAAATATACAAAAATATACTAAAAATATAAATGTAACCAATTTTATAATTTTCCATAAAATGATAAGAGAGTAAAATTAAGTTTTTTTAGAAAAGGAGTTAAACAAAATGGAAAATCAAGAGATAGAAATGGCGAAGAGGTACCTAAGAAAATTTGACCAAATATTAGGTGTAATGGCAAATAAAATGCTATCTGCAATACCTATAAATAACATAACATTGTATTTTATTGAATGTATGATACCACATCATCAAGCGGCAATTTATATGTGCAACAATTTATTAAAATATACTAATTATACACCATTGCAAGAAATTGCAGAAGGTATTATTACAATGCAAACAAAAGGAATTGAACAAATGCGAGAGATAGCAAGAACAACATCAGGATATTCAAATAACCATATAGAGGTTAATAAATATACTGAAAAATATTTATCTATTACAAAGAACATGATTAAAAGAATGAAGGATAGTCCTAGATGTGTAAATATAAACTTAAGTTTTGTAAATGAAATGATACCTCATCACGAAGGTGCAATAGAAATGTGTCATAATTTATTACATTATAGAATTGATACTAGATTAATAAAAGTAGCAGAAAACATTATTAAAGAGCAAAGTGATGGTGTAGTAAAATTAAAAGAAATAAAAGAAGCTTTATGCAAAAAGTAGATTTTATATAAATTTTATAGTAAAATAATAGAATAATAAAAAATAGAAAGGTAAAAATTATGATATCTATAACAGAAGCAAAAAACAAACTACCAATGGACTTTGTAGAAAATTTATATACAATATTTTCCACACTTACAGTAGATAAAATAATAACAGGAATGCTATGTAAAAGAAACACTACCATTAGAGTAAATACATTAAAATTAACAATAAGAGAATTAATGGAAATATTAAAAAGAAATAACATAAAATTTGATAGAGTATTGTGGTATAACGATGCGCTGATAATAAAGAATGTATCAGAAAAACAGTTACAAATGTTAAATGAATATAAAGAAGGAAAATTTTATATACAAAGTTTATCTAGTATGATACCTCCATTAGTACTTGAGCCAAAGCAAGGAGAAAAAATATTAGATATGACAGCAGCACCTGGAAGTAAAACAACTCAAATATCAAGCTTAATGGATAATAAAGGATATATTTTAGCAAATGAATTAGATAAAATAAGAGTAGAACAATTAAAGTACAACATAAAATGTCAAGGTGCATCTATTGTAGAGGTAAGACAAGGAAGAGGCGAAGACCTAGGAAAAATATACTTAGAACAATTCGACAAAGTATTATTGGATACTCCATGTAGTGGAGAAGGAAGATTTCTACTTGAAAATCCACAAACATATAGAAGTTGGTCAGAAAAAACTGTGAAAGAATTAGTAAAAACACAAAAAAGATTATTTAAAAGTGCTTATGAATCAGTTAAGAAAAATGGAACTATTGTTTATTCTACTTGTACAATTAATCAAAAAGAAAATGAAGAAATTTTAAATTGGGCTTTAAATAACTTTAGCATAAAAATAGAAAATATTAACCTTAACATAAATGAAACAATTTCTGGTTTTACAGAACAATACAATCAATCCATAGCAAAAGCAATAAGGATACTACCAAGCAAAAATATGGAAGGATTTTTTATAGCTAAGATAAAAAAAATTTAAAGTTAATAAAATATATGTATTAAATTTTTATTTTTAAATAAAATACTATGAGGATTTTAAAGATGAAAATGAATATTGACAAATAAAAAGGACATATATATAATTTGTTAAAGTTTAAAAATGCGAATGCATAAAAGGAAAATAAAAAATGCAAATGAATTATGAAGTAGAAAAAAAGAAAAATATAAAAAGGGATAAAACATATATAACTTATACATTATTATTTATTTTTATAAGTTTTATTATTTTTGCTATATTTATCAAATATAATAAAAGTTTTATATGGCAATCAGATGGAATAAAACAACACTTTGCAATTTTATACGACTTTAATCAGATTTTAAGAAATATATTTAAAGATGGTATTCCAATGTTTTCATGGAATATGGGGTTAGGACTTGATGTAATAGGACAGTATTCTTATTATATTATTGGAGACCCATTTGCTTATTTAAGTTTGTTATTCCCATTGCAACGTTTAGAATTTGCTTACAATGTTTTGGTAATATTAAGAATATATTGTGTAGGACTATCTTTTATAGCATATTGTAAATATCAAAAAAAAGAAAAAATAGCTACGTTAATTGGCGCAATTTCATATGCTTTTTGTGGATTTGTTTTATATGCAGGAGTAAGACATCCGTATTTTACAAATGCACTAATTTTGTTACCACTTAACCTAATTGGAGTAGAAAAATTATTAAAAGAAGATAAAAAGATATTTTTTATCTTTATTATCTTTATTTCAGTTGTTAATAATTACTACTTCTTTTATATGATAACTATTGTTACTGTTTTGTATGGTTTAGTAAAATATATATTTGAATACAATCAGGGATTAAAAGTATTTTTTAAGAAGTTAGGAAATGCAGTAATTTGCTATGTAGTAGCAATAGCAATGTCAGGTATTATACTATTACCAACAATATATGCTTTTTTAAATTCTGCTAGAACAGAAGCTACACAGGTATCTACTTATATGACACATTATTATAAATTCTTTTTTACTGGACTTATTTCAATGAATTTTAAAAACTGGACGGTAATAGGAATTTCATCTATTATTATTTTAATGATACCAATTTTGTTTACAAAGTTAAAAGAAAAAGAATCAAGAACATTTTTAACATTACTTATTATAACAACCCTTATGCTTTTAATTCCAAAAATATCGTCAATAATGAATGGCTTTTCTTTTCCAAGTAATAGATGGGTATTTGCATATTCATTTATATTAGCCTATATTATTACAATTTGTTTTGATACAAGTTTATCTTATTCAAAAAAACAGAAAATAAGTATGCTTTTAGCATTTGTTCTTTATACTGTTATAGCTGTATGGGGGACAAAACTAAAAATAAAAAGCAATTTGTATTTTTATGCGTCAATGGCAATAGCTTTTCTTATTCTTGTGATTTTACTATTTAATTATAAGAAAAAGAAAATAATAATAGGAGTAAATTTTTTAATTCTAATTTTGATAATTGCTAATATATATATAAATTCTATTTCTATATATTCTTTACGTGGAAATAAATATGTAAATGAATTTTTAACAAATGGAACGGCAGAAGAAAAATGTGCTACAGCAGATAATACAACACAAAATTATAAACAAGCAATAGAATATATTAAAGAAAATGATAAAGATTTCTATAGAATAGGTAAGAAAAGTTTATCTTATCAAAATCTATCTTTAATTTATGACTATAATCCTATACAATATTTTTTATCAATAGGAAATGGAAGTGTATATAATCTTTCGCATAGTTTAGAAGATAATCAATATTCTTCTACACAATGTATAAAAGGTGCCGATAGAAGAACGAAAATTACTACATTACTAGCAACAAAATATTTTATATGTGATAAAAATGATTCAAACTATGTACCTTACCGGATATAGCTTATATCATGAGATAGGAAATACACAAATTTATAGAAATGAGAATGCCCTATCTTTAGGCATATTGTACGATAGCTATATAACAAAAGAAAAATATGAAACATTATCTCCATTAGAAAAAGAGGACGCCCTAATTACAACTGCAATGATAGAAGAAAATAAAGAAAATATAAATAAAGAAGAAAAAATAGAGTCAAAAATATCAAATCCTATAAAGCTAAAATATGATATGGAAGACAATAAAATAATAAATAACAGTATAGAGATAACAAAAAAGAATGAAAGTATAAAACTAACAGTAGATGAAAAACTTCCTAATTGTGAAATATATTTAAATATAAAAAATTTAAAATATAAATCAAAAACAAAAGCAACTGATTTTAAAGTAACTGCAAATTTAGATGGTATAAGTAATAATGAAAGTGTACAGGATTATATTAATTCAGCATATTATATGGAAAATCCTGATTTTCTAATGAATTTAGGAATGAGCAAAGATAATAAAAAAAGTGAACTAACAATAACATTTAATAATAAAGGCACATACACTTTTGACAGTTTAGATGTTCTTGCTGTTCCAATGGATTTATATGAAAATAAAGTAAATAAGTTAAAAACAAATGAAATGACTAATGTTAAATATAGAGATAATTTTATTAGTGGAACAATAAAAGCAAATAATAATGGAATTTTACAAATAACAACTTCATATTCAGACGGCTGGAAAGCTTTTATAGATGGTAAGGAAGTAGACGTTTTTAAGGTAAATGAAGGTTTTATAGGAATAGCAGTAGAAGCAGGAGAACATACTATTCAATTTAAGTATACAACTCCTTATTTAAAAGTTGGTGCTATTTTTTCAATAATTGGAATATTAGCTTATTGTAGTATAATTGTAATTGAGAATAAAAGCAGACAATTATAAAGTGTGCACTTTTGTTCGTCTAAAAAAAATTACTAAGAAAGAATCAAAATGGTTTGACCATTTTTGATTCTTTTTTTGGTATAAATTTCTGTTCCTTTTCATATGTTTAAAAGAATAGGAGAGAAGCTTATGAAATTTATTACAATAAAAAAGAAAAATATATTAAAATTTGCTATATTTGCAGTATTTATTATTATTTTATTTAATATTTCTAGTGTTTTTGGTATGCAGTATTATTATAAAGTGGATTTTTCAACAGGACTAGTTACAGCTACAACATTAAATGTTAGAAGCGGACCAGGTACGAAATATAATGTGGTAACTACTGTTAAGAAAAATGAATATATCAGGGTATTTGCCGGTGTTGGAGATTGGTATATTGTTCAAGTAGAAGGAGATTATGTAGGGGCAGTTAGTAAAAAATATATAAAAGCTATCTATCCTAGTAGCTCATCTAATACAAATAATAATAGCGGTTCTGGAAGTAACCAAAGCTCTCAGACTACAAGTATGACCAGTGATGAAAAAGAAGTTTTTAATTTAATTAATAAACAAAGGACTAATAATGGTTTATCTGCTTTAAAGGTAGATAATGAAGTGCAAAGAGTTGCTAAAATAAAAGCACAAGATATGGTAAACAATAATTATTTTTCACATACATCTCCAACATATGGTTCACCATTTGATATGTTAAAAAGTTTTAAAGTATCATATAAAACAGCTGGAGAAAATATAGCAGGAAATTCTAGTAATAGTGGAGCAGTAAATGCATGGATGAACTCATCAGGGCACAAAGCAAATATATTAAACAGTACTTATAACTATACTGGAATAGGGGTAGTAAGTAGTCCTAAATATGGAAAAGTTTATGTTCAAATGTTTATAGGGAAATAAATACAAATATCATATACTACTAACATTATTTTATAATTATTTACTTTTTTTATATTTTATAGTACAATGAATAAAAATAAAAAGGAGTAATTAATATATGAAAAGAAAATTTACTATACTAGGTACAAGTATATGGAAATTATTAGCATATTTTATTATTTATAGTTTTATAGGTTATATTATTGAAATGTTATTTGCAATTGTATTTCATAATGTAATAGAAAGCAGACAAAGTTTTCTGTATGGACCATTTTGCAGTATATATGGTGTTGGCGCAGTATTTATGTATGTATTCTTAAATAAATATTTTAAAAAGAATAACCATCTTTTATTTATAGGTGGATTTGTTATAGGTTCAATAGTAGAATACCTTATAAGCCTTCTAGCAGAAATATTTTTAAATGTAAGATATTGGGATTATTCAGCGAGATTTTTAAATATTAATGGAAGAATATGTTTTTTATATTCACTATTTTGGGGTTTATTAGCTGTTTATTTTATGAAAGTAATTAATCCAAAAGTAGATAAATTAATTAATTATATAAAAAGCAAAATAAATATCAGAGTACTTAAAACTGTTACATTAATAGTAATAATATTTTTATTTATAAATTGTACTATATCTGGAATGGCAATTGACTGGTATATAACAAGACAAGCAGTCCAAAACAATTTAGATATACCTAACAAAGAAGAAATGATAAAAAAATATAATAAAATTTATTCAAATGATAAAATAACAAAGATAATAGAAAAATATTTTAATGATAAAAAAATGGTATTAACATACCCTAATTTAACTATTACATTAAATGATGGAACAATAGTAAGAATTAGAGAATACTTACCAGATATTAAACCATATTATTATAAATTTTAACAAAAAAATAATTTATATCTATTTAATTAAGTAATTTAAAAAATTATTATATTTCTGATAGAAAATCCCCCTAATTTAAATTAGGGGGAAAACAAAACTATCTATTGTTATTATTGTTTTGATTTTGGTTGTTGTTATTGTTTTGATTATTGTTGTTATTGTTGTTGTTATTGTTATTCTTTTTTTCCATAATAAGCACCTCCCAAAAAAATTTGATTAATAATATTATTAACATAAATAAAAAAAATATTCTTAGATATAATATAAAATAAATTAAAAATTAAAAAAATTTTTAAAAAAATTTTTTTATGTATTGATTTTTGTAATAAACAATGATAGAATACTATAAAATTAAATAAAAAAGGGAGTAGCTTAAGAAACTACTAATCAACAATCGCGATGAAAATCTGGTTAGTAACCTATAAGGTAAGCAAGACTTTTAAATTTGGAGACAAAAAATTCCACATTTAAAGGTCTTTTTGTTTTAAGAGAAGGAGAAAGGTTGAAAAATAATTACAATTTTGGCGTTGTCAAACATCATTTGAAATTTAATCAACGTACAAAAAGTACGCCTCATAAATTTCAAACTCGTTTTCCTAGCCAAAATTTAATTCTTTTCCAACCAGATTTGTGCCTTAGGAAGGAATGGGATTAAATATGGAAAATTGGTATTATCAGGAAATTAAAAAAATTGAAAAAAAATTAAATTCTAACGTAGAGAATGGATTAACAGAAGAAGGTGTAATTCAAGCAAGAGAAAAATTTGGAAAAAATGAACTACAAGCTAAAAAGAAAAAAAGTTTATTTATTAAATTTTTAGAGCAATTTAAAGACTTTATGATTATAGTTTTAATTATTGCAGCAATTGTATCTGGAGTAATTGGAATAGCAGAAGGTGATGGAATAACAGATACTATAATAATATTAATAGTAGTTATAGTTAATGCTATAATAGGTGTAGCGCAAGAAAATAAAGCAGAAAAGTCGTTAGAAGCACTTCAAAAACTAAGTGCACATGCATGCAAGGTAATTAGAAATGGACAAATGGAAGTAGTACCATCAAAAGAACTAGTTCCAGGAGATATTGTAGTATTAGATACAGGAGATTATGTTCCAGCAGATTTAAGAATTATAGAAGCAATTAATCTAAAATCTCAAGAATCTGCATTAACAGGAGAATCTGTTCCAGTAGAAAAAACAAGTAGTGTTATTTCAGAAAAAGAAGTTCCAATTGGCGACAGAGTAAATATGCTATTTTCATCTAGTTTAATTACTTATGGAAGAGGAAAAGGTATTGTTGTTGAAACAGGTATGAATACAGAAGTAGGTAAAATAGCACAAATTATAAATTCTACAGAAGAAGGAACAACTCCACTTCAAGAAAAATTAAACAAACTAGGAAAAACATTAGGAATGGCAGCATTAGTAATTTGCTTAATTATTTTTGCAGTAGGAATTATATATGGAAAAGAGCCAATACACATGTTTATGACTGCAGTAAGTTTAGCAGTTGCTGCAATTCCAGAAGGATTAGTTGCTGTTTCTACCATTGTACTTGCAATAGGAGTACAAAAAATGGTAAAGAAAAATGCAATTGTAAAAAAATTACCAGCTGTGGAAACATTAGGTAGTGCATCTGTTATCTGTTCAGATAAAACAGGAACATTAACACAAAATAAAATGACTGTTCAAAAAGTATTTATAAATAATAAAATGATAGATGTAAATACAGAACTTGTATCTGATAAAATTGAAAATGGATCTTCTTTAGAAAAGCTAATTTATATAGCAATGTTATGTAATGATACAAAAGTTGGTAAGGACAATGAATTAACAGGTGACCCAACAGAAACAGCATTAATTGATATGGGGATGAAACTAGATGTAGATATACATAAAATATTTGATATTGATAGATTGCAAGAACTTCCATTTGATTCAGATAGAAAATTAATGACAACTGTACATGAAGTAAATGGAAAATATGTTGTTTTTACCAAAGGAGCAATTGATGAGTTATTAAAAAGATGTAGTAACTATATAATAAATGAAGAAATAAAAACAGATTTAAAAAAATATATAAATACTATTAATGAAAAAAATGAAGAATTAGCTAAAAATGCATTAAGGGTATTAGGATTCGCATATAAGGAATTAGACAAATTACCAACTAATGAAGAAATGAAAAATATAGAATCAAACTTAACATATGTTGGTATGGTTGGTATGATAGACCCACCAAGGGAAGAAGCTAAAGTGGCTGTAGAAAAATGTAAAACAGCAGGAATAAAAACTGTTATGATTACAGGAGATCACAAATCTACAGCAACAGCAATTGCAAAAGAATTAGGAATACTAAACGATGAATCAGAAGCAATAACAGGTGCAGAACTAGAAAAAATGAGCGATGAAGAATTAAAGAAAAACATTAGAAAATATTCTGTTTATGCTAGAGTAGCACCAGAGCATAAAGTAAGAATTGTAAGAGCATGGCAAGAAAATGGAGAAATAGTTGCAATGACTGGAGATGGAGTAAACGATGCTCCAGCACTTAAAAATGCAGATATAGGATGTGCAATGGGAATAGTAGGTACAGATGTATCAAAAGAAGCGGCAGATGTTATCTTAACAGACGATAACTTTGCAACTGTGGTATCTGCTGTTGAAGAAGGAAGACGTATTTATGGAAATATATTAAAAGCAATTCAGTTTTTATTATCAAGTAATATTGGTGAAATTATTGTACTATTTACAGCTATTCTATTAACTCCATTTTTAGCAAATTGGCTTGGAATAGCAGATATAGGCAATTTAGAACCATTATTACCAATTCAAATATTATGGATTAATTTAGTAACAGATTCTCTTCCAGCATTAGCTTTAGCAGTAGACCCAGCCGAAAAAAATATTATGAATAAAAAACCTAAAAAATCAAAAGGAATATTTACAAAAGGTATGACATGGAGAGTTATTTATCAAGGTATTATGATTGGAATATTAACCTTAATAGCATTTATTGTAGGATTAGCAACACCAGGTATAGAAGATGATGAAATGAAAATAAAAATTGGTCAAACAATGGCATTTTGTGTTTTAGCATTATCTGAATTAATACATGTATTTAATGTAAGAGATAATAAAAATTCTTTATTTAAAACAAATGTATTTAATAATTCAAAATTAATACTTGCTATTATTGCTTCAAGTGCTTTAATGTTAATTATATTATTTATACCAGCATTAAGAGAAATATTCAGTATTGTAGAATTGCCAACGCAAAATATTTTAGAAGTTATTATTTTAGTATTTTCACCAATAATAATAGTAGAAATATTTAAATTATTAAAAATAAATGGAACAAAAAATGAATAAAAAATGGGACGGCTCTATTTTACCGTCCCATTCTTTATCCGGATATTAGTTGAAAAATTATATTTTAAAAATATTGACAATTGTATACTATAATGATATAAATAGATTATAATATAATTTATAATACAAGCAGAAATACCAAAGAAAAAAGGAGAAATAAAAGATGAAAAACGTTAAAACTGTTGGAACTGTAGAGAGAGAGAGAGAGAGAGAGAGAGAGTATATAATTTAATAGAAAAAACTAGCCTTGTAAAAGGTTTTTTAAATATGTATATAAAAGATGGATAATTTTTTTAACGTATCTTTTTTTATATTATATAAAATTACAATTTATAAAAAATGGCATTAAAATAATTTACGAAAGGAAAAATAGAGGGTGAAAAAATGAAATTAGAATTAAAATTAAAAGAAAAATTAAATAAAAAAGAAGAAGAAAAGTTTTATATAAAACACAATAACACAAAAGGTATTACATTAATTGCATTAATAATTACAATTATAATTTTATTAATCTTAGCAGTAGTAACAATAAATGCAGTGCAAGGAGATGGAATAATAGGGTATGCGAAAAAAGCAAAGACTGAGTGGGAAAAGGCAAGCGAAGAAGAACAAAGTAAATTAATTGATTTAGAGATAGACGTGGCAGGTGGACCATGGAAACAAGAAGAAAACACAATAACAAATATAAAAACAAAAGAAACATTAACAGTGGGAGATTATGTGAATTATGATCCAAAAGCAGAAACAAATGGAGCAACTTTAACATACACATCTCCAGCAGACAAAACAGGTGCAAACAATGACCAAACTTTTAATGTAACAGACTATACAGATAAATGGAGAGTATTAGATGTACAAAATGGAAGAATAAGACTTATATCAGAAAAGTGTATAAATGAAAGTAAAAAATATGAATTAAAAGGAAAAAATGTATATATAAATGGAGTTGACGAATTAAATAAAATATGTGCAATATTTGGACATGGTAAAGGAGCAGAAAGTGCATGTAGTATAACAGTAAATGATATTAATAAAATAACAGGTTATAATCCAACAATTCAAAAATTTGGTGAAGGATTGTTTTCTGAATATGGAAATACAGTAACATATAAAATAAATAGTGATGGATATATAGCTACAGAAACAACGAATGGAAACAAGTGGCCTGATAATGATGAAGGTACAAGTAGATATAATACATTTAGCTATTATGATGAATCGACTAGAAGCTTTGTAAATATGAATAAAGAAAATAGTGTAACGATAACAAGTACGTATTATGGGTACACTCCAACTACATTAGAAAATATTAACCTTGATGAGAAGAACAAAACAGTTGAAAATGATGCTAGTGTTAATAACCAGGATGTAGAACAAAGTCAACCAACACAAGGCGTTGGTAATGAAGAAAATGATAGTTATAAATATAATGATATATATAAAATGATATTTGGCGATTATTCTGTTGCTAAAAATGGAGATAATAAATATAAAATTAAAGGTACAGGCACGTCATATTATCTTGCTTCAAGATGTGTGATCACATCTTGGGACTGTGCACGTTGGAGTCTTTTTGTTGTAAAATTTGGATATGTTGGGTATGGAGCAACATACAAATCAACGGGGTATGAAGGACAAACCGAAGGTGGTGTTAGGCCGGTAGTTACTTTGAAATCTGATGTAGAATTAACAAAGTCAGCTAGCAATGGAACGATTGAATGGAATATTTAGAAATTGTATTAGAATAATTTACAAAAGGAAAAATAAAAAGTAAATGGTGAAAAATGAAATTAGAATTAAAATTAAAAAAGAAATTAAATAAAAAAAGAAGAAAAGCTTTATATAAAACACAATAATACAAAAGGTATTACATTAATTGCATTAATAATTACAATTATAATTTTATTAATCTTAGTAGTAGTAACAATAAATGCAGTTCAGGGAGATAGAATAATAAAGTAAATGGAAGTTCAAGGATAGATAATTGTTTAGATTCTGGATTTAAAGATTTAAATAGAACCGCATTAGGATTATTTGATATGGCTAAATTAAATTTAAATGAATTAGGAACAAGTAATACGCAAATATACAGTATCTATCATTATTGGTTAGCTTCTCCTTATCCAAATAAAAACTCAAGCATTTGTTGCGTTTATAGTGATAAGACAGAAGTAGGTGAGACTAACAACCTTGCTCGTGGCATTAGACCTGTAATTGTTATATCTTCAAGTGCACAAATTAGAAGATACAGATAATGATGGAGTGTTCGAAATAAAAATTTTGAATAATTAATTTGTTTATAAAACAAATAAGAAAATCTTTGATTTTTCTTTAACTTGTTTGTACAAGATTTAAGTTGTCTACTGTAAGGAGAAAATCTCAAAGAACTGTTGATTGAAGCTTTTTATACAATATAAAAATATGATTTTTCTATTGTATAAAATAAAAAAACTCTTGACAATGAGTTTTTTTATTTTTATAATTATATACGAACAAAAGTTTTAAAATATTGTAAGGAGATAGATAAATATGATTAGTTCATTACATATAAAAAATATAGGAATAATAGATGATTTAAGTATAAATTTAAATAATGGTTTAAATATTTTAACTGGGGAGACAGGAGCAGGAAAAACATTAATTATAGGTTCCATAGGTATTATATCCGGAGGAAGATTTTCTAAAGAAATGATAAGAAAAGGTCAAGATTTTTCTTATGTAGAAGCTTGCTTATATCTACCAGAAAATGAAAATTCAATAGATGGAAACATTATTATTTCTAGAGAAATTTATGCTAATGGTAGAAATATGTGCAAAATAAATGGAAGAATGGTAACAGTTAATGAGCTAAAAGCATTTATGGAAAATATAATAGACATACATGGTCAACACGACAATCAACAACTTTTAAATCCAGCAAGTCATATAAAATATTTAGATGATTTTGGAAATAATGAAATACATAGTTTAAAAGTAGAATACACAGAGTTATATAAAAAATACAATAATATTAAAACAGAATTAAAAAATAATTACGGCGATGATAAAGAAAAACAAAGAAAATTAGATCTATTAAAATATCAATACGACGAAATAGAAAAGGCGAATTTAAAAATAGGAGAAGATGAAAAATTAGAAGCAGATAGAAAACTTATATTAAATTCTGAAAAAATAAATGAAAGTTTAAATATTGCAGATATGGAAATATCAGAACACTCTATAGATTCAATTAATAATGCTATTAGAGCATTAGAAAAAATAGAAGACTTAGATAAAAACTATTCAAAAAGTTTAAACTCATTAAAAAGTATTTATTACGATATTCAAGAAATAGGAAGAGATATATCTTCTTTAAGAGAAGACGTCTATTTTAATGAAGAAGAAAGACAAGAATTAGAAATAAGACTAGATATTATATTTTCTTTAAAAAGAAAATATGGAAATACAATAGAAGAAATATTAAAATATAAAGATGAATTAGAACAAGAAATAATTCAAATAGAAAATCTAGATGAAATTAATAATAAACTAAAAAATGAGCTTAAAAATATTACATCTAAAATGCTTGATCTTTCAAAAAAATTAAATATATTAAGAAAGCAATATGCACATATTCTAGAAGAAAAAATAAATAGCGAACTAAAAGATTTAGAAATGAAAAATGCTACAATAAAAATTAATGTTCAATTTAGTGAAAACGAAAAATATAATAGCAATGGTTTAGATGAAGTAGAAATTTTCATTCAAACTAATATTGGAGAAGATGCAAAACCTTTGTATAAAATAGCATCTGGTGGAGAAATGTCTAGAATTATGCTGGCAATAAAGAACGTATTATCTAATGTAGATAGTGTACCGGTGTTGATTTTTGATGAAATAGATACAGGAATAAGCGGAATAGCTGCAAAAAGTGTAGGAGAAAAATTAAAATCTATTTCTAAGTTACATCAAGTATTATGTGTAACGCATTTAGCAAGTATTGCAGCAAAAGGAGATTATAATTACTACATATATAAAAAAGTAGAAAATGAAAAAACAATAACAAATGTGGAATTACTAAACGAAGAACAAACAATAAAAGAAATAGCAAGAATAGCAAGTGGAGAAATAACAGAAATATCTTTGAAACATGCAAAAGAATTAAGGAAATAGATGTAATAGTTTATTGCTTTTTTTATCGCTAAGAAAATAAAAGCAATGAACATATAAAAAATAAGTTTGAATTTTATTATTATTTAATTTGAAAAATAAAAATTATATGATATAATGCACAAAGAATTAGAGAGGAATAAAGTTATGTCAAAAAGTAAAACAGTATTTGTATGCAGTAGTTGTGGTTATGAATCTCCTAAATGGATGGGAAAGTGTCCATCTTGCAATGAATGGAATAGTTTTTATGAAGAAAAAATTACGTCTAGTTCAATATCTAACTTGGGCAAAAAGAAAGAAATATCTAAGCCAATTGAATTAAATAAAATTGAAGAAAAAAGCGAAATAAAAATAAGTACAGGTTTTCAAGAGCTAGATAGAGTATTAGGCGGAGGGTTAGTAAATGGATCTTTAATTTTATTAGGAGGAGAACCAGGAATAGGAAAATCCACATTAATCTTACAAATATGTAATAATATAAAAACAGATGGTAAGGTTTTATATATTTCAGGAGAAGAGTCTGGGGAACAAATAAAATTGAGAGCAGATAGACTTGGAGTAAAAAACGATAATTTATTATTTCTATCAGAAACAAATATAGAAAATATAGAAGAAAATATATTATCCATTAATCCCAAATTAGTTATTATTGATTCTATACAAACTATGTTTTCTGAAAATATTACATCTGCACCAGGAAGTGTTAGTCAGGTAAGGGAAATTACAGCAAAAATTATGAGAACATGTAAAGAAAATAGTATTACAACTATATTAATTGGACATGTTACAAAAGATGGTAACATTGCAGGACCAAGAGTTTTAGAACACATGGTGGATACAGTTCTTTATTTAGAAGGAGAAAGATATTTTTCTTATAGAATGCTAAGAGGAGTAAAAAATAGATTTGGCTCTACCAACGAAATAGGAATGTTCGAAATGCAAAACGAAGGATTGGTAGAAATAACAGACCCATCAAAAGTATTAATATCAGAAAGAGACGAAACACCATCTGGTTCTGTTATTGTAGCAACAATGGAAGGAACACGACCGCTTTTAGTAGAATTTCAAGCATTAACTACGCCGACTATTTATGGCTTGCCTAGAAGAACAGCAAATGGAATTGATTATAATAGATTGTCTGTTTTAATAGCAGTTTTAGAAAAAAAAGTTGGGTTAAATTTAGGCAATCAAGATGTTTATTTGAATGTAGTTAGTGGATTAAAAATAAATGAACCAGCTATAGATTTAGGAATAATCAGTGCTACTGTATCTAGTTTTAAAAATTTACCAATTAACAAAGATGTTGTTGTACTAGGAGAGGTAGGTTTAACAGGAGAAATAAGAAGTGTTAATTTAATAGATAAAAGATTAAAAGAAGCAGAAAAATTAGGATTTAAAAAGTGCATAATTCCAGAAAGTAACAGAAAACTATTGAAAGAAAATTATAAATTAGATATAATAGGCGTAAAGAATATTGTTGAAGCAATTAAAGCTTTAGAATTAAGGTCTTAAAAAATATTATATTTATAACCTTGTAGGAAGGGATGAAACCTATTGACTAAAAATAAAGAGGAAAAAATAATAGATATATTAAAAATTGTTGCTCCAGGTACAGATATTAGGCAAGGATTAGAAAATATACTAAAAGCTAAAACAGGTGCATTAATAGTTGTAGGAGATTCAAAAGAAATTTTAGATATTGTAGATGGGGGATTTTATATTAATGTTGACTATACTCCTTCAAGACTATACGAGTTAGCAAAAATGGACGGAGCAATTGTATTAAGTAGTGACTTAAAAAAGATACTATATGCCAATGCTCAACTTATACCATCTTATACTATTGAAACAAAAGAAACAGGAACAAGACATAAAACAGCTGAAAGAACAGCAAAGCAAACAGGAAATTTAGTAATAAGTATTTCTCAAAGAAGAAATATAATTACTTTATATAAAGAAAATATCAAATATGTGTTAGAAGAGACATCAAGAATACTAGAAAAAGCAAATCAGGCGCTCCAAACAGTTGAAAAATATAAAAAAGTTTTTGATGGCAAAATTAATATTATGAATGAATATGAATTTAATGACATTGTTACATTAGATAATGTTCTTACAGTAATACAAAGAGCAGAAATGACTATGAGAATGGCTGAAGAAGTAAAAAAGAGAATTATAGAATTAGGAGAAGAAGGAAGATTAGTAGATATTCAACTAGACGAATTAGTTGGAGGTTTAGAAAAAGAGGAAAGGTTAATTATAAAAGATTATATAGCCCCAGGAAAGAAAAAAACATTAGAAAAAGTGTATAATCAAATTATTGAGTTGGAATATGAAGAGCTAATGGACCAAAATAAAATTGCAAATATACTTGGTTATAAAGATTTTGATAATTACGACGAAGTTGCGGTCTATCCAAAAGGATATAGAATTTTAAATAAAATTCCAAGAATGCCCAATAATATTGTAGAAAACTTAATTAAGTCTTTTAAAACTTTTCAACATATTATAACAGCAGATATACAAGCGTTAGACGATGTTGAAGGAATAGGAGAAGTAAGAGCTAAAAATATTAAGCAAGCAATTAAAAGAATGCAAGAACAATTTATTTTTGAAAATGTAATTATTTAAGAAAGGACACTATAATATGGAAAATCCTAAATTTATATCTTATGCCAAAAAAGAAAGTGGTATTACATTATCTGTTTTAGTAATTACAATAATTATAATGTTAATATTAGCCTCTGTTTCTATAGGAGTAGGAAAAAATTCGTTAGATAGTACAAAGTTACAAGGGTTTTATACTCAGTTAGAAATTATTCAAAAAAGGGTAGATGATATTGCATCAACCAATGAAAGTTATGTTGATGAAAGAGGAAATATTATTTACTTAAAAAACCAGGGAAGAAATTTAACAAATAGCCAGAAAAATATTTTACAAAATATTATACAAGAAGAAAATATTAATATTTTAGCTACAAATTTTAAATATTTTACAATACAAGACTTAGAAAATGAATTAGATTTGATGGAAATGGAGTATAATGTTTTTATCGACTTTGAAAATAGAATAGTTATAGCAGAAAATGGAATAAATATAGGTAATAAAAAGTATCACGTTCTTAAAAATACAACTTATTATATAAAACAAGATAATACTACAAATACAGAAACAATTAGTTCTCTTAGTTATAAAGTAACGAAATATGGTGAAGATAAGTATAAAATTACCATAAATCCAGCTAATAACCAAATAAAATTAAGTAATATAAAATTTAAAGAAACAACTACAAAATATTGGGAAACACAATCTAGTAATGAAATAATTGTTAAACCTTCTACAGAATATGATATAATATATGAAGATATAAATAAAAATAAAGTAGAAAAAACAATAAAAGTTAATTCTAATACTGACCGGTGAGCTAAAGGTAGAAGAAATAAAAGATGAAAGGAAATGATAAAAATGAAGAAAAAGGTAAATAAGAAAAAGGAAAATATTAAAAATATATTTTTAATAATAATAATTTTAATGTTAATAGTATTAATTACAACTTTAGGAATAGGATATTATAAAAAAGCAACCTATAAAGTTGAAAACCCAATAGCTACATTAGAAATTCAAGATTATGGAACAATAAAAATAGAATTATATCCAGACCAAGCAGAAAATACAGTTAGAAATTTTATTACTCTATCAAATAATGGATTCTATGATGGATTAACCTTTCATAGAATTATAAAGGATTTTATGATTCAAGGTGGAGACATTAAAGGTGATGGAACAGGCTCACCGACTTTAAGCTATATAGATAAAAGCATAGAAAAAGATTCTGATAAAGATAAAGAATATAACATTAATGGAGAATTTATAGAAAACGGCTATGAGCAAAATACTCTAAAATTAGAAAAAGGTGTAATTGCTATGGCTAGAAATGATTATTCAAGTTATCAATACTATGACCCATCTTTATTAGAAGAAGGATATAATACAGCAGGTTCACAGTTTTTTATTATGACTACAGACGATAATGTATCTCTTACAGGAAGTTATGCGGGATTTGGAAAAGTTATAGAAGGGTTTGATGTAGTTGAAAAAATTGCAAATGTAAAAGTAAAAAAAGCAAATGATGAAGATACCGAAGCTTCAACTCCAGAAAAAGCACCAGTAATTACAAGTATTAGAGTAGAAACGTTTGGAAATGATTATAAAGTTCCGGAAACGCATGACCAATTTGATATAAATAGTCATTTAAGTTCAATGTTTTCATCAACAGTAGACCAATAATATATATATAAATAAAAGAGCGAAAGCTCTTTTATTTTTTTTAAGTTCAATACAAAATTTTAAAAATAAAGTCTGTTTATCGCATTTTGTCGAAAACTTCTTATTATTCGCTAAAACTTCTTATGTTTTGCTATTGGAAAAAATTACCAATTGGTATATAATCTTAAAAAATACGAAGGAGGAATGAAATTGGAAAGTAACTATCTAAAAGAGGACAAGACTCTAGTATTAAAAATAACAGAAGAATTAGACCATCATATGGTGGAAAAAATAAGGAGGAAAGCAGATTATGAAATTGAAAGACATATTCCAAGAAAAGTTATATTTGATTTTAATCAAGTTTCTTTTATGGACAGTGCAGGAATAGGATTAATATTAGGCAGATACAAAAATATAACTATGCTGGGAGGAAAGTTAGAACTTAAAAATGTAAATGAACAAGTTACTAAAATACTAAAAATGAGTGGTGTAACAAAATTAATAGAAATTAATAAGGAGGCATGCGCTTAAATGTTAACAAAATATGATAATGAAATGAAATTAGAATTTCTAAGTAAATCTTGCAACGAAGCTTTTGCAAGAATTGCGGTTGCAGCATTTGCATCTCAGTTAGACCCAACAATTGAAGAAATTGCAGACATTAAAACTGCAGTATCAGAAGCTGTAACAAATTGTATAATTCATGGGTATGAAAATACACAGGGAATTATTAAGGTACATGGAATGATAAAAAATAATGATATTATTATTGAAATATCAGATTCAGGTGTGGGAATAGAAGATATAAATATGGCAAAGGAGCCATTATATACTTCTAAACCTAATTTAGAAAGGTCAGGAATGGGATTTACCATTATGCAAAGTTTTATGGATGAATTAAATATAGAATCTGTAGTTAACTTAGGCACAAAAGTAACAATGAAAAAGAGTATAAAACAAAATTTAAAAGATACAAATGATCAGAATAATATATGTATAACTGCCTAAAACAAAAAGGAGTACATATATGTATAATGATAATATAAAATATATTAAACTAGCAAGAGAAAATAATGAAGAAGCAATGGAAATACTAATAAAAAACAATTCAGGTTTAATATGGAATATTGTTAAAAGATTTTTGGGAAGAGGATATGAGGCGGATGATTTATATCAAATAGGAAGTATAGGAATAATTAAAGCAATAAAAAGATTTGATACTAATTTAGATGTACAGCTATCTACATATGCTGTTCCATATATTATGGGGGAAATAAAAAGATTTATAAGAGATGATGGAATTATAAAAGTAAGCAGGCAAACAAAAGAATTGGCAGTAAAAATAAAACAGATACAAAATGAATATTTAAATAAACACGGAGAAGAAATAACTATAAAACAAATTTCAGAAATTTTAAAAATTTCTAAGGAAGAAATAGCTTCTGCCATAGAATCAAGTAATAGTGTAGATTCTATATATAGTGTAGAAGGTGCTAGTACAGATGACAGAATGTTAATAGAGAAAATAACCGATAATACAGATGAATATAATAATATAGTAAATAAAATTACATTAACAGAAATAATAGAAAATTTAGATAAAAGGGAAAAGGAAGTAATTTTATTAAGATTTTATAAAGAGCAAACCCAAAGCCAGGTAGGAAAAATACTTGGAATTACGCAAGTACAAGTTTCTAGAATAGAAAAGAAAGTATTAGACAAAATGAGACTAAAATTGGAGGCAGTATGAGAAAGGTAATCTACATTGTAATTTCTATAATGGTATTAATATTTTTAATACCATTTATATTTACTAACAGAAAAATATTAAATTCATCTGCACAAGTAAAAGAAAAAGAAACAGAAACTGAAATTAATAATTATGATTACAGCAAATATAAAAAAATAAAATTACTTCATCAGGATACAAAAAAAGTAGAAGAGGTAAACCTAGATGAGTACATTGCTTGTGTAGTATCAGCCGAAATGCCTGTAACTTATGATATTGAAGCTTTAAAAGCACAAGCAATTGTAGCTAGAACATATACAATTTATAAAATAACTACTTCTAAGAAACATAATGATGCTGATATATGTGATAAAAGTACTTGTTGTCAAGCTTGGATATCAAAAGAAGATAGATTAAAAAAATGGGATAGCAATGAAGGTACTAAAAATTGGAATAAAATTTTACAAGCTGTAAATGAAACAGTTGGTAAAATAGTAACATATGATGGAAAACCAATAAATGCATTTTTTCATGCGAATAGCGGAGGAAAAACAGAAGTACCATTTAATGTTTGGGGAGGAACAGGATATCCTTATTTGCAAGTAGTAGAAACATCCGGAGAAGATGCATATTCTCAGTATGAATCAGAAGCTAAATTTACAAAAACAGATTTTGTAAAAAAAATAAGCGAATCACATAAAGATTTTAAAATTGATTTTAACGAAAAGGAATGCATAAAAATTACACAAAGAGATGATAGCAATAGAGTGGTAACTGTAAAAATGGGAAATCTAAATTTGTCTGGGGTGGAAGCAAGAACATTATTAGGTTTAAGGTCCGCTAATTTTACAGTAGAAATTCAAAATGATAATATTATATTTAAGGTAATAGGATATGGGCATGGAGTAGGAATGAGCCAAACAGGAGCAGATGCAATGGCAAAACAAGGAAGCAATTATGAAGAAATTATAAAACATTTTTATACTGGAGTAGAGATTACAGAAATGAAATGATTAAAAAATTAAAATTATTGGTTTAAGCTTAATAGTAAAGTATAATAATGATTTTTAAAATCAATTGTATAAATTTTCATAAAAAGGAAATACTTTAAATAACAAAAAAGTATTTATTAGAGTATTTTGTAACTCGAATGGAGGTTTTATGAGAAGAGAAAATAGAAATCAAAAGAAGTCAGGTTCTAATATGTCTATATATATTACAGGTGGGATATTATTAATTGCTATTGCGGCATTTGTTATTACATTTATTGTATATTCTAATCAATTAGATGATGATTTATATACTTTAGATTCAGAATATTTGTCAAAATATAATAATACAGTAGAACAGGAAAATACAACATCAGCAAGTTCAAGCATAGGAAAAACAGTAGAAGAATCTAAAAATACAATTTCTACTGATAATAAACAAGAGGAAAATATAAAAAATGAAGAAAATAAAACATCTAATAGTAACACAGAAAAAAATTCACAAAGTAAAAATACTAAAACATCTAAGGAAGAAAAAGATCCTACATTTAAAAAACCAATAGATGGTGAGATTTCAAAAGAATTTGCTAAAGATAATTTGGTATATTCTGAAACTTTAAAGGAATGGGTAACACATTTAGGTGTTGATATAAAAGCAGAAAAAGCAAGTGTAGTAAAAGCAGCAGCAGATGGAACAGTAAAATACATTAAAAATGATCCGAGATTTGGATTAACAATTATTATAGAACATTCAAACGGATTTGAAAGCTTATACGCAAATTTACTAACAACAGAGTTTGTATCTGAAGGTGAAGAGGTTAAAGCAGGACAGACTATTGGAACAGTTGGAGATAGTGCAATATATGAAATTGTAGATGAATCGCATCTTCATTTTGAGATACTAAAGAATAATGAAAATGTAAATCCAAGTGATTATATTAAATTTTAATATAAAAAAGAATGAATTTTTATTAAATTGAAGTGCACCCCAAATGTTAGGCAAAAAATCTAACATTTGGAGGTGTATTTTTGATGAGTAAATGCTTTTAGGGATGCTTTTTGGACACATCTCTAAAATCACGAATAAAATATTTGACAATATGATAAAAATATGCTACAATAAAAAAAGTTTGAGAGTATATCTAAGAAATAAAAAAATTTCGAGCGATATAGAATAACCTAAAATAGATGGTTATTTACACGATGTATAGATTTTTGAAGTCTTGCAAAGGAGTCTTAAAGGATTTCTTTGTGAGACTTTTTAATTTTTAGAAAATGAATTTATAAAAATATTAAAGGAGAGTGAATAATTATGCCAAAATTTATACAAATTATAGGGCCGCAAGCGGTTGGAAAAATGACTGTAGGTCAGGAACTTGCTAAAATAACTAATTATAAATTATTATATAATCATATGACCATAGAAATGGTTAGATTAATATTTGATTATGATAAAGAAGTCTTTAGAAAAATGAATAGTATAATAAGATATGAAATTTTTAAAGAATTTGCAAAAAGTAATGAAAAAGGAATTATTTTTACAGGTTGTTTTGATTTTGAAAATGATTTTAAAGAAGAAAAAGCAGAAACTGATAAGTGGATGAATTTATTTGAGGAAAATTATACAGTTGAATTAGAAACAACATTAGAAGAAAGATTACGCAGAAATAAAACTGCAAATAGATTAGAATATAAAGCATCAAAGAGAGATATAGAGTGGAGCGAAAAAGATATATATAAATCTCTTGAAAAGCATAGATTAAATTCTAAGCAAGGAGAAGGAGAAAAAATATTTAATAATTTTTATAAAATTGACAATACCAATATATCAGCAGAAGAAGTTGCTAAAATGATAAAACAAAAATTTAATTTATAGAAAGAGGGAAAAATATATGAAGTATTTTAAAAAATTAATAGGAGATAGAATATACTTGTCTCCAAGAAATAGTGAAGATGTAGAAATATTCACAGAATGGTTAAATGACTTTAACAC
>CANQAB010000012.1 GCA_947589445.1 uncultured Clostridia bacterium | reverse complement strand
ATATTGTCTCTATTTATTTCTTGTGCTATAAAGTTATTAGATTCTGCTATTGCCTGTTTACTTATTCTGTCTTCAACAGCATTTACTTTACTTGATAGTAATATACAACTTATTGCTCCTATACAGCATATGGTTCTTATTTTCATATATTTCCACCTCTTAATTACTAAACATCTAATTATATATTTACATTTTTATTTTGCAATGTCAATGGAGATTTTTTCCTATTACAAAAGTTGCTATTTTTACCTATACGGAAGGTAATAATAGCAACTTTATTACATTTATATTAAATTTTTATTACACAGTTAAATTTTTATTATTTTCTTTTTAAAATTTTAGTAACTAATATTGTCATATCGTCTTTCGCTTTTCCATAATTATTGTCTATAGCTTCTCTTAAAATTATATCTGCAATTTTTTGAGCATTTTCTGTTTCTATTTGCTCTAGTAAATTTTTTACCCAAAGCTCTTTATTTTTATATTCTTGGTTGGATTCTATAATGCCATCACTGCACATAACTATAATATCGTTATCTTCTACATCTCTATCATAAACAACTAAATCAATATTATTTAATATGCCTGCTGGTAATGTTAAATTTTTAATAATATCTACATTTTTATGATTTTTAATAAAAGTTGGACATGCTCCATTTTTTATATATTCAATATTTCCTGCATATAAATCTATAACCATTACATCTAATGTAGCATATGTTTCATCTTTAATATTAGAAGAAATAGTATTATTAATTAATTCTATTGATGTTTCTTTATCAAATCCTGTAGATAATAACCTTCCCAACATTTTAATAGCTATTTGACTTGATTTCCTTGCCTCTGGTCCAGACCCCATTCCATCACTAATAGCTAACAGATATTTTCCATCCTCTAATGATATTTGCAAGCTACTATCTCCTGATACATTTTCTCCATCCTTATTTGTTTTAGCAATACCCATTTGCATGTGATACAAATCTTTTGATAAATATGTTTGGTAACAGATTTTTTGTTCTTGTTTTATTCCACACTTTTCTTTTTTTATTGTAATTTCTTCTCCTAATGACTCTGATAGAATCTGTTCTATTTTGCTTACAGGACATTCTATTATTTTATCATCGTTACATGTATTCATATAAACTTTTATGATGTATCTACCTGTTTTTTCTTGATTAATATGAATATCTAAAATTTCTATTTGTCTTTGCTTACATTTTAATAATATTTCCTTCTTTTTATCTAAAAACTTATCTTCTTCTTCATCTTCTATACTACTTGCAATATTATTAATTACTTTAGATACACCATCTAATTGCATAGACATGTTTTTGCTGTTTTCGCTAACCTTAGCAGCTACAACAAAATTTAATTTGCTAGTTTTAAATGATTCATTTATTATATTAATAATTTCTACAATATCTTTTTCTATTTTAATTGACGTTTTATAATTATCAAACCCAACTATATAATTGTTATATTTTTTAAAAATTTCTAATAGCTTATCTCTTGTGATTTGTTCTTTTTTTATTAAATAATCAAAAATATCGTTTACTATTGTTTCGTCTTCATCTATTAAATCTTGATATAATATGTTTTCTGGAACTTGTTTAACATTTTCTTGTAATTCTTCTATAAACAATTCTCTATTATTTTGAAGAATTTCTTCTTGTGTGGTAGTAGCTGAAGCTACTTCTTTGTATGTATTAGACATTTGCTTAATTACATTTGAAACATTATTTAATTTATTTATTGTCTCCTTGCTTGCTTGCAATCTGTATGCAGGTCCTTCGGGTAAAAGTGTATTTTTTCCAAATAAATCAGCTATATTAATTTCTATCTTATTTGGAACTAATAGTAAAGCTAATGATGCAACTAATATTTCTTTAAAACATATTAATTCTACTAATTGACCATTATACACATATGTAAGCAATAAATTTCCTGCTATAAATCCTATGATAACACCAAATTTTCCGAATTTACTAAGTATACCTGCTATCATTCCAGATAATGCAAACACTGCTATTAATATAGGGTTTGAATTTGTAATAATACCTAATACAACCCCTACCGTCACTCCAGATGTTGTTCCAATAAGTATTCCATTCTTCCAACCTAATATTAGAACAAGTAATATACTTATAATATTACTTAACTGTAATCCTAATATTTGGGCATCTCCTAGACAAGTAGCAGCAATTGATACTAGAAGAGTAGCTCCTATAACTTCTTCTATTGAAAATACTTTTTTATTTTTTATTTCATTAATAACATTAATAGATTTACTAAATATTTTGTAAAAAATATATGCTGTCATTGCAGAGGTAATTGCTACTAGCAAATCGTATATTAAGAATTGCCCAAATACCATTTTAATGGCTTGTCCTAAGAAAACTGAAAAGAATACATACTTACCTAACTTTACCTTTTCATTTTCATATTCCATTATTAACTTTTTAGGTTTAAATATAAGAATAAGTACAATTAAAATTGCGCTTGTAAATAAATAAGATAGTAAACCTCCAGTTTGAAATTTTATTAATGTTCCTATCATGGTTAATATAAATAGAACTCCAACTGGTATACCATTGCTAATTGCACCTGCAAATATAGAAAATGCAAATATAGAATAATTTAAGTTAATTCCATTTACAAATGACAACATAAATGACAAAATATAGAGTAAAGCACTTTGCCCCTTTATAATTGATTTTATTATATTTTTTATATTTGTTCTATTATCACTTATCTTAATTTCTTCTTCTGTTGTATCTCTCGAAATATTTTGAAACATCCTTTAACACCTCATTACTTTTTAAATTCACTTGATAATTATAAGAGTTTATTTTTGAATTGTTTGTCGTTTTTTTGATGTTAAATTTAAAAAGTTTTTTGCTTTTTGTGATATATAGTTTTATTTGTATTTTCTATTCTAAAAAATAATACAAATTATGTATATTATTTTACTATATTTTGTCGCATTTTTCAATATAAAAGTATAAGAAAATCAATGTATCATTACTATATAATGGTTTTATAATAATTCACTCCAAGAAAACTACATTATCATCTTATTTTTGAGCACTTTTTTTCAAAATTAGACCCTCCAAGCCAAGGGGATATTCCCCGCCTCTTAATAGGCTGTCGGGATCTAATTTTTCTACAGTTTTATTCGTAAAAATAATCCATTATACCATTGTAAATTCCCCATGCTAATCTATTTTGGTATTCATTTTGTTGCAATAGTTGTTCTTCTTCTGGATTAGATAAAAATCCACATTCTATTATAGCAATTGGTATTTCTACATGTTCTATAATATATTTACCTGTTATTTTAAGTGCTTCTCTTTTATTTTCTTTTTGTATACTGGCATTTAATTCTTCTTGTAAACTTTTTGCTAATGTTTCACTTTCTTCATTATTTTCTTTAAAAAAAGCTTGCCAACCATAGTACTGGCTTTGTGGTATTTTGTTTAAATGTATAGATACAAAAGCATCTGCACTTGATTCATTGCCTATTTTTACTCTATTTTTTATATCAGATACTTTCTTTTCTCGTATGGTTTTAGATTCTAAGTTATAAATTCCGTTTTCGTCTGACCTAGTTAAAATTACGTTGCATCCGCTTTGCTCTAATAGACTTTGTACTTTCTTTGTTATAATTAAATTTATTTTTTGTTCTGTTATTCCATTTGCGCTTTCTGCTCCCTCATCTGGATATCCATGCCCTGCATCTAATACAATTGTTTTTCCACTAACTGGAAGGCTAACAGTTTCTATTATATTTCTATTGTTTTTTATTGATACTTGGTATCCTAAGACAGATATAATAATAGCTATAAATATAAATAAAATTCTTTTTTTATGAACAACAACCATAAAAAACACCTCACTATTTTATTATATGTGAGATGTTTTTTCTTAATTCACTCTTTTGAAAATGAATACCCAAAAGGGTCAGACCTAGATTATTGCAAGTAGGTTACCAAGAACCTCCTCCGCCTCCTCCAGAACCTCCTCCAGAAAAACCTCCTCCAGAGCTTCCTCCACTACTACTTGAAGGACTTGATGACATAGCATTTTGTGCTGATTTCATTGTATCATTCATAAAATGATTAAATTCATGAATACTAAATGTACTATAACCATCATACCAATCTGGAGCTTGCACTGCTATGTTTTCAAATTGATTCATCCATACTTTAGATACTCCTAAAGCATAAGTATAAGGAAGAATATTATAAAAATATTCTGGATTTTCATTTACCAATGCTTCTAGTTTAGTTTTTTCTGCCGTCTCTAAAAATCTTTTGAACCCTCTTAATTTTCCTAACATTTCGTTGCCAAAAGGTGTCCTTTTAGGCATTATTTTGATAAATAACATTAATACTGCAACACTAATTATACCAATAATATAAGCTATTAAATAAATTACGTCTTGAGTTAATGTTGGTAATACAAAAAAAGCCAATGGCACTCCTACAAACATTCCTCCCCATATTATTGAAAATAGTTTAGGCACTTTTATTAAACCTATAAGACTTCCTATCAATATAGGAAAGCCTATTCCGTGGAAATAGTAATGCAAATATTAAACTTTCATCCTCTCCATATTCAATAACCGGTTTTACTGTTATCAAAATAAATATTGCAATTATCATTAGTATTAAGTATTTTCCTTTGCCACTTGCTGATGACTCAAATATTTTATTTTTGTTTTCTTTTGAATTGATTTTTGATTTTATTTTATTTAATGTTGTATAGAAATTATCATATAAGTCTGATGTAGTTACAGAGTTTATATTATCGTAATTATCTGCTGACATTTCAAGTACATCTTCAAAGCTAATTTCTTCTCCTTGTTTTTTTGCTTCTTGCATTATTTTTTCAGCTTTACTTATATCTATTTTTCTAGCTGATGAACATTCAAAAAGACCTTTGAAAAATATTCTTTCGCATTCATTATTTCCATCATATTCTTTTATTTTAGTAATCCTAAATCCTTTAGATTTTTTAAATAATCCTTGTTCTTCTGTTTCTTCAATCTTTAAATACCCTGCATTTGCTAAATATATTAACAAAGAAATTACACTTTCTGTATTTGCTGAACCTTCATATAGAAAGCCTACTTCTGCTGAATTATATCCTTCTGGTGGGTAAAATTCTACTGTTTCAACTACTTGTTCATCTTTTCCGTATTTTGCCCATAATCTATCTGCAATTAAAACGAATATAGCACATAAAATTATAACAAATATAGGAAATATATCAATATTGCTACTTCCTTTAACAAAGTAATTTTCTGGCAATGTAAGTCTAACTGTTAATGCCTGCCCTGGATTTATAGTATTTATTGTGTACCCTGTAATAATATTTTCATTTACATTATAAATCACATTATAACTATCAGTTGAGCCTACATCTCCACTCGAAAATCCAAGTGTTGATTTATCAAATGATTTAGGCATTTTTATTGTAAAATAAACTCTGTTAATAGTTGTATCCCATTGATCTCCTATTAAGTTAAAATATAATTCATCAGCGTTTTTTAAAGGATCTTTCCCAATATTATAAGTATATTTTATTGTATATGTATGACTTCCTGTAAAAGTTTTATTGCTATTACCAATTTTTATAACTTTGTATCCTCTTTCATTAGAAGTATTATAATTTTCATTAACACTAATATTGCTTATTTTTACTCGATTATTTGATTTAGTACCGTCTAATCTTGTTATGGAATTTTTTAATGGGATTTTTCTATAAATCCCATGCTTTGGTACATTGAAATATGCTGTAATTGTTTCTGTTATATCAAAAGTGTTATTTTCATTTACAATCATATTTATGTTATATGATTGTATAGTGTATTCATGTGTTGATACCACAGCTAATGATTGATTTGGTATTAACACAATAAAACACATAATTACAACGAATATGCCAATTAAAATCTTTTGTTTCATATTATAAATTCACCTTTACATTATTTTTTTCTTCTGCATTTGCCTCGAACATAGTAGCTGAATGAAATCCAAACATACTAGCAACAATATTACTAGGAAACATTTGAGTTTTATTATTGAAAATTCTTACAGTTCCGTTGTAATATTTTCTACTATTTGCTATTTCCTCTTCTATTTTAGTTAGATTATGACTTAATTCCATAAAATTTTGACTAGCTTTTAAATCAGGGTAATTTTCAGAAATAGCCATAATCCTTGATAGTCCTTGAGTTAATTGTTCGTTTATATTAATTTTTTTATCTATAGACATACTTTCATAAGAGTTTGTCCTTAAAGAAGTAATTTTTTCAATAGTTTCCTTCTCGTGTTTAGCATATCCTTTGACAACTTCTACTAAGTTTGGAATTAAATCCCATCTTTTTTTTAAATACACATCCATTGTAGAAAATGCCTCTTTAACAAGATTGTTAGATTTTATTAACCCATTATATGTTGCAAAAACATATAATAGAAGTATTATTATTAATCCAATAATTATGTATAATATCATAATAAATCCTCCCTTATTTAATTAATATCTTTATTTTTTCGTTTTATTTTAAATATTAATAATAAAATAAAACTGAATGTCATTATTATATGTGAGATGTTTTTTCTTAATTCATTCTTCTATTAATTACATATGCACTTCCCATTTGTGTTTTAGCCAAATGTTTTACTTGTGCTCCTACTTCACCTATTTCTAATGGATTAGTATACTCTCCTGGTAATACTTTTACAACTCCTATAGAAAGAGCTGTAAGAGGAACCTGTTCTATAATTCCCTTTCTATTTGCTACTTCTAGATAACCTCTTTCTATATCTTCCTCATTAAAATATTCTAATATACCATTATCAAATTTAGTTATAATATCTTGACATAATTTATCATAGTCAATATCTGAAATAATACCTACAAAATCGTCACCTCCTATATGCCCTACAAAGGATTCTTCTAATTTATATTGATGCATTACCTTTAATATTGTTTTGGCTGTGAATTTAATTACTTCATCTCCTTTTAAGAATCCATATGTATCATTATATTCTTTAAAATTATCTAAGTCAAAATATAATATTGAAAATTCTTGTTTTTTTAATAATTTCTTTTTTAATTCTACTTGTATTTGTAGATTTCCTGGAAGCCCGGTAAGAGGACTTACTTTCCTATTGCTAGTCATTAATCTTATTATATTTCTTATAGTATAATATATATATTCATCATCCATTGGAGCTTTTATGAAGTATTCTACATTTTCTTTTAATATATTTAGTCTGTGATTTTTATCTATGTTTGAACTAATTACCATTATTGGAGTTATCGGATTTTCGCTGTAATGTCTAATATAATTGCATATTTCAATTACTCCCATTTTAACTCCGTCCTCATTAATAATAATTAAATCTGGTATATCTTTCATTATTTCTTCAATTTTCATTGATAATATATTCTTGAATATATAATCTTTTTCTTCTTTAAATATATTATTTAATCTTGTTGTTAGTTCATCTGTATCATCTATTATAGATATTTCTTGATACATATTTATTTTCACCTTCTATCATTTGTTTTTTGTTATATTATTGAGCTTTATATTCATATTTCCATGTAGTAGTATCTACTGCATCACTTTGTGTTGTACTTACGATTTTTAGATAATTCATTCCTTCAACCATTTGTACTTTATAGTGTACAGTATTTGTTTCACCAAATGTATCTGTATTCATTACATATGTCTTTCCATTAAACGTAAATTCTACTGTTTTAATATTTTCTTCTCCTACTACTGTAAACTCTAAACAATTATCTACTTTTACAACGTTTGTTTTTGCTCTTGTTACTCCCTTTATTTCTATCGATTTTTCTGATTCATTTTGATTAATATCTACCGCAATAATTTTTAATGTATTTTGTCCTTTTGGTATTCCAATTATCTTCTCAAAATTTTTCTTATCTTCATAAGTGCTCATATCTTCTCTTTTTTCTTCTTCTAGGTTCCATCTATAGGTTATATAAGATAACTCTGTCTCTGATACTACACTAATTTTTATATTGTTTCCTACTTTATCCAATCCTATTACTGGTTTTGTTAAATCTATTACAAAGCTCTTTGATTCTTTAGTTTCATTTCCATTAGAATCTATTACAGAAAGATTAAGAACATTTTCTCCAATTGGAATATCAATTATTTCTTCTATTGTTGTTTTTCCTGTTTCTTCAATTGTTTGGGCACTTTCATTATTCCAGCTATATATTAAATGAGAAATTGCAACTGTACTTTGAATATTCATTATTAATTTATTATCTTCTGTTTGTGTTAATACAATATTAGGTGGTGGAATTTGAGTATTAGTATTACCATCTGAAGGTTGTGGAACAACTTTTTCATTTATTTTGTTTTGGTAAATGTAATATATTCCTTCTCCTAACAAAACAACTCCAAATAAAATAATACAAATAGCAAAAAACAATACAACTTTTTTTGTATTTAAAGAACGATTATTTTGTTTTTCTTGTACATATAATATTTGGTTCATTTTTTTCCTCCATTTTCCTATTTATTATATCATATCAGTTAATTTATTGTAAATATTTTATTTTATTAAATTACCATATGCAAAGAGTTTTTTTATTTTTAATTATTATATAGTTTATTTAGTAGGAATTCTAATAACTACTTCTGTCCCTTTTCCCTTTTCACTTTTTATATCTATTGATCCATTGTTTTTGTCTAATATTTCTTTTGCTATAGATAATCCTAAACCTGTTCCTCCCATTTGTCTAGTTCTTGCTTTATCTACTCTATAAAATCTTTCAAATATTCTGCTTAAGTCTTCCTCTGGTATTCCTAATCCATTATCAATTACTTTAATATAGGCATCATTATAAACAAATCCTACATATATTTTTATGTTTCCTCCTTCTGGAGTATATTTTACACTGTTTGTTAATATATTTAATATTACTCTTTCTATTCCTTCTTTATCTGCATAAACATTTGGTACATCAGCTGTTACAAAGCATTCCACCTTATGTTGTTTCTTATCTATTTCTATTTGTATTTTCTCTTGACACTGTTTTACTAATTCACCTAAATCGAACTTTACTTTTTCCTGTAAAATTTGGTTATTATCAAATCTTGACAATGTTAGCAAGTCTGTAACAAGTTTTGCCATACGTCTTGCTTCTTCTGCAATTACATTTAAAAATCTGTTTTGTGTATCTTTGTCATATTCTCCTTCTAATAAAGTATCTGCATATCCCATAATAGATGTAATTGGTGTTTTTAATTCATGTGATACATCGGCAACAAACTCTTTTCTCATATTATCCAACTTTACATGCTCTGTTATATCTTGAATTAAAACCATAATTCCAGCTGGTCTATCATTTTCATCTTTAAATTGTGCAAAAAACATATTTAAAACTTTATCTCCTATTGTTACTTTCTGCTCTGATGATGTCCAATTTTCTAAATATATTATCTTTTCCATGTTTATATCTAAATTTATTTTCTGGTTAAAAATAGCATTAAAATTTTTATCTTGAGGTAATAATCTTAATAATCTTGTTGCTGCAGGGTTTACCAGTATTAATTCTCCTTGTATATTAAAAGCAATAATTCCATCTGTCATATGTAATATCATTGTTTCTATTTGCTTTTTTTGCCTTGTCATTTCATTTAAATTCTCTTTTAATTCTTCTGTCATCATGTTAAAAGCACTAATAACATCATCTGAATTTTTATTATTCTTTGATTTTTCTACTTTACTATCACTAGATACCATTTTCTCTGCATCCGATATTAACTTAATTATTGGCTTGTTTAAAATTTTTGAAAAAACAACTGCCATTATTATACAAATTAATGAATATATTATATCTAAAGAAATAGTAATTTTAAGCAAATTATCTACTCTCTGCTCTATTTGAAGTTTAACTTCAGAATCAATGCTTGCAAGTTGAGATTGAATATCATTTAAATTTATAATATTAATAATTCCCAAACCAGTTATAAGAATTAATCCTATTATGAAAAATGTAGTAATTGTTTTTATGTTTGTTTGTTTAAACATTCCGTTTATCTCCTATCATATTTAATGGGCAGACAAAAGATAGAACATTTGCCAATTAAGCGAATGTTTTTATTCTTTTGTCTACCCTCTTATTATTTGCTTGCTATATAATAACCTACTCCTCTTTTTGTAATTAAAATTTTAGGAGCTGAAGTATCTTTTTCTATTTTTTCACGTATTCTTCTTACTGTAACATCAACAGTTCTAATATCTCCATAGTATTCATATCCCCATACTTTTTCTAATAACATCTCTCTTGTTACAACTTGTCCTGGCTGATTTGCTAAATATTTTAATACTTCAAATTCTCTTAATGTAAGATCTATTACTTCATCTTTTACTTTTACTTCAAATTTATCATAATCTATTGTTAAATCTCCTATTTTTATTTTCTTTGTTTCTTTTTTTCCTGTTGTATTATCTATGTTAGCAGAACTTGCTTCAAATTTTCTTAAATTTGCTTTAATTCTTGCCATTAACTCTCTTACACTAAATGGTTTTGTTACATAATCATCTGCCCCTAATTCTAACCCAACAATTTTGTCTATTTCTTCATCCCTAGCAGTTAACATTAATATAGGAATATTTAAACTTGTTCTTATTTTTTTGCACACGGTTAATCCATCCATTTTAGGTAGCATAATATCCAATAAAACCAAATCTGGTTTTTGACTTAGAGCAATATCTACGGCAGTTACTCCATCATTTGCTTCTATTGTATTGTATCCTTCTTTTTGTAAATTGTATACCAAAATATCTACAATTGGTTTTTCATCGTCTACTATTAATATTGTTTTTTTATCTTTATTCATTTCATTTTCGTCCATTTAAAAACCTCCAATGATTTATATATATTGAATATATCACATCCGTATGCTTTGCACAAGTTTTTTTGTAAAAAAATTGTAATAATTTGGTTAATTTGCGACGAAAAATTATAAAACAATTTCAATTTCATTTATTCTTCCACTATCTTGAAGTTTTATTTGTTTTTCTTTAATTTCAATATTATTCATTAACATTTTTTGTACTTTATTTGTTTTGTTTATATTCTTAATTTTTATATTATAAATACTATTTCCATAACGATATTGAATAAAATATTCTTCCCATTCTTTTGGTATACAAGGCTGTATACTTAATATTTTATTTTCTATTTTTAATCCTAATATATATTCTATACCTGCAACATAATACCAACCAGCAGAACCAGTATACCAACTCCATCCTCCTCTTCCGTAATAAATTTTTACTTCCATAAATATCTGCTGAAATAATATATGGTTCTATTTTATATTTATCTGCCTTTTCCTTTGTATTTGAATGTTCAATTGGATTTATCATATTAAAATACTGGAATGCTTTATCATCTAATTTCAATATAGCAAATGCAATAGTTGCCCATATTGCCCCATGTGTGTATTGTCCACCGTTTTCTCTTACTCCTGGTAAATAGGATTTAATATATCCTGGTTTTAGTTTTCCTTTTTCAAATGGAGGATCTAATAACCTAATAATTCCTTCTTCTTTGTTAATTAGATATTTTTCTAAGCTTTCCATTGCAATATATTTTTTATCATTATCTCCTGCTCCAGAAATAATAGACCAACTTTGTGCAATACTATCTATTCTACATTCTTCATTTTCTATGCTTCCCAATATTTCTCCATTGTCTGTATAGGCTCTTCTATACCATCTTCCATCCCATCCATTTTTATTAAGTGCCTTTTTTAATATTTCTAAGGTTTCATAATATTTCTTTATATCTTTTTCTCCTCTTTCTTGCATAATATTAATAAATTTACTTAATATGTCATATAAGAAAAATCCAAGCCAAATACTTTCTCCTTTTCCTTTATTACCAACTGTACTAAAGCCATCATTCCAGTCTCCTGAACCTATTAACGGTAAATTATTTTTTCCTAAAGTCATACTAATTTGTATAGCTTTTAAGCAATGCTCATACAAACTTCCTTTTATATCAGATGGTAGATGAATATCATAACTTTCATCAATTCCATCTTCTAATTCTTTACTATTCAAATATGGTAATTGTATATCTAAAATTGAATTATCCCCTGTATATTGTATATATTGCAGTACAACATAAACTAGCCATAATCTATCATCTGAAAATCTCGTTCTAATGCCTCTTCCTGTCTCATCATGCCACCAATGTTCTACATCTCCTTGGATAAATTGATGTGCCGCATGTTTTAATATTTGATTTTTTACCATTTCTGTATTTAAAAACTTAACTCCTATTACATCTTGCAATTGGTCTCTAAATCCAAATGCTCCACCTGATTGATGAAATCCGCTTCTTGCATAAATCCTAGAAGATATTGTTTGATACATAATCCAACCATTTAAAATAATATTAAATGATTCAATTGGAGTTTTTACTTTTATTCTTTCTAATAAATTGCACCAATATTTTTGGGTATTTTGTAGCTCTTGCCTACATTTTTCTATTTGTCTATATTGTAAATTAATATCTTTTTCTACTTCTGTAGCACCTAATACGAAAGATATTTCTTTTTCTTCAAATGCTTTTAATTCAATTGAAACCTTAATAGCAATACAAGCCTCATTTCCCAAAGAATCTTCATTATTAAGTTCTGTTATTTCTTGCACTGGAATGCTGTTCCTATTTCCAGTATAACTACTAATTTTTTCACTACTATATACATAACATATACTTTTAATACCAGACGTATATAAATTTTGTGCATAAAGCAAATCTTTATCTTTATTATATTTTAGTGATATATTGCCATCTGACTTTATTTCATCTTCATCTAGTACAGTATCTATTCTGTATATTAGATTTATTTTTTTAGTATGGTTTGTATTATTTTTTAGTCTAAGAAGATTAATTTTTATATTATCTTTCATACTTACATAAACTTCTAACTTTTGTTTAATGTCTAACTTGTTTTGTTCATATATTGCATACCCAAAACCATATTTAACAATTAAATTTCCTTTACCTAATCTCCAAAATTTCTTTTCTTGTTCATCTTGTACATATATATATTCTGATGGTGTATCCATTAATGTATCATTAGACCATTTAGTAATTCTGTTTAATCTGCTATTTTGATACCAAGTGTACCCACCTAAATTTTGCGTAACAATAGTTCCAAAATTTTCATTTGTTAAAACATTACACCATACTGAAGGTACGTTATCATTTACACAAATAACATATTCTTTTCCATCTTCGCTAAATCCTCCATATCCATTTTTGTATTTCAAATCCATTGCATCTACAGTATATTTTTCGAAATCGACTTCTTCTTCTAATTGATTTATATTACTTTTTTGTTCGTATTTTTGAAGATATTCTTCTTCTAGTTCTGCTATAATATTACTTAAATTTCCTAAACTAGTATCTATAATTAAATTTGCTTTAAATTCTAATATGTCTTTATTATCTATTTCATAATCATTTAATAAAAAAATTCCATTATTTCTCAAGTAATTTAAATTCTTATCTGCAATTTCTTTTTCTATTTCATCTTTTACATATCTTTCGTGTATATTTTTTTCTTCATTTAGTATTACTAAATCAATACTAATATTTTTATTCTGGAAAAATTGATAAGCTTTTAGTAAATCACGTATAACATATACATCATTTATTTGAGAAATTTTTGCTAAAATAATAGGGTGATCACCAGATATTCCGTACTTCCATAAATCCTCTACTTTAAATTGCTTACTACTAAAAGAATTTATATATAGTTTTTTTAATGGATTAATATTTATTACATAAGCTAATATTTTTTGGTATGTTATCATATTCTGACCAGTAACTTGTAAATATCTTGCTGTTTCTTCATTTCTTAATTTAGATATTTCAAATGTTCTTTTTACATTTTCGAAGCTTTTATAATTATTTAATTGCTCTATTGCTTGCTCTCTATTTTCTGATATGCTTATAATTAAATTAATATTTACGTTTTCTTCTTTTTCTATTTTTATTGTTCTTCTAAAAGATAAAATTGGATTAACTACTAACCCTATTTGATTACTAAATTTTTCAGAATTTTTTATTTTATCAGGTATCGAACTATTTAATCTTCCATAAAGTTTTTCTTTATCAATTTCATATTCTAAATTTTCTATGTTTCCTTTATTAGAGAAAAATCCAACTGCCATAAATACTTCTGTTTCTTCTCCTCTTTTGTTTCTTTTTACTAATATTCCATTTTCTATTTCTTCATATTTTAAAAATAAATTATTAAATGCTTTATGTGCATTATCTTGATTTTCGCCAGATAAAACTGGTTCTAGAACTGAGCTAATTTCTAATATTTCTTCTTTATTTCCTAAGTTATTTATTTTAATATTTCGTATTTCTACATTATCGTTTGGACTTATAATTGTTTTTATTTTAGTTTTAATACTTCCTAAATTTATCCTTATTTCACTTTTATCAGCTGTAAATATAACTTTATAATCATTTTTATTTTTTTCATAAAAACTCGTTCTTACTTCTTTTGTACGTGTATTTTTAATATAAAAGAAAATTCCTTCCTTATACTCATTTGTTCTTTTATATCTATTAATTAATATATTTTTATATTTACTAAATCCTGTTCCATCTTTATTTGTATAAACTAAATAATTCTCATTAGATATAATATTAACTTCTGGTAATCCATTATCTATTTGTTGTATTTCTTTCATATAATTTGTATCATATCTTTTATATTTTATTTTTTCTACCTTTTCTTTTCTTTCTTTTGTTATAATTACATCTTCTGGTAGTTTTTCTTGTAATAAAATATCTACTGCTTTAATTTCTGGATTATTATGAAATCTTTCCTGTAAAATAGATTTATTTACTAAATTATTTATTGATAATAATATTAATGCTTGATGATGAGCCATATAATTTTTTACAACTTCGTATTTTTCATTTTTCCCTAGTCGCTCTGGAGTAAAATCTATTGCCTCATAAAATCCATATTTTCCATACATCTTGCATTGTTTCAATGTGTGTAAATTTTTTATTACTTCTTTAGGCTGTTCTGTAATGGCAAGTATACTTCCATATGATGACACAACAATATCATCTGCTAATCCTCTTTTAAATCCTAACCATGGTATTCCGAATGCTTTATATTGATAATTTGAATTTAAATCTTTTAAATTAAATGCAGATTCTGATATTCCCCAAGGTATTTGCATTTTATCACAGTATTTTTTTTGAGACATAATCATAAACTTACATGATTCATCTAATAAACTTCCTTTATATTTTTTTATATTTATATTAGGCATTAAATATTCAAATGCTGTACCAGACCATGAAACTAATCCTTTTTTTCCATCTATAGATGTTAATGTTCTGCTTAAACTATTCCAGTGTTTAAAATGGACATCTCCTTTTGCAATAGCTATTAAACTTGCTTGCCTTGCTTCTGAAGCCAATAAGTCATAATAAGAATCTGTTAATTTATTATCATCTAAACTAAATCCTATCGAAAATAAACTTATATCATCATTATATAGCTTTGTAAAATCCGTTTCTTTAATTAATTGGTTTATATATTCTATATTAAAATCTATTGAATATTTTTCTTTTAATTCCTTATCCTCTATACTAAGCAAAAACGTCTTTAATGTAATTATATATCCTATAAAATTTCCACTATCAACTGTTGAAACGTATTCTGGTTTCAATGGCATTAGCGTTTCTATATTGTACCAATTGTATAAATGTCCATTCCATTTAGGCAGTTTTTGTATTGTCTGTAATACATGTTCAATAAGATAAAGTGCCCTTTCTAATTCTATGAATTTTAAATCATATGCTGATATTATACATAATAGTGCTAACCCGATATTAGTTGATGAAGTTCTATCTACTATTTTATTATTCCTAGATTCTTGATAATTATCTGGAGGTAAGAAATTATTTTTCTCATTTAAAAATTCTTCAAAAAAACTCCAAGTATTTTTTGCTATATCTATAACTTCCTTTTGTTCTTCTATATTTAATTGTTTAAATAAATCCTCTTCTCTTATATTTTTGCTAATATACCAACATACGCATGGAGCAAAAATCCATAATAATGAAATTAAAAACATCCATATACTTGCTTTATTTATAGATATTATAAATAAAATTATTCCAGCTAATACGTTAACCCACATTTCTTTTAGAAAACATTCTATTGCTTCTTTACTATTTTGTTCTGCTTCTTCCGCTGTTGTCCACTCCAATAAATGTTCTTTTGTTTTTAATACCCTATATAATGTAATAATAATTGCTTTCGTAGAAACAATTGCTTTGTATACTATTGTAGAAAAATTAATAACATTTCTTACAATACTTAACTTTAATCCGGGTAGTTTATTTTCAAAAGAAGCTTGCTTTTTTACTCCTTCTTTTTTAAATATAATAGTATTTAATAAATCAATTACAAAATCTATCCATATACTTAAATAAATAAGAATATAAAATATGGTTGTACTAGGTTTGTTTACCAATAATATAATTGCTAGTGAAATAACTTGTGTTATCTCTAATAAACTTCTTCTTAAATTATCCAATATTTTAAACTTTCCTAGTTCTCCAATTGGATTATTTATTATATTACCTTTTGCATCTACTATTTTCTTTTTTAGCCATTTTATAATTTGCCAATCTCCTCTTATCCATCTACTAGCTCTTGTTATATAACTATTAAATTTAGTTGGATAAGAATCTAATAAAATTACATCCGTTACCAATCCACACTTTGCATAAATCCCTTCTATTAGGTCATGACTTAATACAGTATTTTCTGGAATTGCATTTTCTAATACATCATGGAAAACCTGTAAATCATAAATCCCCTTACCCGTAAAAGTTCCTTCTCTAAAATTATCTTGGTAAATATCTGATATAGCATTAGAATACGCATCTATTCCTCCCATTCCAGCGTAAATTTTAGTAAACAATGTTTTTCTACTGGAATCTAAATCGATGCCTATTCTTGGTTGTAATATTCCATATCCCTCTACTACAATATTTTTTTCTTTATCTATTATAGGTTTATTTAAAATATGTGCCATGGCACCAATTAAACCTTTACTACTTTGTAAAACCAGATTTGTATCAGAATCTAACGTAATTATATATTTTATCTTGGGTAATTCTTTACCACTTAGAGAATTATATAGAAAAGTATTGTTTGTTTTCCCTAATAAAAATTCATTTAGCTCTGAAATCATTCCTCTTTTTCTTTCCCAACCTAAAAAAGCTCCTTCTTTACTATTCCATATTCTTTTTCTATATATAAAGTTAAAAATATTATCTTTAGCTGGATATTTTTTATTTAAATATTCAATTCCTTTTTTTCCTGTTTCTATTATTTCATTGTCTTGTACTTCTTCTTCTTTAGATGATGTATTGCAATCTCCTAGTAATGTTAAAAATAAATTATCTGACTTATTTGCTAAGTAATATACTTCTAATTTTTTTAATAATTCTTTTACCTTATCTTCATTTTTTAATATAGTTGGTATAATAACCATTGTAGTACACTCTTTTGTTATTCCTTCTGTAAAGTCTATTTTAGGAATAAGTTTAGGTTTTACTATTTTTGATAAAATATATTGTGATATTTTTATAATAATTTCACTAATAGGAATGTAAGAAACTATTAAAAATAAAATAGAAAAAATTATACTTTTGGTATTATTATAAAAACTAAAATCTACAAATAAAGCAAATAGCGAAGTTAAAATAATAATTGAACTTACATATATTCTTGCTTTTTTATTAGGATCTAATATTTTATTTTTCTTTATATTTAAATTTTCCTCTAATTCTACTATTCCTTTATCTATTATATAATAACCTACGTGGCTTTTTCTTTTATCTATATTATCTTTATTTTTATTTGCTAACTCTAAAATTTTAGTTGTAATATATATTTCCGATATTTTAGTTTTTATAGACATTTCTCTAATACAGTTTCTATAATACTCTTTTGTTTCATATGTCATTGTTTTATATACATTTGCTGGATCTTTTTTTAATATATTTTCTACACCATTTATTTCTTCAAAAATCACTGTAAAATTAATTCTTTGTATATTTTTTATACTCTCAATACAATTACCTATGGTTAATTTCTTTAAAGCTATATCAAAATGTTCTTTTTTTATTATCTCTGATATACTTGTTCCAGTCTTCTGGACTTGTTCTTCTAATATTTTAATATATGGTAAACTTTTTTTTCCATATTGATTTAATCTATATGATAAATATTCTACAAATGGTTCCTTTGAAAATGGTAATTTTATATTACTTACATTTCTTTTATAAACCAAATCTTGGTCTTGTCTATTTTCTACTAATCTTTCAATAATACTCTCTACTTTATATTTTTGTATTTGCACAAAATATATTTTTTCGCAAATAGTTCTTATTTGCTCTATTAAGGCTATATTTAAAAATATACTTATATTCCAAATTTCTTCCATTTGCAACATTTTTTTATTTTGATACGCCTTTAATAATTCTTTTAATTTATTGCTATCTATTCTACCATCTGTATAACCTACTATTTCTGATGCAAGAACATATATTCTGGCAAATCCTTTATATTCTCCATTTGATATACCTGTAAAATTAATATATTTTTTTAGAGTAAGTTCTTTTTTTATAGTCTTATATGTTTCTTCAATTGCATAATAATTATCTAAAATCCATTCTCCTGCAGGATGTATATTAATTCCTAATTTTAAATTAGAACTTAGAATATCGTATGTTTTAGTTATTGCTTTATAATTTTCATCTAATCTTGGAATTGGATAAGTACTCTTATCAGACTTTTCTTGCAGTATTTGCTCAGATGCAATTTTTTCCATATAATTTTCTAGCTGTTTTTGATCCAATAATGCACCTTTTATATTTAAGAATTTTGCTAATTTCAAATTTTTCACTCCCTAAAAAACTATATTTAATAGAAAAATTATTAAACATAATTTCTATAATTGTTAACGTATTTTAATTTTCATTGTATTATTTGAAAATTATTACGAAATTTGTTTTATTAGTTTTTCCTAAATATCTCTTTTTATGCAAATTGTAGATTTTAAAGAATAAATAAGAAAAATTTTAATTTTCTTTATTTATTTTCATTCATTATATTAGTATTTAAATGCATTAAAAAATATGAAATAGCAAGTAATTTGGTTATTTTTTGTATAATAGAAATTTCTGAGAAATTTCCTATTATATAAAAAAAGAAAAATAGTATAATTCACTATTTTTCTTTTAATAATTTTATATTTTTTTATTAAAATATTTTTAATTATATTGATTTGATCTAATATCTGCTTGTTTATTTTCATAATAAAAATTTTTAAATAATATCAAATTTGTAATTGTTATTACAATTACAATAATTAATAAACACATTTTTCTCTTCAACCTTTTCTCCTTTTTATTTTCTATAAGTTATTTGTATATTGTTATACATGCTTTTCTAAATTATTTTATAATAAAGCAAGAAAATTTTCAATATAATAGTAACATTTTTTATCACTTATAATAATATATATAAATTAGATTTATTTTTAGAGTAATTTATATAGAATATGGATTACTCTATGAAGGTTATATTAAGTATTTAGCTTTAAACTTTCTTAGTTGAATGAATGGAGGTTTTTTTATGAATAATGCGAATATGAACATGCTTTTAAATATGTTATCTAAAATGGATAAAAAGGATTTAGAAAAGGGAATTGAACAAGCAAATAAAATTTTAAAATCTAACAATAAAGATGATATTATAAATCAATTAAAAAACAACAGCAATAATCAATAGGAGGATAAAAATATATGAATAATGAAGAAATGTCTGACATAATACAAAAGATTGGTAATATGATAAATCAATCTAATAATACAAATAATACTGAAAATGATAATGACATATCTTCATATTCAAATGAAACAAGCTTTAATAATATTCAAAATATACTTTCTAATATGAATTCTAATTCTGATGATAGTGATGATGCTAACCAAAACAATAATAATAACTTTAATTTTGATTTTGAAACCATTATGAAAATGAAAACAATTATAGATAAATTTAACTCTACTAAAAATAGTCCAGAAACTAATTTACTCCAATCCTTAAAACCTTATTTAAATAATAATAGAAGACAAAAATTAGACCAGTATATGCAGTTTTTAAACATTGCAAAGGTAATTGAAGCTTTTAATGCTAATGGTGGTGTAAATAATAAATGATATCTGAAAATGCAAAAGAAACTGAATTTTCACTTCAGTTTCTTAATATTAAACTAAAATTAGATGATTTACTAATCTTATTTATTTTATATGTTTTATATAGTGAAGGGATAAAAAATCAACTATTATTTATGATATTAATTTTACTTTTTTTTAGTTAAAGTTACTCTAATATTAATTGGTTATTATCCACGTACGCATAAGTCTTTCTAGATTTTGCAATAGCATTTCCGTCTTCATCTTTAGTTTCTTCAATTTCTTTAATTACATCCGCTATTCTAATTTGTTTACATTCTATTGAAGCAGCGGCAACAACTGCTTTTTTGTTTCCTTTTGCACCTGCATGTGCTAATCCTCTTAATACTCCTAGTACCACTACATTATCACCTGCAATAACCTCTGCTCCTCCATTAACATCTCCTAAAACCACAATACTTCCCTCATACTCTATACGTTGTCCTGATCTTACAGATCCTCTATGAAATTTTGTCTGAGAAGATTCTATTTCTTGGCTAAAAGATTTCTTTATTCCGTGTAATCCAAGCTCCTGTGGCATATCAAATGAAATTTTTACATCTATTTTTTCCTGAATAATATTTTTAATTTCTACCTTTTGACTTTCAGTAAGCACCTTTCCTGTAACAAGTATTGGAGTTTTTGAATCTTTATATAATTTTTTTAACTGTGTTATTTTTTTCTTTAGACTTTCTAGAATCTCTGTTTGTGTTGCCTCCTCGTTTAGTTTTATATTTAAATTTTCACTTGTTAAATTTACTTTTACGCAACTTCTCATTTTACTTTTCCTCTTTCTTTTTATTCTTTAATTCTACAATTTTAATTAGTACATATTTTTATATAAATTATTTTTTAGGTCTCTGTATATATTTGTGCAGACATATCTTCCTTCAAATTTTCAGTTTCTTCTATATCTGTATTATAATATGCATCTAATATTTTCTTTGCTGCCTTTGCAGCACTTGAGTTTGATGCACCATCTTCCAAAAGCACAGCTATTGCTACTTCGGAATTATTATATGGTGTAAATCCAACAAACCATCCATTTGTTATTTCTCCTTTTTCTTGTGTTATAGCTTGTGCTGACCCTGTTTTTCCTGCAACTGAGTATTTAAAATCTTTAAACACTGAATATGCTGTACCTCCTGATGATGTAACTAATCTCATACCTGCTTTTATTGTATTCATAGTTTCATTTGATATTTTTAAGTCTGAAATTGGATTTGTAGATAGTCCTAATAATTCATTTACATAACTTCTTATTTCTTCTTTTGGTATTCTATTTCCATCTTTATCTTTAATTTCTTTTATTAAAGTAGGTGTTACCCAATTTCCGCCATTTGCCAATATACTAATATATCTTGCCATTTGAATTGGTGAAAAGTTATTGTATGATTGTCCAATAGCAGCTGATAATGTATTTGATAAATACCATTGTTCTCCTCTTTTTTCGGCTTCCGCTGTACTTGCGACAGTTCCCGCTGTCTCTCCTGTAAGTTCTATACCAGTTTTTTGGCCTAATCCATAAAACTCAGCATATTTAGCTATTGTATCCACGCCTAATCTTCTTCCCATTTCATAGAAAAAATAATTGCATGATTTTTGTAGAGCCGTTTTTACATTTACATTTCCATGACCTCTATGGTATTCTGTATAATACCAACAAACTGGATTATGCCCATATGGATATACTCCTCTATCATATACATATTCACTTTCTTTTACAGCTCCTTCCTCTAAAGCTGCTGTTGCTGTTACCATTTTAAATGTAGAACCGTGGTGCACAAGCCGATTGAACAGCGTTATTATATAATTTATTATTATCTTGAATATCTTTCCATACATCATCCTCTAGAACTCCCAAAAATACCTCAGGTTCAAATGATGGATAACTACACATTCCAAGAACTTCGCCATTCTTTATGTTCATTAATACTGCTGCACCGTATTCTGTTTTCTTTCCCTCTTTTTGTAATTGTTTTATACTATCTGCTATTATTTTTTCCATTTTTTCTTGCAATTCAGAATCAATTGTTAATACAACAGTTTTACCAGATACAGCTTCCTTCTCTATATATTCCCCTTCTATAGTCCCATCAACAGACATATCTATTTGTTTAGTACCTTTTTCTCCTCTTAAATACTTTTCCAACACATATTCTATTCCCATTTTTCCTATGTAATCATTTATTGTGTAGTCTTGTCCTTCTCTTGCTTTTAATTCGTCCTGGTCAATTTTTCTAATATACCCTAATATATGTGATGCTAAACTTCCTTTATTATAAACTCTTATTGGATCTTCTATAATATTTACTCCTGGAAATTGCAAGTTTTGTTCATTAAATTGCATTGCACTTCTTTTACTAATGTCTTCTGCTACCTTTATTGATTTCGTTGAACTATATCCGTTTGTAGTTATTTCGTACCTGATTGCAATAATTTTTAGTACATCTTGTACATCATTATTTGTTATTCCATATTTCTCTTTAAATGTTTCTATACACTGTTTTTCATCAGCATTTTTTTCTATATTATATTTGCTTTTCCAATTATTAATAGTCTCTTGTGATGTGTATGTAAATTTTAACTCTGAGTTGATTGGAAAATTATTAATATATGTATCTTTATTACTTTCAAGCAAATTTACTATTTTTAAAATAACTTCATTTAATTCTTCGTTACTACTTTTTGTTTTGTACAATTCTACACTATATCCTGTTTTAGTGCTAGCTAGAACATTTTCATTTCTATCTTCTATATTTCCCCTTGCCGCTTCAATAGTACTTTCTCTAGTTAGTCTTGCATTAGATGTTTGTCTATATTCTTCTCCGTTTACAATTTGAAGCTTAAATAACTGTATCAATAGAACAATTCCTATAATGTAAACAAATGTAGTAAGTAAATTATATCTTAAATTTAAATTAGCTCTTATACTCTTTCCTTTCAATATGCTTATTCCTTTCGATTTTTAATATCAACTTAGAAATACCTTGTAAGAATCTTATTATCTTTAAAAGAATCTTCTAATTTATATCCAAATTTCATAATTAATGGATAAATAATAATAGTAATAATAGCATTATATATTAATTCAATAAATAGAATTCTAGTAAAACTAAATATATCTATATATGCTGAATGAATAAAATGACTTAATATATAATATCCTATTTCATAAATAATAGTTGATAATGTTATCATTATTATAATTGTTATTCTACTATCTTTTGAAAAATTTTTATCTAAATATCCACCAATAAATCCTATAGCGCCAAGCATAATTCCTGATATTCCGATGCTCTTTCCCACAAAAAAGTCTAAACTTATTCCAAAAAAAATTCCCAATGCAGTACCTATACCTTTTCCAGAAAATAATCCTATCATTAAAATTAATATAATAAATAGATTAGGTTTTATACCAGCTAAATTAAACCATGAAAAAAAGTTTACTTGTAACAAGTAAATAATAATAAAAATTATTATTAAGCTTATAACAATAGTAAGCTTTTTCATTATTATTCCATTCCTTCCTTTTTACTTTATATTTTTATTCATTAGTAATAACAAGAACCGTTTCTAAATTATCAAAATCCACAGCAGCTTCAACTATAAAATTTCTATCAGTTATATTTTTGGTATCATTTATCTTTTTAATTGCTCCAATATAAATGCCCTTAGGGTAAATACCTCCCATACCAGAAGTATATAATTTTTCACCTTCTGTTAATACTGTATCGGTTGAAACATAAGTTGCCTTAAGTTCATTTTTTTCAAGAGTACCTCTGCAAATTACATTATCTTTAGAATTTTCTAAAGTACTACTTACTACGTTTGACGTATCTATTAAAGTTTGAACCTTTGCAGTATCATTTGTAACAGATAAAACATGTCCAACTAAACCTTCTGCAGCTATAACTGTCATATTTTCTTTTACGCCATTATCACTACCAATATTTATAACAAAAATTCTAGAATAATTGCTTATATCTTTATTAATAACATATGCAGGAATTGTTTGATAACTATTATATTGTTCTGTTAAGTTTAAATATTCCTTTAAAGTAGAATTTTCAGATTGTATTACTTCTAATTGTCGTAATGATTCTTCTAATTTTGTATTTTTTTGCCTTAATTCCTCATTTTCCTTTTTCAAGCTATCCATTGTTGCAAAAAATTGTTCATTTCCTGATATTTTATTTTTTAAAAACGTAATTCCACTTTGAATTGGCATAATAATATTACTAAATGCATTTTCTATATAAGAAAATTTATTTAATTTTAAATTTGATACAAATACAAGAATAATTAGTAATATAATTGTTATTGTTATTCCAACTATTCCGCTTTTTTTTCTATTCAAGACCTTCTATTTCCTTTCGATTAAAACTAATTTATATAAATTGTAATTTGTAAGTCACTATATCTATATCCGCTCCCGGTAATTTATTTAAATTTTCATCGCAACGCCCCAACTGCGCAGAGTATGTATTGCAAAATTTCCTTGCGAAAATTTTTCTTAACATACTCTAAGCTTGCCG
>CANQAB010000011.1 GCA_947589445.1 uncultured Clostridia bacterium | reverse complement strand
TCTTACAAATTTTACTTTGTGTAAAGTTTACTTCTAATTTTATATATTACTTTTGGAATTTACTTTTAAAATTTACGCAATTTACTTTTTTGTGAATTAACTATGAAATCACTTGACAGTTTGATAGAATAAATGTAAAATAAAATAGGTTAGTTTTAATTATATAAATATAATTTAGATATATATATGTTAGAACATTGAAAATTAAATAGAAAAGAGGGATAAGATTATGAATACTATATTAATCGTTATCGCCACTGTTCTAATCTCAGGAGCTGTTTTTATTCCTTTAGGAATAATAATTAGAAAAAAAATTGCAGAATCAAAAATATTAAGTGCAGAAAATGAAGCAAAAAGATTACTAGAAGATGCAAAGAAAGATGCAGAAAACATAAAGAAGGAAGAAGTATTTAAAGCAAAAGAAGAAATTATGAAGTCAAGGGAGGAATTAAACAAAGAGATTAGAGAAAGAAGAGGCGAAGTTCAAGGGCAAGAAAGAAGATTAATACAGAAGGAAGAAAACCTAGATAAACGTGCAGAATCATATGAAAAGAGAGAAAGAGAATTAGATAAAGAATTTCAAGCAATGGAAAAGAAAAAGGAAGATATTCAAGAAGTATTTAATAGACAAATGCAAGAATTACAAAGAATATCAGGTTTATCTTCAGAAGAAGCTAAAAAACAATTATTAAATGAATTGGAAAAACAATTAAATAACGAAAAAGCATTATTAATTAAAGAAGTAGAAAGTAAGGCTAAAGAAGAGGCAAATAAAAATGCAAAAGAAATTTTAAGCTATGCTATTCAAAAATGTGCTGCAGACCACACTTCTGAAACAACAGTATCTATTGTAAATTTACCAAATGATGATATGAAAGGTAGAATTATTGGTAGAGAAGGAAGAAATATAAAAGCACTTGAAACGCTAACTGGTATAGATTTAATTATTGATGATACACCAGATGCAGTTGTTATATCTGGATTCGACCCATTAAGAAGAGAAGTTGCAAAAATAGCATTAGAAAAGTTAATAGACGATGGAAGAATTCATCCAGCTAAAATAGAGGAAATGGTTGAAAAGGCAAAAGAAGAAATAGAGGCAACCATTAAAGCAGAAGGAGAAAGAGCAACACTAGAAACAGGAGTTATGGGATTAAACCCAGATATAGTAAAATTAATTGGAAAATTGAAATATAGAACAAGTTATGGACAAAATGTTCTTAATCATTCTATAGAAGTTTCGAATTTAGCGAGAATTATGGCTGAAGAGCTAGGATTAGATTCTACAAGAGCAAGAAGAGCAGGTTTATTACATGATATTGGAAAAGCATTAGACCATGATATGGAAGGTACACACGTAGAACTTGGGGTTGATGTACTAAAAAAATATAAAGAAAATGATTTAGTAATTAATGCAGTAGAGGCACATCATGGAGATGTAGAGCCAAAAACATTGGAAGCTGTTTTAGTACAAGCAGCGGATGCAATATCTGCATCAAGACCAGGAGCAAGAAGAGAAACATTAGAAGCTTATATTAAAAGATTGCAAAATTTAGAAGAAATAGCTAATTCTTTTGAAGGTGTAGATAAATCTTTTGCAATACAAGCTGGTAGAGAAGTAAGAATTGTAGTAAAGCCTGAAAAAGTTTCAGATGCAGAAATGACAGTTCTAGCTAGAAATATTGCACAAAAAGTTGAAAACGAAATGGAATATCCAGGACAAATAAAAGTAAATGTTATTAGAGAAACTAGAACAATAGAATATGCTAAATAAAAATACATTCTATTTTGAAAAAAATTGGTCACTTACAAAGTGACCAATTTTTTTTAGTGTCGAAGGAAAATCCTTTGGGTCAAGTCCGGATAATTTTATTATTTCTGCAAACTTCATAATGTTTGCCTCCCTAAAAGTTATTTACCATTGTTAGGAAATTTGCTAATGGTATAAATATATTATAGAAAAAAATATGAATTGAGTCAAATTATGTAAATAAAAGATTGAAAAATTAAAAAATATATAGTATGATAAAAATATGACATAGAAAGGAAGAGTTCAAATATGAAAATTTTAGCAATTGGCGATATTGTTGGTGAAAATGGTTTGAATAAATTAAAAGAAATATTACCAAATTTAAAGCAAAGGGAAAAAATAGATTTTGTAATTGCAAATGGTGAAAATGTTGCGGGTGGAATGGGAATAACGGAAAAGCTTTTTAGACAAATGATGTATGCTGGTGTAGATGTAGTAACACTAGGAAATCATACATGGGCCAAAAAAGATATTTTTAATTTTATAGATGATGAAAAAATTTTAAGGCCAGCTAATTATCCTAAAAATATTCAGGGCAAAGGATATAATATATATAATTATAAAAATAAGAAGATAGCGGTAATTAATTTAATAGGAAGAACAAATATGGGCATTTTATCAGAAAATCCATTTTTAGAGGCAGATAAAATATTAGAACAGATAAAGAATAAAACCAATATTATTATTGTAGATTTTCATGCAGAAGCAACAGCAGAGAAAATTGCTTTAGCACATTACTTAGATGGTAGAGTAAATATTATATTTGGTACACACACACATGTGCAAACAGCAGATGAAATTATTTTACCCAATGGCACAGCTTATATAACAGATATTGGCATGACCGGTCCCTCTAATTCAGTAATTGGAATGGATAAAAAAGCTTCTATTAAAAGGTTTGTAACAACCCTTCCAGAAAAATATAAAATAGCAGAGGGAGAATGTAGATTTAATAGTTGTTTGTTCTTTATAAATGACGATAATTGTCGAACAGAAAAAATAACAAGAATTAATATGTAGAAAAACAAGATAATATAGAACACGAAACTTCCATAAATTTCCAAAAACCTCTAGACAATATGAGTTTTATATATTATAAATATATATGTTCACAAACGAAATAAAATTTATATTTAGGAGGAAAGAAATGGAAGTTTTAAAAATTTCAGCAAAATCAAATCCAAATTCAGTTGCAGGAGCAATAGCAGGATTGGTAAAAGAATCTAACAAGGCAGAAATGCAAGCAATAGGAGCAGGAGCATTAAACCAAGCAATAAAGGCGGTAGCTATTGCAAGAGGATTTGTAGCTCCAGCAGGAGTAGACTTAGTATGTGTACCAGCCTTCGCTGAGGTAGAAGTAGAGGGTGAAGATAGAACTGGAATAAAGATTATTGTGGAATCTAGAGCATAACATAATATTATATTTAAAATTAATTTAGTATAAAAAATAATAATTATAATAAAAAAGTGGCAAAGCCACTTTTTTTATATAATAGGAAATTTCTCCGAAATTTCTATTATATAAAAATGCTACAATCGCTATTGCCTTTGAGATTTCCTCACTATGTTCGGAAACTCAAATCGGCGAGAAGAAAAGGCGACATAGTCGCTTTTCTTGTATAATAGGAAATTTTTCCGAAATGCCTATTATATAAAAATGCCTGCGATTTGCATTGTACAGAGGTTTTTGTTAAAAAAATATTGTACTAGAACAAATTAAAGAAAAATCTTGAAAAAATAAATAAAATAATATAATATATTAATATAAAAAATTAGGGAGATATAGAAGTTGAGAGGAAATTCTTTTAAAATAATATTTATAATAATTATAATAGTCTTAATATCTGGTGCAATTTATGTTAATTTTTTTCAAACAAATAAAACAGTTAAAGCAGAAGAAGCTAGTAAATATAATAATGAAGAAACAATTGTATCTGATAATTTAAGAATTGGAATAATAGAATTTGATAACATGAATCCTATATTAAGTAACAATAAAAATGTACAGGATATTTCTAGACTTATTTTTGATCCTTTATTTACTTTAACAGAGGATTATAAATTAGAAAATGCATTAGCAACAGAGTGCTCAAAAATAGATAATAAAACTTATATTATTAAGTTAAGAGAAGATGTTAAATGGCATGATGGAAATCAATTTAATGCATCAGATGTTATTTTTACAATTGATATGTTAAAAGATGGACAAAATCATTCAACTTATTCTCGTAATGTATCAGATATTTCACAAATAGAAGAAGTTGATGAATATACATTAAAAATAACAACCGATAAAGAAATACCATATTTTGAATATAACTTAATATTTCCTATTGTATCTAGTCATTATTTTGATGCGGAAAATTTTAGGTTAGAAAGTAAGAATATAAAACCTGTTGGAACAGGACTATATTATATTTCAGATGTGCAAGAAAACAGTATTTTACTAAAAAGAAATGTAAATGGTTGGAATAATAAAATAATAAAATTAGATAGTATAACTTTAAATTTGTACAATTCCTTATCTAGTGTAATTAATAGCTTTAAAATTGGAGAAATTGACCTATTTACTACATCTAACACAAGAATAGAAGAGTATTTAAAAAATACAAATTATAGTAAACAAGAGTATATTAATAGAGAATATGGCTATATAACATTAAATTGTAGTAATAAAGTGTTATCTAATGTAGAAGTAAGACAAGCTATTAATTCTGCAATTAATAAAGAAAAAATTATAAAAGATATTTATAATAATAAATATAAAATATCTAATTTTCCTTTAGACTATGGAAGCTATGCATATGATAATGGAAATACTGTTATTATGTATGATCAAAATACTGCAAAAAAATTACTAGTAGATAATAATTGGAAGTACACCTCAAAAAAATGGAGAAAAACTGTAAATTATAAATATTTAACAATAGATTTAAAACTAGTAGTAAACAAAACAAGTAGTAATATGGTAAAAGTAGCTAATAAAATAAAGGAACAATTAGAAAGTGTTGGAATAAAAATAACAGTGGTCGAAGCAACACAAAGCCAGTATAATAACTACGTAAAAAATAAGAATTATGATATGTTATTAAGTAATAGCAACTATGGATATAGTCCATCTCTGGAAAAATATTTTAGTGACTCTAATCAGTCAAATTACCAAAATGAAGAGATAAGAAAAATTATAGAAGAAGCAGAAGGAATAACAGATGAAAATGAATTAAAGCAAAAATATACAAGAATAACAGAAATATATAATAATGAAGTGCCATATATAAGCTTATATTACAATACTAATACTATTATTTACTCAGTAAACTTAAAAGGTAATATAAAACCTAACTCTTATAATTTGTTTTATGGAATAGAAAGTTGGTATAGAGAATACAAAAAATAAAATAAAAATAAAAAAAGTGTTGACAAAAAAATTTTTTAATATATAATATTTATGCACAAACAAATGTTTAAAAGAAAAATGCAAAAACAAGAAAGGAAAGTGAGTAAAAATGGAAAATCAAAATGCAGAAAAGAAGAAAGCTTTAGAAGTAGCAATGGGACAAATTGAAAAACAATTTGGTAAGGGGTCAGTAATGAAACTTGGAGAATTCCAAGCAATGAATATAGAAGCAATACCAACTGGTGCGTTAGGATTAGATATAGCACTTGGTATAGGGGGAGTACCACGTGGAAGAATTATAGAAATTTATGGACCAGAATCTTCTGGAAAAACAACATTAGCTTTACATATTATAGCAGAAGCACAAAAAATGAATGGGGAAGCAGCATTTATAGATGCAGAGCATGCGTTAGACCCTGTTTATGCTAAACATTTAGGAGTAGATATTGATAATTTAATTGTATCTCAACCAGATACTGGAGAGCAAGCCTTAGAAATTACTGAGGCACTAATTAGAAGTGGAGCATTAGATGTAATTGTTGTAGACTCTGTTGCAGCCTTAGTACCAAAAGCTGAAATTGATGGAGATATGGGAGATTCTCATATTGGTTTACAAGCAAGACTTATGTCACAGGCATTAAGAAAATTAGCAGGTGCAATTAATAAATCTAAAACAGTTTTAGTATTTATTAATCAATTAAGAGAAAAAGTTGGAATTATGTTTGGAAATCCAGAAACAACAACAGGAGGTAGAGCATTAAAATATTATGCATCTGTTAGATTAGACATTAGAAAAATAGAAAACATTAAGCAAGATGGAGATGTAGTAGGAAATAGAGCAAGAGTAAAAGTTGTAAAAAATAAAGTAGCACCACCATTTAGAGAAGCAGAATTTGATATTGTATATGGCAAAGGAATATCAAAAGAAGGTAATATACTAGATATAGGTGTTAATTTAGATATAGTTGAAAAAAGTGGTTCATGGTTTAGCTACAATGGAGAAAGAATAGGACAAGGTAGAGAAAATGTTAAAACATATTTAAGAGAAAATCCTGAAATAATGAAAGAAATAGAAGAAAAAATAAGAGCAAAATTTTCAGAGGCATTTGAAAAAAGTTTAGGAGAAGAGGAAATAGAAGATACAGATGAAGATGAATAAAAATCATATAACATTTCTTTATATTGTATTTTAAGAAGGTAATAAAATGGAGTATACAGTAGAAGAATTTGATAGAGCAAAAACAAAAGTAATGAATTACATTATGTACAAAAAAAGAACAGAATATGAAGTAAGAAATAAATTTTGTAAAACTCTTGAAGAAAATTTATTAAATGATATAATAGAATACGTTAAAGATGCAGGATACTTAAGTGATATAGAATATATAAAAAGAGCAGTAGCAGAATATGAAACATTAAATAACTTATCTAGAAAAGAAATAAAATATAAGTTATATGCAAAAGGAATAGGGAATAGCGACATAGAGGACTATTTTAGTGAAAACAGAGATGAACTATATGAATATGAATTAAAATCCGCAAAATCTATTGTTATCAAAAAACAAAATACAATTAATGAAGATGAAATAACGAACTATTTAAGAAAAAAAGGATATATAGAAGACATTATAAAACTTGCTATCAGGGGGGAAAATTAATTTTATGCAAAATGTACTTACATTAGAATCAAATAAATATGCAATTAAAATAGAAAATTTTGAAGGACCACTAGACTTGCTATGTCATTTAATAGATAAAAACAAAATGAATATATATGATATTAAAATAAGTGAAATAGCAGATCAATACATAGAATATATTAACCAAATGGAAGAACTAAATTTGGAGATAACAAGCGAGTTTCTAATTATGGCATCTACTTTACTTTACATTAAATCTAAAGGACTTCTTCCAAATCAAGCAGAGGCAGAAGAAGAACTTACAGAAGAACAATTAATAGAAAGAATTATAGAATACAAAAAATATAAAGAAATTACTACAAAATTTAAAGAAAATTATATAGAATTTTCAAAGCGATTCTTTAAAATTCCAGAAAATATACAGTTACCAAAGCAAAAACTAGAAGTAGAATATGATACAAAAATTCTTCCAGAAATATATAAAACAATAATTGAAAGAAATAACGAAAAAATAAATCAAAATGCAAAAAATATAGAAAGAATAGCAATTTCAGAAACATATACTGTAGCTAACAAAGTAAAAGAAATGTTCAAGGAACTAATAAAAAAACCTAAATTTGTATTTAACAAATTATATTCTATTTCTAAATGTAATAAACAAGAAGTTGTAACAGCGTTTACAGGTTTGCTAGAATTGTCAAGAAGAAATAAAGTAATTACTGTTCAAGAAAAGCTATTTGGGGATATTACCGTAGAAAAGAATAATAAATGATTAAAAGTAATAAAATTGTGAAGACTAGTATTAAAGGAGAAAACCAATGATACTAGTTTTTGTTATTTTAGGAATTATTATTTTTGTATGTTTAATAGTATTTTTATTTATTTTATCTACCTTAAAATTTGAAATTGAAAAGTTACATATATCAAATATAGAAAAAAAAATAAAAGTAGATTTTATATTAGATATCGCTGTTTACCTTTTTAACAAAGTTAAATTAGCTAAGATTACAATTGATAATGTTAAAATAAATAATTTAATAACTTCAGGAAAATTAGATATTAAAAAAATAAAGGATAATAAAGCAATAAATAAAAACTTCTTTAGGGTTTTAAAAAATAGTAAATTTAAAATAGAAATTTTTAGGATTGAAGGTTATTTTTCGACTTTTGATAATGTATTATCTTCAAGTATATATGCTATTATATGCGCGGTTATTCCAATATTAATTTCAAAGAAAATGAATGGATTATATAATAATAATTTAAAATTTTTAAACACAAACGAAAACTATATTAATGTTAGTTTAAATTGTATATTTAGCGTAAAAATGGTAAATATTATAAATATGTTACATTATTATTATGAAAGAAAGACAGAAGTATAATAGATATCTGTCTTAGAAAGGAACGTGAGTAAATATGGAAAATCACCCTATAGAAGGTCTTATGCTTACAGCTATGAATAGCATTGAAAATATGATTGATGTAAACACAATTATTGGAGAACCAATTGAAACACAAAACAATATTAGTATTATACCAATTTCTAAAGTATGTTTTGGATTTGCAGCAGGAGGTAGTGAATTTAAAGGGGAAACAATTGATGAATATACAAAAAAAGATAAAGACGAAAAAGTGCAATATAGGCTACCATTTGGTGGTGGAAGCGGAGCAACAGTAAGCATTCAACCGGTTGCATTTTTAATAGTAGAAGAAGGTAAAGTAAAATTGTTACCAGTTAATCATAGTTCATGTATTGACAAATTATTAGATTATATACCAGACTTATTTGAGAGAATTAGTAAAAATGTAAATAAACTTAATAATGAAGAAGAATGCAAATCTAAAAAAGATAAAGGTAAAGAAAAAAATAAAAAGGCACATATAAATAAAGTACCAAAAACAACGGAAGAAAAATTAGAATACAATCCGAAAAAACAAAAGGAAGAAGAAAACCAAGAAATGGCTGAAGAATTAGAAGAATTATTTGAAGAGGAATATGAATATGATGATGATTAAAATTTGCTAAATTTTGAAAGATATGATATAATAAAACCGATGGTGCATTATTCTAGTAATTTTGCCTATTATGAGGGTGGGGCTAAAAATCCACTAAAAGGCACATCTATGAAGCTTGTTATTAATGCGCGAAACGCCCAGTTTTGTGTGTTAGTAGGAAGAAAGAATATAGGAACATATATAATGGCATATATATTCCGTCCTATATTCGTTGAGACTTAAAATTATATTATTTTAAGTGTAACCTATACAAAGTGCCAAGACACAATGTATAGAGTAGCCTGTCTTGAGTGATAAATTTGGGATTAGTGAAAAAAATAAAATAATTAATGGCCATAATTATTTTATTTGTTGCTATGAAATTATTGTTGCAAAAAAGACTAATAATAGTAATCAAAATTTCAAGGAAAACTTCTAGAATGTTTGTTATAATACAAGAAAGTTTGGAGATTGAGGTACGGATTTAAGTGGCGATCTAGTTTTCAATAATATATTGAATATTTTCTTTAAATGGAAACAGCTAAGTAGTAATGCTTAGTAGAAAATAGAGAAATTCTACTAGACCTAAACCGTAAAATTTATCTAAACTTTTACCATCTTATCTTAATTTAAAATAATAGATATAGTAACATAAGTTTTAATGAATATATTGTATAATTTAATCTAATAAAATATATGCATTATTCAAAAAAATGTTGCAAATATAAATGAGGTACATAATTTGAAAAATAAAGAAGATAAAAAAGAAAAATGGAAATATTTATGGGCTATACAAGCTCTTTTTATTACTTTTTGCTTATCTTTACTGTTTTCTTTTATTTCTACAAATGCAATTAATAATTTAAGTCTTATACCTGCTATTGTTATATTACTTGTAGTAATATTTTTGGGTGTAATAACAGATATTATAGGTGTTGCGGTAACAGTAGGAAACGAAGAAGATTTTCATGCAAAGGCTAGTAAAAAAATAAAAGGTGCAAAATCATCTATTAAATTAATAAGAAATTCAGCAAAAGTAGCCAATATTTGTTGTGACGTAATTGGAGATATTTGTGGTGTACTAAGTGGTGCAATAAGTAGTATGCTTGCAGTAAAAATTGCGGACATATTACAAATAAATATTAATACAAATTTCTTAATAAGTGCAGTAGTTGCAGCAGTAACGGTAGGATCAAAAGCTGCAGGAAAAGTAATTGGACAAGAACATTCAACAGAAATTGTACATATTGTAGGAATTGGGTTAAATAAATTTATAAAATAAAAATTAACATAATACTTGAAAATGAACAAACAATATGATAAAATATATTTAATCACATTTTGAAAGGAAGATATCAATGAAGTACATTGACACAATTATTGACTCAGCGGAGATTATAACTTCAGAGCTCATTGAAAAAATTGAGGCCATACGTGGAGGTTGCAAGAGTTTAGGAATAGGAATATATTCTGATGAACATTTTGCTGAGGTTTTTCACAGAAAGCCAATACGGCCATATGTGGAAAGAGCTATGGTCGTGAGTTACCTTAAAGGTGTAGACTTCGTTTTCAAAGTAGAAGACGAAAAAGAACTATGTATCCAAAAAGAGGATTTTTGTTATGAAAATAACAAAATAAAAAAATATCATATAGGATACGCACCTGGTACCTATGATCTCCTTCATCAAGGTCATCTGGAACACTTGACGGAAGCTTATAGTCAATGTGAAATACTCGTCGTTGGTATTAATGATGACAACTTAGTAAAGTCTTATAAAAATAAGACACCATTAATGTCTGCTATAGAAAGAGCGAACATTGTTTCAAAGCTTAATTTTGTATCAGCAGTTTATATTGCGGATACATTAGAGCGAAAAGCTGCTAATGAATGGATAACCAAAAAATTTGGCTCGCCCATTGATGCGGTTTTTATTGGATCGGACTGGCAAGGACAGGATTTGCATAACGATGAAAATTTGAAAATTGTCTTTACGTATAGAGATCCAGAAGTAGCAAAGACCCGTTGCTCTACGTACTTTAGACAGCAATTGTTAAAAAATGCGGAATTAATGAAGAAAAAAGAGTAGAAATTTCTACTCTTTTTTCATTTTATACAATAAGAAAGTTATACTATCTCATTATATAAAAAGCTATAATTGTTAGCCATTTGAAACTTTCTCCTTGCAGTCGAAAACTCAAATCGGGCACGAACAAATAAGAAAAATCAAAGATTTTTTTATTTATTCTATAACTACCGCAAGTAACTAATATGACTTCTAAAAGTTATTAATTTATTCTTGAAAAAAAAAAGAATTAAATATATAATTGTTTTAAAGGAGATGAAAATATGGCAGGGTATGTAATACATTTAGCAGTAGGAGTGGAGTATATAAAAAGACATAAGAATGAAATAAAAAATTATAAAGAGTTTATAGAAGGAATTATTTATCCAGATAATGTATCAGATAAATCACTTACACATTATGGTGAAAAGAGTAGTAAGGTACATTTAAAAGATTTTTTAGTCGAGCATGAAATAAATACATCTTTTGAAAAAGGTTATTTTTTGCATTTAATAACAGACTATTTATTTTATAATAAATTTTTAGATTATTTTTCAAAAAAAATTTATGATGATTACGACATGTCGAATAAATATTTAATTGAAAAATACAAAGTTAAAATTCCAGAAGAGGTAAAAAATAAAATTTTTTATAAATGTGGCGGAACAAAACTATTTACTTTAAACTCTATATCAAAATTTATAGAAAAAACAGCACAATACGATTTAGAATATATAAAGACCAAAGTTTTAAGTGATGATGAATTTTGGACTACTATAATAGATTTAGAGGAAAAAGATTAGTAAAAAATGTGCTAGGAGGAATAAAATTGGAAGAAAAAGAATTAATTTTAATTATTGATTTTTATGGACAATATAATCAACTAATTGCAAGAAGAGTAAGAGAATGTAATGTATATTCAGAAATTGTGCCATATAAAATATCTATAGAAGAAATAAAGAAGAAAAAACCAAAAGGAATCATTTTTACTGGTGGACCTGCAAGTGTATATGCAGAAAATGCTCCAAAATGCGATAAAGAAATATTTAATTTAGGAATTCCAATTTTAGGAATTTGTTATGGAATGCAATTTATGACAGATACATTAGGAGGAAAAGTACAAAAAGCAGAAAAAAGGGAATATGGAGAAATAGTAGTTAATATAGATAATACATCTAAACTATTCGATGGATTTGGAAAAGAAAATGTTTGCTTAATGAGTCATACAGATTTTGTTCAAAAAGTGCCACATGGATTTAAAGTAATTGGAAATACAAATAATTGTCCAATTGCAGCAATGGAAAATGAAGAAAAAAATTTTTACGGAATACAATTCCATCCAGAAGTAAATAATACAATAGATGGAACAAAAATAATTAATAATTTTTTATTTAAAGTTTGTAAATGCAAAGGAAATTGGAAAATGTCTTCTTTTGTAAAAGAACAAGTAGAATATTTAAAAGATAAAATAGGAGAAAAAAAAGTTTTATGTGCATTATCTGGTGGAGTAGATTCTTCTGTAGCTGCGGTATTATTACATAAAGCAATAGGAAAAAACTTAACTTGTATTTTTGTAGACCATGGCTTACTTCGCAAAAATGAAGGAGACGAAGTTGAGCAAATATTTAAAAAACAATTTGATATTAATTTAATTAGAGTAGATGCAGAAGAACAATTTTTAGAAAAATTAAAAGGTGTAACAGATCCAGAAGCAAAGAGGAAAATTATCGGAGAAGAGTTTATTAGAGTATTTGAAAAAGAAGCTAAAAAAATTGGAGCAGTAGATTATTTGGTACAAGGAACAATTTACCCAGATGTTATAGAAAGTGGATTAGGAGAATCTGCTAAAATAAAGAGTCATCATAATGTTGGTGGATTACCAGATTGTGTAGATTTTAAAGAAATAATAGAGCCATTAAGAGATTTATTTAAAGATGAAGTACGAAAAACAGGCTTAGAATTAGATATACCAGAAAATTTAGTATATAGACAACCATTTCCTGGTCCAGGATTAGCAATAAGAATAATTGGAGAAATAACTAAAGAAAAATTAGAAATTTTAAGAGATGCAGATTATATTTTTAGAGAAGAAGTAAAAAATGCTGGATTAGAAAAAGAATTAAATCAATATTTTGCTGTATTAACTAATATTAGAAGTGTTGGTGTAATGGGAGATGGTAGAACATACGATTATACAATAGCATTAAGAAGTGTAAAAACAACGGATTTTATGACTGCAACTTGGTCAAAAATTCCATATGAAGTTTTAGAAAAAGTATCAAGTAGAATTGTAAATGAAGTAAATCATGTAAATAGAGTTGTGTATGATATAACTAGTAAACCGCCAGCAACAATAGAATGGGAATAAATAATGGTTATATAAATAAATTATAAAAAAATGGTAAAAATAATATCCATAGGTGAGAAAAATGAAAAAATACTTATGGATATTTATTTTTTTAGTTTTAATAATTGGAATATGTTTTTTTGTATGGAACAAAACCAATATTAATCAGGAATCAGTAGATTATACTGCAGAGAAAACAAGTACAAATTTGGAAAGTAATAAAATTCGGAAGTACAGATAGTAACAATGAAACAAAAAATGTTGAATCAAAATCTGAAAAAAAAGAGGAAGAAAAAGAACTATCAGAGTTTTCTACAAAACTTCCCAAAGATACAAAAGAAAGATATTCTAATATTAATTTAGCATGTAAAACATTAAACGGTACAGTGGTAAAAAAAGGAGAAACATTTTCGTTATGGAATGTACTTGGATGTCCAACAAAGGAAAAAGGTTATAGAAAGGCAAAAACATTTACATCTACAGGAGGAATTACTAAGTCTTATGGTGGAGGAATTTGCCAAGTAAGTACTACTATTTATAATGCAGTGTTAGAGGTAGAAGAATTAGACATAAAGGAAAGGCATGAACATAGTCGAGATGTTGTATATATAAAAGATGGAAAAGATGCGGCTGTTTCCTATAAATCAGCGGATTTAAAATTTAAAAATACATTAGATTATGATATAAAAATAGAAGCAAAACTAGAAAATAATAAAGTGAAAATAGCAATCGTAAGAATATAATTATTGTTGTAAGAATATAGTTATATAGTAAATAAAGTAGGAGGAAGTTTATGAAGAATAAAACAATAATATTAAGTATTATTTTTATAATGTTAGCATCAACCATTAGTTTTGCAACTGATTCTGTATATGTGTGGTCAAATAATGTAACACCTAATAATACAATACAAACTGTATCAGATGTTAAAGAAGATAACTCTTTAAATTTAGAATCTGGAGCAGCAATTTTAATAGAACAATCTACAGGGAAAATTTTATATGCACATAATATACACGAACAACTAAGACCTGCAAGTGTAACAAAAATAATGTCTATATTACTTATTATGGAGGCATTAGACGGAGGAAAAATAACATTAGATACACAAATTCCATGTAGTGAAAATGCACATAGCATGGGTGGTTCTCAAATATGGTTAGATACAACAGAAATGTTAACTGTACAAGATATGCTAAAATCTATATGTGTAGTATCTGCTAATGATTGTGTTGTGGCAATGGCAGAATATTTGGCTGGGTCTGAAGAAGCTTTTGTTCAGATGATGAATGCAAAAGCAAAACAATTAGGAATGAACGATACTACATTTAAAAATTGTCATGGAATAGACGAAGACGGGCATGTAACATCTGCTAATGATATAGCTTTAATGTCAAGAGAGTTATTAAATAATCATCCGGATATTACAAAATATACAACTATTTGGATGGATTCAATTAGAGATGGAAAATCAGAGTTAGTTAATACAAATAAGCTAATAAGAAATTATACAGGAGCAACAGGGCTAAAAACAGGTTCTACATCGCTTGCTTTATACAATTTATCTGCATCTGCTACAAGAGATGGTTTATCTTTAATAGGAGTTATTATGAAAGCACCAACAACAAAGGTAAGATTTAGTGAAGCTACTAAATTACTAGATTATGGATTTGCTAATTATACATGTAAAAGTTTTGGAAATAAAGGTGACATTATTCAAACGGTAGATGTAAATAAAGGAATAGAAGCACAGGTAAATGTAGTATTAGATGATAATGCTAGTGTTTTAATTAAAAAGGGTGATAATGGAAATATAAATCAAAATATTATAATAAATGAAAATATTACAGCACCAATACAAGCAGGAGATATATTAGGAAAAATACAATATAAATCTGGAGAAAATGTTATTTTAGAAAAAAACTTAGTAGCAGAAAAGAATGTGGCGAAAAGTACAATGTGGAATATTACCACTAGTATTTATGAAAAATGGTTTAGAATGTGTAGATAAATTATAAAAAACTGATATGGTTCTCTTTTGCATGAGTGCGAAGGAGAACTATTTAGTTTTAAAGAAATTTCTCTTATGATTTTTTTGTCGAGGTTTATTAAAAATGAAAAGCATAAAAAACATGTATTCAAATATTTCGAAGGCAATTGCCTCTACGTATATTACATTTTGTAATAATAGATAAAGTCCAAGTTAACAACATCTTGACAAATAATAAAGAAATGGTATAATTAGTATAGGTTATATTTACTTAAATGAAATATAATATTAAAAATATGGGAGTAATAATATGATAGCAAAATATTGGAAAAAAATCGGATTAATTATATTAATATTTTGTTGTTTGTTTAACATAGTTTCAAAGATAGTAAAAAGAACTTCTTTAGCGGAGCAATTAGTTCAAACAGCACAATATGTATTAAATAGAGGAAAATAATAAGTAAAAACTATTGAAAAAAATATAATTATATGTTAAAATATTAAACGATATATTTTAATAAAGGTAATAGAAAGAGGTGAACACATAATGAAGGCAGGAATACATCCAGAATTTAAAGAAGCAACAATCACATGTGCATGTGGTAATGTAATAAAAACAAAATCAACAAAACAAGATATGAAAGTTGATGTTTGCTCTAAATGTCACCCATTTTGGACAGGTAATTTAAAACAAAATACAACTGGTGGTAGAGCAGATAAATTTAAGAAAAAATATGGAATACAATAAGATTATTTTTGGAAAAGATGCTAATTGGAGCATCTTTTTTGCTTGTATTTTTGCAATTAATATGATACAATAAATAGCATATTGGGGGTATAAAAATTGAGCTTAAACGAAGTAGAAAAACAAAAAGAATACATAAAAAAAGTATATGAAATAAATAAAGAAAAAGAATTAAAATACTATATATTAACAATGGGATGTAGCTTAAATGAAAATGATTCTGAAAAAATAAGTGGTATACTAGAAGAAATGAATTATAAAAAGACAGACAACATAAAAGAAGCTAATTTTATTGTTTTTAATACGTGCTGTATAAGAGAAAACGCGGAAGATAGATTATTTGGAAAATTAGGAGAAGTAAAAAAAATAAAAAAAGAAAATAATTCTATTATTGCTATTGGTGGATGCATGATGCAAGAGAAGCATATAATAGAAAAATTAAAAAAGAGTTATCCATTTGTTGATATTATATTTGGAACACACACTCTCCACAAATTACCAGAAGATGTATATATAAAATTAAAAACTTCGAAAAAAATAGAAGATATATTAGATATAGATGGAAAAATATATGAAGATTTGCCAATTAAAAGAGCAGATAAAATAAAAGCTCAGGTAACTATTATGTATGGCTGTAATAATTTCTGTAGTTATTGTATTGTACCATATGTAAGAGGAAGAGAAAGAAGTAGAAAACCAGAAGATATATTAAAAGAAGTAGAACAATTATCATTACAAGGTTATAAAGAAATTATGCTATTGGGGCAAAATGTAAATTCTTATCATGGTAGAGAAAACTACGGATTTGCAGAATTGTTAAGAGATATTAATAAAATAGAAGGAATAGAAAGAATAAGATTTATATCTCCTCATCCGAAAGACTTTACACAAGATGTTATACAAGCAATTGCAGATTGTGAAAAAGTATGTAAATGTATACATTTACCTTTGCAATCTGGAAGTAGTAAAATATTAAAATCTATGAATAGAAAATATACAAAAGAGCAATTTTTAAATTTGGCAAATGAAATAAAAGAAAAAATTCCAAATGTAGCTTTAACTACAGATATAATTGTTGGATTTCCAGGTGAAACTGAAGAAGATTTTGAAGACACATTAGATGTGGTAAAAAAAGTAGGATTTGAACAAGTTTTTATGTTTATTTTTTCAAGAAGAGTTGGAACAGTTGCTGATGAAATGAATAATCAAATATCAGAAGAAATAAAGCATATAAGATTTAATAAATTAAAAGAGTTAGTAGAAAGTCAAATAGAAAAGAATAATGAAAAATATGTGGGAACTATTCAAAAAGTATTAGTTGATGGAACTAGCAAAAACAATGAACATACATTAAGTGGAAGAACAGATAGTAATAAGGTAGTTGTAATAGAAGCAGATAAAAAATACATTGGTAATATAGTAAATGTAAAAATAACAGAAGACTGTATGTGGTACTTGAAAGGAGAAATATAGATGGCACAATATTCACCTATGATGCAACATTATTTAGATACAAAGGAGCAATATAAAGATTGTATACTTTTTTATAGGTTAGGGGATTTTTATGAAATGTTCTTTGATGATGCTATTACAGCTTCCAGAGAATTAGAATTAACACTTACAGGCAAAGATTGTGGGCAAGAAGAAAGAGCACCAATGTGTGGGATTCCTTTTCATGCTGCTGAAACATATATATCCAGATTAATAGAAAAAGGATATAAGGTAGCAATTTGTGAACAATTAGAAGACCCTAAACAAGCAAAGGGAATTGTAAAACGAGATGTAATTAGAGTAGTAACACCTGGAACAGTAATTGAGTCTAATATGTTAGATGAAAAGAAAAACAATTACATTATGTCTATTTATAAAAATGGACTTTTCTTTGGAATGTCTGTTTGCGATATATCAACTGGAGATTTTTTTACAACACAAATAAAACAATCTAATAATTTTTCTAAATTATTAGATGAAATTTCTAGATATTCACCGGCTGAAATTATTGTTAATAATATGATGTATGCAACAACAGAAGAGATTAACAAAATAAAGGAAAGATTTGAATGTTATATTTCAAAATTGGAAGAAAAGGAATTTGAAGAAAGTTATAAAGAATTAAATACAAGCTATAATATCTATTATGAAGGAAGAAAGATAGAAAACATAGAAGATAAAGAATTGGCTATTATATCTGCTAATGGATTACTTCATTATTTACAAGATACACAGAAAATTAAATTAGAACATATTAATAAAATTAATGTATATAATGTAACAAAATATATGTCACTTGATTTAAATACAAGAAGAAATTTAGAATTAACAGAAAAGATGAGAGATAAATCCAAAAGAGGTACTTTATTATGGGTATTAGATAAAACAGCAACTTCAATGGGAGGCAGAATGTTAAGACGTTGGATTAATGACCCATTAGTTGATGTAGAAGAAATTAATAATAGATTAGAAGCTGTTAAAGAATTAAAAGATAGCATGATGTTAAAAGGAGAAATAGAAGAAAAACTAAAAAAAATATACGATATAGAAAGATTAATTGGAAAAATTTCATATGGTAATGCAAATGGAAGAGATTTAATATCTCTTAAAAATTCTATATTACAAATACCAGATTTAAAAAATGATTTAGAAAAATCTAAATCAAACATGTTAAAAAATTTATATAATGAATTAGATGAATTAAAAGATGTATATGAATTAATAGAAAAAGCAATAGTTGAAGAACCTCCAATTTCTGTAAAAGAGGGAGGATTAATTAAGCTAGGGTATAATTCAGAAATCGATGAATATAAAACTGCAACAATAGATGGAAAAAAGTGGATTATAGAATTAGAAGCAAGAGAAAAAGAATCAACAGGCATCAAAAATTTAAAAGTAGGATATAATAAGGTTTTTGGCTATTTTATAGAAGTAACTAAATCTTATTTATCACAAGTTCCACAAAGATATATTAGAAAACAAACCTTAGCAGGTGGAGAAAGATATATTACAGAAGAATTAAAAGAACTAGAAGAAAAAACATTAGGTGCTCAAGAAAAATTAATAGATTTAGAATATAAAGTTTTTCAAGAAATAAGAGGTAAAATTGCTAGTCAAATTCAAAGAATTCAAAAAACAGCCAATATTGTTTCAATATTAGATGTATTAACATCATTTGCAACAGTTGCAAATGACCTAAATTATGTTATGCCAATTGTAGATGATAGTGGAGAAATTGATATAAAAAATGGTAGACATCCTGTTATAGAAAAAATGTTACCATCTGGTAGTTTTATAGAAAACGATACTTATCTTAATAAAGAAAGTGATAGATTATCTATTATTACAGGACCCAATATGGCAGGTAAATCTACATATATGAGACAAGTTGCACTTATTACTTTAATGGCTCAAATAGGAAGTTTCGTTCCAGCAACATCTGCAAGAATAGGAGTAGTGGATAAAATATTTACAAGAGTAGGGGCATCAGATGATTTAAGTATGGGACAAAGTACATTTATGGTAGAAATGATGGAAGTTGCAAATATTTTAAAAGAAGCAACTAATAATAGTTTAGTTATATTAGATGAAATAGGTAGAGGTACATCAACATATGATGGATTATCTATTGCATGGGCAGTAGCAGAATATATTTCAGATAAGGAAAAATGTGGGGCAAAAACTTTATTTGCAACACACTATCACGAATTAATAGGGTTAGAAGATGAACTTGAAGGTGTAAAAAATTATTCTATAGCGGTAAAAGAAAAAGGAGAAGACATCATTTTTTTAAGAAAAATTGTGGAGGGTGGAACAGACGAAAGCTATGGAATTCATGTAGCAAAGCTTGCAGGTGTACCACAAGAAGTTGTAAAAAAAGCAAATGAAATATTAAAAGGATTAGAAAGAAAAAACATTTTAGTAACAAAAGGTAAAGAAAAAGAAAATAAGAAAATAGTTTCTGGTCAATTAGATATGTATAATTATAAATTAGCAGATATTGCTCATGAACTAGATAAAATTAATGTTAACGAATTAACACCAATTGATGCTTTAAATATATTAATGAAATTAAAAGAATTAGCATCATAAATTAAAGTAATTTAAAATTATTATAAAAATGGAGGGAGTATAAGAAAATGGAAAAAGTAGAAATTACAGATACAATTAAATTTATAGGAGTAAACGATAGAGATATTCGTTTATTTGAAAGCCAATATGTTGTGCCTAATGGAATGTCATATAATTCATACATAATAAATGATGAAAAAATAGTTATTATGGATACAGTAGATAAAAGAGCAACTGATGAATGGGTAAAAAATTTAGAAAGAGAATTAGATGGAAGAAAACCAGACTATTTAGTTATTTCACATTTAGAGCCAGATCATGCCTATAATATAAAATTAGTAGCAGATAAATATCCTAATATGAAATTAATTGGAAATATAACAACTTTTAGAATGTTGCCACAATTCTTCAGTATAGAAGAATTAGAAGGAAGACAAGTAATTGTTAAAGAAGGAGACGAAATAAACATTGGAAAATATACTTTACAGTTTTTTATGGCTCCTATGGTACACTGGCCAGAAGTTATGGTTACATACGACAAATTAGATAAAGTACTATTTGCAGCAGATGGATTTGGAAAATTTGGAACAATAGATACAGACGAAGATTGGACATGTGAAGCTCGTAGATATTATTTTAATATTGTTGGAAAATATGGAGCTCAAGTGCAAGCTTTATTAAAAAAAGCATCAACTTTAGATATTCAAATAATTTGTCCTTTACATGGACCAATTTTAAAAGAAAATTTAGCATATTACATTGGAAAATATGATATATGGAGTAGTTATACTCCAGAAGATGATGGTGTGTTAGTAGCGTATGCATCTATTCATGGAAATACAGAAGAAGCAGCTAAAAAAATGGCAGAAATATTAAAAGAAAAAGGTGCTAAAAAAGTAGTTTTAAGTAATTTAGTAACAGACGATATGGCTGAAATTATAGAGGATGCATTCAGATACGATAAGGTTATTTTAGCAGCATCTAGCTATAATGCAGAAGTATTCCCACCAATGGAACAATTATTAAGTCATCTAAGAGGAAAAAGTTATCAAAATAGAAAAATAGGATTAATTGAAAATGGAAGTTGGGCACCATCAGCAGCAAAAACAATGAAAGAATTTATAGCTGGAATGAAAAACATAACTTTATGTGAAAAAGTAATTACAATTAAATCTACAATGAGCAAAGAAAATATAGAAGAAATGGAAGAACTAGCAGAGGAAATATTAAGAAAGTAAAAAATTAAAAATATTTAGGGAGCAATATAATGTATAGAATTTTTTGTGAAAGTTATAATAACTTTATCAATGCATTTCCAGAAGAAAGTGCAAGGATCAAAATTTCAGAACCTTTACAATTAATAGTAAATTTGGATAAATTGAAAAAGGAAAAAGAACATCAAAGTGAAATCTATAAAAAATTAAGTGACTTAATTTTTTATATGCAAGAAAACATTGAAAGATTTCCTAAATTAAAGGCATTTTTATGGACATTAAGCTCAAGAGACATAAAAGGAAAAAATATAATATATCTAACAAAGAAGAATTAGAAGAGCAAACTAAACTTGTTAATTCATTTTTAAAATTAGCCTATTGGTATTAAATAGTTCTTTCAAACTTTAGTAAGATTAAAGCACATGAGGTTGCAATTTGAAACCTCATTTTTAAAATTAACAGAAAACTTGAGGTCGCAATTTGCGACCTCATATTTTAAATTTTAAATCTCAATTTTAGGCTGATATTTTTCTAGCCACATATTTACTTGGCAAAGGTATGCCATAAGCTGTGGGCCTGTCATTAACTGACCAAACCAAGGTCTTGTAAATGCTTTTCCATCTGTATTTAGAATGTCTAAAATATAATCCCTATTTAATAAATCATTGATAGGAGCATTGGAATTGTTCATAATTTCTGTAAGCATTTGTTTTACTGCTTTTAAGTAGCTAGGATTATGAGTTTTAGGGTAAGGACTTTTCTTTCTATTTACAATTTCATCAGGCAATAAATTTCTTACTACATAGCGAAGTAATCCTTTTTCTCTTCCATTTAAAGCTTTTATTTCCCAAGGTACATTCCACATATACTGTACAAGTCTATAATCACAAAGAGGAACCCTTAATTCTAATCCATTATACATACTCATTCTATCTGATCTATCTAAAAGTGTTTGCATAAACCAATTAATAGTTAAGTATGAAATAATTCTTTTTTCTTTTGTGTCCTTTGAATCACTATCTAAAAATTCAATTTCACTAATACTTTCATTATAACGATAATCAATATAATCTTTTAAATTAACTTGTTTACTTATTTTATAATTTAATAAATTTTGTCTTTCTGAAAGTGCAATTGACCATGGAAAAGTACCACTATTTAAAGCATCTTCTCTAAAAAACCATGGATAGCCTGCAAAAATCTCATCAGAACATTCACCAGATAAAGCAACAGTTGCATGTTCTTTTATATTTTTACAAAATAGTAGCATAGAGGAATCAACATCTGCCATACCAGGAAAATCTCTTGCAATCATAGCATCTTCCAAATATTTTGCAAGTTCAGGAGTATCAATTACAATATTATGATGATTGGTGTGAAATTCTTTTTTCATAATATCTATATAGTAATTATCGGAATTAGGCTGAAAATCACTTTTTACAAAGTTTTTATCATTATCAACATAGTCTATAGAAAATGTTTCTAAAGGTGGTAAGCCATTTCTCTTAAAATAATTACTAGCATAGGCAACAATAATACTAGAATCTAAACCGCCTGAAAGCATTGCACATAATGGTACATCAGAAACAAGTTGTCTTTTAATGGCGTCTTCTAATAAATAATGTACATTTTCACATGTTGTTTCAAAGTCATCTGTATGTTCTTTTGTTTCCATTTTCCAATATCTAATTGTTTTGAATCCATTATGATTAAAAATTGCATAATGAGAAGGCTTTAATTCATAAATATCCTTAAATATACAAGTTCCAGGAGTATGTGCAGGTCCAATTCCAAAAAGTTCACATATTCCTTGCTTATCTATTGCAGACTTAAATCCAGGGTATTTTAAAATTGCTTTTATTTCCGAAGAAAAGATTAATGTATTATCTAAAAAAGAATAATATAAAGGCTTTATACCAAATTGATCTCTACATAGTACTAATTCTTTTTTTGCTTCATTCCATATAGCGAAACTGAAAATACCATTGAACTCTTTAAAAATTTTAGAACCATAATGTACATATGCTTTTAAAATTACTTCTGTATCACAATAGCCATTAAATTCATATCCAAGGTTAACCAATTCTTTTCGAATATCCTTTGCATTATATAATTGTCCATTATATACAATAGTATATGTATTATCATTATATTGACAGCTCATGGGTTGCTTCCCATTTTCTGGGTCAAGAATAATTAATCTTCTGTGTCCTAAATTTACATGTTTAGATACAAAAAAATCCTCTTCATCAGGACCACGGTGAGCCAAAGATCTGGTTAAGACATTTAAAGTAGCAATATTTTCAGAAGAAGAAATATCACGGTTTAAATTAGAAAATCCAACAAAACCACACATTTAACAAAACCTCCATTGTAAATAAGTATTATTACTATTATATGATAATAAACAAATAAAATTTCATAAATTTGCAATTATTTTTTTATTCTGCTATAATATAGATATATAAAAATAAAAGTAGGAGGAAGAAATAATGCAAAATATTGTAGATTCTAAAAATACTAATAGAAAAATAAATCCAAATATAAACTCAAATGTAAAGGCAAAAGCAAAACCAAAACCAAAACCAAGTATAACACCAAGAAAAAATTCGAACCCACCAAGAAGAATAACAAGTCAAATTAATAGTGCAAAATCGCTAAATAATGAAGAATATAAAAAGAAGGTAACAAAATCTATAAAATCAGAAAATTTAAGAAGTAATAGCAAAGATATAAAAGGGGCTAAAAAGTTAAATCATATAAAAATGCGTATAGCAGCTATATTGCTTGCAAGCTCTGCATTAGTAGGACCTATAGTAGGTAATGAAATTAATGAATTTAAAAATGAGCAGGCAGAAAGGTCACTATCAATCTTAAAAGAAGAACTAGGTGCAGATAAAATATATAATAATTCAACAATGTTGAGTAGTAATAGTTCCAAAATTGAATATAGTGTAATAAAAAATGGAGCAACATATACATATCTTGCATATAATAATGATGGTTCAATAAATGTAAAAGAAAATTCTATAGGAGATTCTGAACTTATAAATGCAATATCAATTGTGACTAATGCAGATGGAGGAACAATTTTTGATGCAATTAATGCTAAAAGGTTAGCTGATGAAATTGAATCAGGAAAAGAATTTAAGATAAAAATGTATAAAGAAGATGAAGAAAAAGATGAAGGATTTGAACTAGGAGAATAATATTTTGAAAAAAATGTTGCAATATGAAAAATAAAGTGATAAAATACAAATATAATAGATTTAAAAAAAACCCGTTTTTACGGAAAGTATTTTTAAATCTATTTTTTTATTTTTAGACTAAGAAAAAAACAACATTAAAAATATTAAAAAATCAGGAGGTTATTATGAATACAAAATACATATTTATTACAGGTGGTGTTGTATCCGGTTTGGGAAAAGGAATAACAGCTGCATCACTTGGTAGACTATTAAAAAATAGAGGATATAAGGTTACTATTCAAAAATTTGACCCATATATAAATGTAGATCCGGGAACTATGAGTCCATATGAGCATGGAGAAGTATTTGTAACAGATGATGGTGCAGAAACAGATTTAGATTTAGGGCATTATGAAAGATTTATAGATGAAAATCTTACTATAAATTCTAGCATAACTTCAGGAAAAATTTATCAAAATGTAATTAATAGAGAAAGAAGAGGAGATTATTTAGGAAAAACAGTACAAGTAATACCTCATATTACAAACGAAATTAAACAAAATATTTATAGTTTTGAAAATGAAGATATAGATATTGTAATAACAGAGTTAGGAGGAACGGTTGGAGATATAGAAAGTTTAGCTTTTTTAGAAGCAATTAGGCAAGTTGGATTAGAAAAAGAATCAGAAGATGTAATTTATATTCATGTTACATTACTTCCTTTTATTACAGGATCTAACGAAATAAAGTCAAAACCAACACAACATTCTGTAAAAGAATTGCAATCTTTAGGAATTAAGCCAGATATTTTAGTTTGTAGAAGTGATGTTTCAATTCCAGATTCTATTAAAGATAAACTTGCTTTGTTTTGTAACGTTAGAAAAGAAAATGTAATTGCAAATTTAACAGCAGATAATTTATATGCAGTTCCTTTAATGCTAGAAAATCAAGGACTTGCAAAACAAGTATGTAAGCATTTAAAACTAGAAAATATAGAGCCACATAATGAAAAGTGGGACGAAATGATAGGTAATATTAGAAAGGTAAAAGATGGAGAAGTAACTATAGGAATTGTAGGAAAGTATGTAAAGCTTGCAGACTCTTATCTTTCTGTAACGGAAAGCTTATATCATGCAGGTTTTGCAAATAATGTTAAGGTAAATGTAAAATATATTGATTGTGAAACAGTAACAAAAGAAAATGCAGATAATCTTTTAGGAGACTTAAATGGAATTGTTGTACCTGGGGGATTTGGAAATCGTGGAATTGAAGGAAAAATTAATACAATTCAGTATGCAAGAGAAAATAAGGTTCCATTTTTAGGAATTTGTTTGGGAATGCAAATGGCAGTAGTTGAATTTGCAAGAAATGTGCTTGGAATAGCGGATGCTAATTCTGCGGAATTTGAAGAAAAATGTAAAAATCCAGTTATTCATATTATGGAAGAACAAAAAGAAATAGATAATAAAGGTGGAACTATGAGACTTGGAAAATATCCATGCACAATAAAGAAAGGAACACTTGCGTATCAAATATATCAAGAAGAAAACATATCAGAAAGACATAGACATAGATATGAGTATAATAATGATTATAAAGAAAAATTGGAAAAGGCTGGTCTTATTTGTTCTGGAACTTCACCAGATGGAAAATTAGTAGAAATTGTAGAAATAAAAGAACATCCATACTTTATAGCAGGACAATTTCATCCAGAGTTTAAATCTAGAC
>CANQAB010000010.1 GCA_947589445.1 uncultured Clostridia bacterium | reverse complement strand
AAATACTTGGTGTTCTAATGGTGCAGATGGCCGGAATCGAACCGGCACGGTTTATTCAACCGCAGGATTTTAAGTCCTGTGCGTCTACCAGTTCCGCCACATCTGCATTTGAACTGTGACAAGAGTTATTATACAATTTTTTTTACATGTTTGTCAATAGATTTAAAAATATTTCTTAAAAATATTGAAAAAAATTTAAAATTAGGTATAATTTAATAAATTTAATTTCTAAAAAGAGGTTTTTTCTATGAATTTTTATTCTAATAAATCAATTAATTTAATTTCAATTATTGTTACCGTATTAATCTACATGTTTTTAACTGTTTATTTACCTAAAGTTTATTCAACAATTACAGCATATATTTACTATAAAATTCAACCAACAGATATGCAGGATTATTAAAATAAAATAATTGACATATAATCTCTAAAATTATATAATATTGGTAGTTTTTGGAGGTATATATGAATAATAAAATAAAAAAATTAATTATTATTGTAATAGCATTAATAATTATTTTGGCTATAGGATTTTTAGTATATAATAAAATAAAAAAGAGCTATGATGTGGAAGCGGTAACAATAGAAAAATATTTTTTATTAAATAGCGATAATAATATAGGAGTTATTGATAATAAGGGAAATATTATAATAAAACCACAATATTTCGAAGTCCATATACCAAATCCATCTAAACCAATATTTGTTTGTTATTATGGTTATAATGAGCAGACAGGAGAATACAAAACAAAGATTGTAAATGACCAAGGAACAGAATTGTTTACAAAATATAATAAAATAGAAACGATTAATTTAAATGATATAGCAACTAGTATGCCATATGAGAAAAATGTACTTAAATACGAAGAAGATGGTAAATATGGTTTAATAGATTTAAAAGGGAATATAGTAACCAAACCTATATATGATTCGATAGATGGATTAAGCAATAAAGAAGGAGAGCTATTAATATCTCAAAATGAAAAGTATGGGGTAATTAATACAAAAGGAGCTGAGCTAATAAAACCAGAGTATAATTATATTTCTGGTGATGCATATTACACCAGTGAAAAAAAATATGCATTATCTGGTTATATTTTAGGCATTACAACATCAGATGGATATCGATATGGATACATGAATTGTAAAAGAAAAAAATTACTAAATACAGAATATAATGAAATTATAAGATTAGGAGGAATAGGGTCAGAAAATACAGATAAAGATGTTTTTTTAGTAGCAAAAAAAGATGGACAATATGGTCTTGTAAAGAACAAAAAGATAATGATAGATTTTAGATATCAGTCTATAGATTATAGCGGAGTAAATAATTTATTTATTGTAACAAGAAGTAAAAAAACAGGTGTGTATAATTCAGAAGGAAAGAAAATTATGGCGACAAAATATGATGAAGTGCAGGTACATGAAAATTATATTTATACTAAACAAAATAATGAAGAAGCTTATTACAATCTTCTTGGAAACAGGGTAGATAAAAGTACAATAAAAGAAGAAGAAAAAAAAGATGAAAATCAAAGCACATATTTGGAGCAAACAGGTAAATTAATTCCTAAAGAAAAAAATGGAAAATGGGGATTTGTAGACAAGAATGATAATATTGTGTTAGATTATAAATATGAAGAGGCAACACAGTTAAATGAGTATGGTTTTGCAGGAATTAAACAAAATGGAAAATGGGGCTCAATTGATGAAAATGGAAATATAGTTGTAGAACCAATATATAATCTAGACAATTACTATGAGATTAATTTTATAGGAAAGTATTATAAAGTAATTTATGATTATAGAACTGTTTACTATTCTGATGATATTAATTAAGAAAGGGTTTATTATGTTTGAAATAGATAAAGAATTAATAGAACTTTCAAAAGAAGTTGAAAAAGAAATAAAAGAACAGATAGAAGAAGTAGAAAAAAATTGTATGATTAATAGTATAAAGGTTTTAGATGCATTTCAAAAGAATAAAGTATCAGATGTGCATTTTGGAAGCACAACAGGATATGGATATAATGATATAGGAAGAGACTGCATAGAAAAAATATTTGCACAAATTTTAGAAGCAGAAGATAGTTTAGTAAGAAGTCAATTTATTTCTGGAACGCATGCTTTAACAGTAGCTCTATTTGCTCTTTTAAGACCAGGAGATACATTGCTTAGTATAACAGGAAAACCATACGACACATTAGATGAAATTATTGGAATAACTCCTAATAAAAGTTCGTTAAAGTCGTTTAATATTAATTATGAGCAAATAGACTTAAAAGAAAATGATTTTAACTATGAAAAGATAGAAAATATAATAAAAAAAGAAAAGATTAAAGTAATTGAAATACAAAGATCAAAAGGATATTCTACAAGAGAAAGTTTGTGTATAAATAAATTAGAAAAAGTAATAAAACTTATAAAAAGTATTAATAAAGAAATTATTGTTATGGTTGATAACTGCTATTGTGAATTTGTAGAGACAAAATCACCTATAGAAGTTGGAGCAGATATTATTGTAGGATCTCTTATTAAAAACTTGGGTGGTGGTATTGCACCAAATGGAGCGTATATTGCAGGAAGGCAAGATTTAGTAGAATTATCAGCAGAAAGATTAACATCACCTGGACAAGGCAAAGAGGTAGGACCAACTTTAGGTATAAATAAGAGTATTTTACAAGGTGTGTATATGGCACCAAGTGTTGTAGCAAATAGTATTAAAACAGCTATATATGCAAGCCGAATGTTAGAAAAATTAGGATATAATGTATCTCCAAAATTTAACGAAAAAAGAGCAGATATAGTACAAAATATAGAATTTGGTAATGCTGAAAAATTAATAAAATATTGTCAGGGTATACAAATGGGGTCTGCAATTGATTCTAATTCTGTACCAGAGCCTTGGAATATGCCAGGATATAATGATAAAGTAATTATGGCAAGTGGAAGCTTTACTCAAGGTTCTTCTATAGAAATAAGTTGCGATGGACCAATTAGACCTCCTTATATAGCATATATGCAAGGAAGTTTAACATATGAATACGGGAAACTTGCAGTTTTAACTGCAATTAATAATATAAAGAAATAGTTTTATCAAATATAAGATTTTAAAGAAAAAATAAAATAATGAATCAAAAAAATTATAAAAATAAAGAAAGAGAGAAAAAATGAAAGTAGTAGTTATTGGTGGTGGACCAGCAGGAATGATGGCTGCCATATCTTGTAAAGAAAGCTATCCTTCTTATGATGTAATTTTATTAGAAAAAAATACTACTTTAGGTAAGAAACTATTAATTACGGGAAAAGGAAGATGCAATATTACAAGTAATTTGGATATGTCAGATTTTATTAAAAATGTACCAGGGAATGGTATGTTTTTATATAGTGCTTTTCAAAATTACACCAATAAAGATATAATTGATTTTTTGGAAGCAAATGGAGTAAAAACCAAAATAGAAAGAGGAAATAGAATATTTCCTCTTTCAGATAAATCACAAGATGTATTAAATGCATTTGAAAAAGAATTAAAAAGATTAAATGTATGTATTAAATTGAATTCAAATGTTCAAGAAATAAAAAAGTTAAAGGAAAATGGATTTTTAGTATATTTGAAAGATAAAGATACAATTCAAGCTGATAAATTAATTATAGCAACTGGTGGTAAAACATATCCATTAACAGGTTCTACAGGAGATGGATATTATTTTGCAGAGAAAATAGGACATACAGTTACTCCTATTAAAGCATCATTAGTACCATTAGAACTAAAAGAAAAAGTTGATTGCAAAAATATGCAAGGATTAAGCTTAAAAAATGTAGCAATTAAAATAAAAGATACGGAAAAAAACAAAATAATTTATGAAGATTTTGGAGAAATGCTATTTACTCACTTTGGAGTATCTGGACCTACTATTTTAAGTGGGTCTGCTCATTTAATAAGATATAAAAACATAGAAACACTGTTAAAAGATGAAAAAATAAAGTTATTAATAGATTTAAAACCAGCTATTTCAGAAGAACAATTAAATACAAGAATTTTAAGAGACTTTGGAAAACAAAAAAATAAAGAATATAAAAATTCTTTATTTGAATTATTACCTAAAAAAATTATTGACTATATTATAGAAAAATCTCAAATAAAGATAGATAAAAAAGTAAATGAGATTACAAAAGAAGAAAGATATAGATTAGTAAAATTAATAAAAAACTTAGAATTTACTGTAAAAGGAACTAGAGCAGTGGAAGAGGGAATTATTACATCTGGTGGAATAAATATAAAAGAGATTAATCCATCAACAATGGAATCAAAATTAGTAAAAAATTTATATTTTGCTGGAGAGATTATTGATGTAGATGCGTACACAGGAGGATTCAATTTACAAATTGCATACTCTACAGGGTATACGGCGGGATTACTAAGATAAACTGTAATTTACCAAAGAAGGGATAATATAAATGTTTAAAACAATTAAAGAAAATATTACTTGCGAAATTGTTGAGAAAAAATCAAAATTTATAGCAAATATTTTTTATGTAGAAAGTAAAGAAGAAGTAGAAAATTTTATCAAGCAAATGAATAAAAAATATCATGATGCAAGGCACAATTGTTATGCCTATAGAATTTTTTCAAAACAAGGAATTATTGAAAAATCAAGTGATGATGGTGAACCTTCTGGTACTGCTGGAGCACCAATGCTTACTATTCTATCTAAAAATGAACTAGCTAATGTTTTAGTAATTGTAACAAGGTATTTTGGTGGGATATTATTAGGTACTGGAGGATTAGTAAAAGCATATTCTAAGGCATGTAATTTAGGTATAGAAAAAGCAGGAACAATAGAAAAAAATATAGCACAAATATACACAATAGAATTAGATTATAATAATATAAATAAATTTAAATATTTTGCCAAAAACAATGATATTATTATCTTAAAAGAAGAATATTTAACAAATATATTACTAGATATTGCTATAAAAAAAGAAGAAATCTTTAAAAAAATTTCAGAAAAAGAAATAAATATTAAAAAAATAAAATTTATTAAAGAAATGTATGTATAAAACGCCGTAAAAATACGGCGTTTTAAAAATAATTTGAAAAAATTTCCAAAAAACTATTGCATTATAAAATAAAAAATAATATAATACAAAAATGTAAAATATTTACAATTTTAAAATTATAGGAGGAAAAAACGTGAAAGACAAAATTACAGTTTTAATAGCAGATGACAACCCAGATTTTGCTAATACTTTAACAAGTTATATTGAAGAGGATGATGAATTGGAGATAATTGCTATTGCAAGAGATGGAAAAGAAGCAGTTGAAATGATACTAAATACACAACCAGACGTAGCCTTATTAGATGTTATTATGCCACACTTAGATGGTATAGGAGTTTTAGAAAAAATTAATGCTGCCAAAATGAAAAAATTTCCACTTTGCATTATGCTATCAGCAGTTGGACAAGACAAAATAACTCAAAGAGCACTAGATTTAGGAGCAGAGTATTATGTTATAAAACCTTTTGATATAGCTTTATTATTAAAAAGAATAAAAGAAATAAGATTATACCAACCAACACAATTAAAAAACAACAATATAAATATTGCAAGTAGAGAAATTAAAGCACCATACATAGAAATATCACCAGAAAAGAAAAAAGACCAAGAAAATTTGGAAGCATTAGTTACAAATGTTATCCATGAAGTTGGAGTCCCAGCACATATTAAAGGATATCAGTATTTAAGGGAAGCAATTATGATGGTTGTTAACAATATTGATATTATTAATCAAATAACAAAACAATTATATCCAGATATTGCAATAAAATATCATACAACACCATCAAGAGTAGAAAGAGCAATTCGTCACGCAATAGAGGTAGCTTGGACAAGAGGCCAAGCAGAAACTGTTGAAAATATCTTCGGATATACAATTTCAGCAGCAAAAGGAAAGCCAACAAACAGTGAATTTATTGCTATGATTGCAGACAAATTAAGATTAGAATTAAAGAGTGCGTAAAAAATAAACCTTATATATTTATTAGAAATAATAGATATATTAAGGTCTATTTTTATATAATAGGAAAATTATCCTAAATTTCTATTATATAAAAAACTTTATAAATATATATTGTCTTTGAGATTTCTTCACTTGAATAAGAAACTTAAATTGCCAGATAAAAAAGTCAACATAGCTACTTTACTTGTATAATAATAGATACATAAATTTTTTTAAAATAAAACTTGTAAATAATTAGAAATCATTGTAAAATAATATATATTATTCAAAAAGAGGAAAAGATATGTATTTAATAGTAGGATTAGGAAATCCAGAAACAGAATATGCTAGAACTAGACATAATATGGGGTTTGACGTTATTAATAAATTAGCAGATAAGTATAATATTAATGTAAATAAAATAAAATTTAATTCATTATATGGAACGGGTAAAATACATGGAGAAAACGTAATTTTAGTAAAGCCACAGACATATATGAATTTAAGCGGAATAGCAGTACGAGATTTTATGAATTTTTATAAAATACAATCAGAGAATATATTGATAATTTATGATGATTTAGATATAGCCCCGGGACTAATAAAAATAAGAAAAAAAGGCGGACCAGGGACTCATAATGGAATGAAATCGGTTGTAAATGAAATAAAAACACAGCAATTTCCTAGAGTAAGAATTGGCATAGGAATGCCACAGTATAAAAGTGACTTATTGAATTACATATTAACTCGCATACCAGATAATGAATATGAATTATTAGAAAATGCAATTGAAAAGGCTACAGTAGCAATTAGTGAGATGATAAAAAATGGTATTGATAGTGCAATGAATAAATATAACTAAAATGAGTAACTTTAAAACATTAGGAAGGAAAATAAGCAAAATATGAAAGAGATAATAATTAACAAACAAGAAAATTCAAAACAAATATTATTAATAGAAGATGGTAATCTTATTGAAAAATATATAGAAAATGAAAATATACAAAGAATTGAAGGAAATATATATATTGGAAAAGTTGTTAACATACTTCAAGGAATGCAAGCAGCTTTTATTGACATAGGACAAAAGAAAAATACATTTATACACTTAAAGGACATATTACCAAAGGTAGATCTAAAAGATGGAAATACTAATGAAAATAAGAAAATAAAAGATGTAGTAAAAGTAGGAATGCCACTGTTAGTTCAGGTAAAAAGAGATTTTACACAATCTAAAGGGGCAAAGGTATCTACACATTTGAGTATTAATAGTAGATTTATAGTATTTATGCCCAATACTACTATTATTACCATTTCTCAAAAAATAGAAGACGAGAAAGAAAAAGAAAGATTAACTAGTATAGCAAGAAAATATTTACCATCAAATTGTGGAATAATTGTAAGAACATCTGCACAGAATCAGTCAGAAGATGCAATAAAAAAAGAAATAGAAGTTGCTAATGAAAAATGGAATAATATTAAAAGACTATATGATGAAAATAAAGCTAATAACAACTTTCCAAGATTAATATATAAATCTCATAGTATTATTAAAAAAATTTTAATAGACTTAATAGATAAAGATTTAGAAAAAATTACAGTTAACAACGAAGAAGATTATGAATATTTAAATAAAACCATAAATGACTTAAATGCTAATAAAATTCAGTTAAAAAAAGTAGAAAAAGATAATTTGATAGAAGAAAAACCAATATTGAAAGAACAAATAGAAAAAGCAGAAAAAAGAAAAGTTTGGCTAAAATGTGGAGGATTTATTACTATTGATAAAACAGAAGCATTAACAGCAATTGATGTAAATTCAGGAAAATATACTGGTACAGATAATGTAGAAAAAACGATTTATAAAGTAAATAAAGAAGCAAGTATAGAAATTGCAAGGCAGTTAAAACTTCGTGACGTTGGTGGAATTATAATTATAGATTATATAGATATGAAAAGTGAAGAAAATAAGCAAAAAATAATTGAGACATTAGAAAAAGAGCTAAAAAAAGATAGAACTAAAACACAAATAGTAGGATTTTCTAAATTAAACTTATTAGAGATGACCAGAAAACATATTTGTGGAAATTAACCCACAAATTACAAATAAAAGAAGATAAATAAAAACTTATTTATCTTCTTTTATTTTCTTTATTTCTTCATAACGTTTTACTTTCTGAGTAGTTGTTTTTATCATTGGTTCATCTGTAATAATTAAATGTTTAATATATTTATAAGTTGGAAGAGTTTTATTAATTTTCTTTATTTCTTGCCAAATAATATCAAAATAATCTTCTTTGTTTTTGTCTGGATATAGACTTTCCATCAATTCTTTATTATAAACAATTTTTATAGCAACAATAATGTCATTATTATTTGTAATTTTAGCATAAACCATATTTTCTGAAACAAATGGTAATTTTGCAACTAACAGTTCTAATTCTTCAGGGAAAATATTTTTTCCATTTTTAAGCACAATAACATTTTTCTTTCTACCAGAAACAAATAAATAGCCATTTTTATCATAATATCCTAAATCACCAGTATGAAACCATCCATCTTTTAGAACTTCACTTGTTGCTTGGGCGTCGTTGTAATAACCAAGCATTACACACGGACCTTTAGCACAGATTTCTCCAATGCCATTTTCATCAGGATTTTCAATTTTAATTTGCATACCAGGCATAGGAAACGCTACAGAACCAGGTTTTTTATACCTATCGTTTTCAGCGGATAGAACAGGTGAGGTTTCTGTAAGTCCATATCCGTTTAACATATTAATTCCTAAATTAGATAATCCTTTTATTGTTTTTTTATCCATAGAAGCAGCACCATATACAATTACGCGTAAATGTCCTCCTAGTTGTTCTAAAATAGATTTAAATAATTTTCTTCTAATATCTATTCCAAGCTTTAGAAGTATATTAGAGATGAAAGTCATTATTTTAAAAAGTAGTATTTTGTGTTGTTCTTTTATTCCTTTTAATATTTTTTTATACATGGTTTCTAACATTAAAGGAACAGTAACAAATCCTGTTATTTTATATTCTTTTAGATTATCTACGACATATCGTAATCCATCACAAAAAGCAATAGTAATACCACAATATAGTCCATAAAGGAAGGTAGTAGTAGATTCGTAAGTATGATGTAATGGTAGAAAAGATAAGAAGGTATCTTTATCTGTAACTTTAGCCATACAAGCAAGAGAATATACATTAGAACATATATTATCATGTGATAACATAACAATTTTAGATAATGATGTTGTTCCAGAAGTAAATAGCATAACAGACATTTTATGATTGTCGATAATAGCGTCTAAATGCTTAGTATTTCCAGCAGAAATTAACATATTTCCTTTTTTTATTAAATCATCATAAACTAAAATAGAGTTATTTTCTACTCTGTCCATACATATATAGGTTTTTAATTTGCTATCAGCATTATTTTTAATTTTCTCAAAAATATTTATATATTTTATATCAAAAATAACTGCATCAGCTTCACTTCTAATAACAGAGTCAATTAATTCCTGTTCTGGTAGAGATTTGTCTAGAGGAACAACTACCATATTTCCAGTTGTAATAGCTAAGTAACTAACACACCATTCATAACGATTAGGACCTATTACAATTATTCTTTTATTAGCTAAACCTAAATCTAAAAGGGAAGTACCTAAACAGTCTATATCATTTTTAAAAGAAGAATAAGTCACCTTTATTACTTCTTTATCTTTAGGATTTAATTTATATTGAAAAGCTATATGATTTGGATATAGTCTTACACTGCGGTTGATAAGTTCCTTAAAATTTTTAACTTTTTCTGCTTCATATAATTTTTCTCTAGATTTCTTTTGCATTTTACATTTCCCTTTCTAATAATTTGTAAGTTATATTTATTTTACAATAAATGGTAAATAATATCAATAATAAATAGAATAAAATATATGAAACATTATAAACTATAAATATGGAAAATATAACTAAAATATTAAAAAAAGAGATAAATAAAAATTTAGATAAACAAATTGTTTTGTTATGTATTGGTAGTAGACAAATAGTTGGAGATATGCTAGGACCAGCTGTTGGACAACAATTAATGCAAACTAAATTAATAAATAAAATAATAATAAAGGGAAACCTAGAAAATCCAATACATTATTTGAATATTAATGAAAATTTGATGAGTTTAAATAAACAATTTACTAACATGTATACAATTGTTGTTGATGCAAGCTTATATACAAAATCTTATATAGGGGAAATAATTATTACAAAGAATAAAATTATTTTAGGAGAAGCTTTAAATAAATACAAATATAAAATAGGAAATATAGTTATAAAAGGAATTGTAGGAGAAGACTGTAAGACTCCATCAAAAAATATTCAAGTATTAAAAAATGTACCAGAAGATCTTATTAAAAAAATGAGCAAAAAAATTTCAAATCAAATATTAAAAGCAATAAATTAATAGATGTATAGAAAAATAAGTAAATGGGAATATTTATTATATACATATCTAATTCTAGGAGGATGTAGAAATGGATAATAAAAATTCTAAATCGGAAAGTTACGCAGTAAGAGAGGCAGAAAATATTATAAATAATTATTTAAGAGATAGAGAATTATGTGATATAAAAAATTACTATCATTTAAAAGAAAAATATCAAAGACTAAAAGTAGTATCAATTGCTTTATTTATAGTATTTATTGTAAACACATTGCTAAATGTTTTTTTAAAATAAATAGGTTTATGTAACCAAATTAAACATTTACAAATGAATAATACACCTTTTTCTTGCATATATTTAAAAAAATATATAAGAAAGAGGTGCTTTTTTTATGGAAAGAGTAATTTCAGACGAAGAAAAAATAAGACGAGCAATAGAAATATCTCAAAGAAGGAATCAAAATTATTATATAAATGATACAGCCAGAGTAAATTTAAATAATAAGAAAGATTATAAACTATTTAAAAGAATGATATTGCAAATTATAATTTGCTTATTAATATATTTAATATTTTATCTTGTAAGCACTACTAATTATGTATTTTCTGACCAAATTATAAAAACAACCAATTTTATATTAAATTATGATATTAATTTAGAAAAGATATATAAAGATTGTCAACAATTTTTAACTACAATGTTAAATAATAGTGAAAATAAAGTAATAAATGATAACTTTAACCAAATGCAAGAAAATAATAATTTATCTGAAAGCAATATAGTTGAAGATAATAAAAAAGATGAAAAGAAAGAAGAGGTAAACACGAAAGAAGTAGAAAAACAGAAAACACAAATGGAGCAAGATGCAGAAACTGTAAAAACTATTTGTAAATTTCAAAAACCGTTAAGTGGAACAATTACATCAGGATTTGGGGAAAGAGAAGTTACTTCTAAAGTAATGAGTGCTGACCATAAGGGAATTGATATTGCAACAAAAATTGGGACAAGCATAAAATCCGCAATGGAAGGAACAGTGAGTGTAGCAAGTAAAAATAATGATTATGGTAATTTTATTAAAATAATAAATAAAGATGTTATGACAGTATATGCTCATTGCGAAAAGTTGAAAGTAAAAGAAGGTGACAAGGTAAAGATGGGGGATACAATTGCAACTGTGGGGTCAACAGGAAATTCGACTGGACCACATTTACATTTTGAAATTAGATTGTCCGATAGATATATTAATCCTGAATTAATAATAAAATTTAGATAGAGTATAATAAAAAATTGTTTTAAATATTATAGAAAGGAGATGAATATTTTTTTATTTATGAAGATAAAATTAAATTTAAATATTTTTTTATTCTTAATACTATTTCTATTAACAAATCAAATAGAGATTTATACGCTTACTATGATATTTGCACTTATTCATGAATTAGCACATTTAACTGTAGGATTAATATTAGGGTTCGAAACAGATACATTTAAAATAATGCCATTTGGATTTTGCATAGAATTTAAAACCAATATAAAGGATTATAATAAAAAAGTTATAAAATCTAATTTGTTATCTGTAAAAAAAATATTAATTGCTTTTGCAGGACCTGTATTAAATATTATTATAGTTATATTAGGTCTTATATATAAATTTAAAAATGATATTATCTACGCAAACTTATTATTATTTATATTTAATATGTTACCAATATATCCACTAGATGGAGGAAAAATTTTACAAAATACAGCTAAAATATTATTTGGAAATAAAAAAGCAAATAGATACACAAATATAATTTCAAATATGGTACTTATTTTTTTGACTATAATATCAAGCATTATAATTATTATATATAAAAATGTAGCCATATTTGCAATTATTGTTTGCTTATGGATAATAATGATTAAAGAAAATAAAAAATATGATACATACAAGAAAATCTATAAAATAATTGACAAACAATGGAATTATTTATAAAATGTAATTAGAGGTTAGAAGTAAGAGGTTAGAATTTCTTTGGCTAAAAGAAAATGTTCTAACAATTAATATCAGCTTCATATAAAGAATATGGAGGAAACTTTTATAATGAAAAATACAAAAGATCAACATAAAAAAAATAAAATACAAAACAATAACAAAGGAATAACAATAATTTCGCTATTAATAACAGTTGCAATAATGCTAATTATTTCATCTACAGCAATTTATACTTCTATGGATAGGTTTGAAATAAACAAATTGAATAAAATGTATAATGACATAAATTTGCTTTCAGATAAAGTTGCAAATTATTATTTAAAATATGGAGAACTGCCTGTAATTAAAAATAATGAATATACTTATACTAATTTAAATTTTAGTAAAAATAAGAACGATAATGATAAATATTATATTATAAATTTATCCGCAATGGATAATATTTCGTTAAATTATGGCATGGAAGGATTTGAAAAACAAGGCAAATCAGACGATGTATATATTATTAATGAGTTATCTCATGCAGTTTATTATGTAAAAGGAATTGAGGTTAATGGGGTTATATATAATACAGTTGATTTAGATAAAAATGTAATAAATGACAATATACCACCAACAAAACCAGAAATAAAAATAATTACAGGATCTAAAAACGAAGCTGGTAATTATGTAAGTAAAGTAGAATTTGAAATTATACCAGGAAAAGATAATTGGTCTGGTGTAAATAGAACAACATACTCTATATATAGTAACGATAATACCAATAATAATGTAACAGAAAAAGATATTGCAACTTTAGAAAATAATATATGTACAATAAAAGATGCTGGTACATATCAAATAAAAGTAAAAAGTTATGACAATAATGGAAATAGCTCAGAGAATTCTTTAAATATAAAAATAGTTAAAAATGACCAATCTGTGGACGTTTCTTAAATAGGCTCATTTGAACCTATAGGGGACACTCCTTAAAAAAATCTAGATGAAATACTTGAATAATAAATAAAAATGTAGTATAATAGTCAATGTTAAAAAAACATTGACTGTTTTTTTATACCTTACTCACTTATAAAAGTGGGTTATTATATCCGAAAGGTAGGTGAAAGATAATGAACAAATACGAAAGTGTTATCATTATTAATCCATCTGTAGATGAAGAAGGAATAAAATCATTAATTAAAAAATTTACAGATATTATTAATAATGAAGGTAAAGTAGAATCTGTAGATGAATTAGGTAAAAAAAGATTAGCTTATGAAATTAATAAAAACAAAGAAGGATTTTATATAGTATTCAATTTTGAAGCTAAACCAGAACTAATTGCAGAACTTGAAAGAAATTACAGAATAGAAGATAACGTTATGAAATTTATTACAGTAAAAAAAGAAGATTAAAAGACCCTATTTATTTAAGTTAAGGAGAAAAATATGAACAAAGTAATTTTAATGGGAAGATTAACAAGAGATCCAGAAGTTAGATATACTCAAACCAATAACACATTAGTTGCAAGTTTTAGTCTAGCTGTAAATAGAAGATTTACAAGACCTGGAGAAGAAAGACAAGCAGACTTTATTAATATAGTTGCTTGGAGCAAATTAGGGGAGTTTTGCAGTAAATATTTTAAAAAAGGTCAACAAGTAGGTATTATAGGGAGATTACAGGTAAGAAACTGGGAAGATGAACAAGGGCAAAAAAGATATGTAACAGAAGTAGTTGCAGAAGAAGCATATTTTGCAGATAGCAAAAAAGATGGAGCAGATTCATCAAGCTTTGAAAATACTTTTGGAAGCAGTGTTGCAAGTTCAAGTCCAGAATTTGAAGTAACTTCAAGTGATGACCTACCATTTTAAGGGGAGGAAAGAAAAATGGCTGATAGAAAGCAAAATAATAAAAGAAATAATAGAAATAATGATGAGGACTACAATCCAAAATTCAGAAAAGTAAGAAAAAAAGTTTGTCCATTATGTGCTAATAAAGATTTAATATTAGATTACAAAAATGGTGAACAAATAAAAAAATACATAAATGAAAAAGGTAAAATATTACCAAGAAGAGCAACAGGTGCTTGTGCAAAACATCAAAGAGATATTACATTAGCAATAAAAAGAGCAAGACACATAGCAGTTCTTCCATATAGTCAAAATTAATTTTAAAGACAGCTTGAGAAAGCTGTCTTTTTGTATAATAAAAAAATTTTTGAAATTTTATTATATATCACTAAAATCATTATTCAATTTAGTATTTACTTTTATAATTTAAATTTATACAAAAACAATTATTGCTAATATGTCTTGTTATTTTGAATCTTTATTGTTTAAACAAAAATGTATTTGTGAATAATATATACAGAGATTATAAAAGCGGGAGTAAAAATATGAAAATTGGGATTGCTTTATCAGGTGGGGGAATTAGAGGAATTGCACACGCAGGAGTATTAAAAGCACTTGAAGATAATGGCATTAAAGTGGATATTATAGGTGGAACGAGTTCAGGTAGTATGATTGCTATGTTATATGCATCTGGGTATTCTCCTTATCATATTTATACACTTTTTAAGAAATATTCGAAAGATATAGTAGAGGTAAATACTAAACCAATTATAAAAAATTATATGCTCAATAAAAAGATTACGTTAAAAGGATTAAAGACTGGTAACAGTATAGAAAGAGTTTTTAACGAAGTTATTAATAAACAAGGTATATTCAGGATGAAAGATATAAAAATGCCAATAGTTGTTCCAACAGTAGACTTGATGAATTGCAAAGAATATGTATTTACTAATTTTCCTCCAGACGAAAAAGGAAAATATATAACAGATATTACAGTAGGTAAAGCAATAAGAGCAAGTAGCAGTTTTGCTGCTGTATTTAGTCCATGCGAATATAAAGAACATGCATTTATAGATGGAGGAGCATTGGATAACATTCCTGTAAATGAAGTAAGAAAACAGGGAGCGGATGTAGTAATTGGTATCAAATTTAAAAGTGATGAAATTACAGAGGAAAGCAATATTATGGATATGACAATGAAAACTATAGATATTATGGGAGAAAAGATATCAGAAGAAAATTTAAAACAAGCCAATTTAGTTTTAGATGTTTATACCGATAAAACTGGCTTATTAGATACTAATAAGCTTGATTCATGTTACAAATATGGATATAATGCTGTAATAGAAAATTTAGATAAAATTAAAGAGGTTATAAAATAAATTGTAATTTATTGAGTATAAGGAAGGTGGGACATCTTGATTAATTGAAATAAATCTGTTAAAATAATGCATATGTAGAAAATACAAGGAGAAAGAATGAAAGAAATTATAACCTATTCAGAGGAAGAAACAAAAAATATAGCAAAGCAAATAGCAGAGAAAATGGGAAAAACAGGAATAATTATTTTAAATGGAGAATTGGGAGCAGGAAAGACAAAATTCACAGAGGGTTTCTTATCTTATTTTGAGTTAGAAAAAGAAATATCAAGTCCTACTTTTACCATTATAAATGAATACAAAAATAAAAAAGCAACTATTTATCACTTCGATGTATATAGACTAGCAGATATAGATGAGTTTTATGCAATAGGAGGAGAAGAATACTTTTCAAAAGGAATATGTATTATAGAGTGGGGAGAAATAATACAAGAAGCCTTGCCAGAGCATTATATAAAAATAGATATAAAAAAGGATGAAAACAATCTGGATAAAAGAATTTTGATTATAGAAGAAAAATAATTCTTGATTTTTATAAAAAAGTATGCTAATATAAATTAGCATACTTCTTATTATGTATTTTAATAAAAATGTTAAATAAGCCGATGTGGCGGAATTGGTAGACGCACTGGACTCAAAATCCAGCGGGAAACCATGTGGGTTCGAGTCCCACCATCGGTACCAAAATGAAAATTCAATCTAAATTTAGGAAATATTTGCAATTATTAAAAGAATATGTTACAATATCATAGTCAAATACAAAATGAACCTTAAGGAGGAACTCAATATGGAAATTTTAAAGAATATTTTAATAGCAATAGATATTATAGTTGCATTAATAGTTATTGTTATAGTTATGTTACAACATAAAGATGATCCAGGATTATCCGGAACAATAACAGGTGCAGGGGCAAATAATTTTTTAGATAAAAATAAGGGTAGAACTAAAGAAGGAAGATTAAAAAGATGGACAATTATACTTGGTGTTGTTTTTGCAGTTATTACAGTTGTACTAAGTATTGTATATCCTTTATAATATAAATGGCTTCGAATGTTGCACAGCCTAAGGAAACTTAAATTTGTTGTATATCAAAAAATTCGATTTATCTAATAATAAAAGGAACTTTGCATATTTAAGTCTTTAAAGTAAGTTAGTAATATTTTGAATGATAAATATAGGTAGTCTAATCCTTTTATTTTGGAAAATTATTGTAAAATTTTGTTCATAATAAAAATAGAAGTATTAAAATGGAGCTATTATTTAATAGCTCCATTTTAGACTTGAGAAGAAGAGAGTAATTATGGAAAAAGAAAATTTAATTTTAGAATTTATGCAGAAAAAAGAATATGTTCCAATGAAAGCTAAAGAATTAGCTATTATTTTTTCTGTTAAAAAAAATGATTATGAAGAATTTAAAAGCATTTTAACAAATCTAGAACGTGAAGGAAAAATAACAAGAAACAGAAGAAATAAATATATATTAAATAAAATAGAAACATTTGTTGGAACATTCAAAAATAGTAGAAGTTTTGGATTTGTTATTCCAGATAATAAAAAACAAAGTAAAGACATTTTTATTTCTAAAAAATATTTTAATGGTGCAAAAGAAAACGATAAAGTAGTAGTACAAATAACAAAACAAGAACAAGATGGAAAAAAGCCAGAAGGTAAAATAATAGAAGTAATTGGAAATATGGATGTTGCTGGAGTAGATATGTTATCTATTATTAAAGAATATAATTTACCTTACGAATTTCCTAAAACTGTGTTAGAAGAAGCAAAGAGCATATCTAATGAAATAGATGAAGAAGAGGTACAAAATAGAAAAGATTTTAGAGGAGAAAGTATCTTTACAATTGATGGAGAAGATGCAAAAGACTTAGATGATGCTGTTTCTGTAGAAAAAAAACAAGATGGAAATTATATTTTAAAAGTACATATTGCAGATGTTAGTCACTATGTTAAAGAAGGAAGTTGTTTAGATAAAGAAGCTATTTTAAGAGGAACAAGTGTATATATGTTAGATAGAGTTATTCCCATGCTTCCAAAGGAACTATCTAATGGTATTTGTAGTTTAAATGAAGGGAAAGATAGACTAACATTATCCGTTTTAATGGAGATAGATAATAAGGGGAATGTTGTTTCTTCAGATATTATAAAAGGAGTTATTAAAGTAACCAAAAGAATGTCTTACCATATAGTACAAGACTTATTAGATTTAAATGAAAATGAAAATATAAGAGAAGATTTAAAAGAATATCTACCATATATAGAACATTTTAAACAAATGGAAGAATTAGCTCATATATTAGAAACAAAAAGGAGAGAAGAGGGATATTTAGATTTAAATATTCCAGAAAGTAATATTACACTAGATAAGAATGGATATCCAACCAATATCCAGAAATATGAAATTCAATTTTCAAATCAAATTATAGAACAATTTATGCTAACAGCTAATGAAACGGTTGCAGAAAAATTTTTCTGGCTAGAAGCTCCTTTTATTTACAGAGTTCATGAATCACCAGCTCAAGAGAAGATAACAGAGTTAAACAGTTTTTTATATAATTTTGGATATAGAATAAAAGGAAACAAAGAAAGTATACATCCAAAGGCATTTAGTAGTATTTTAGAAGATATTAAAGGTAAAGAAGAAGAAAAAGTTATTTCTAATTTAATTTTGCGAACACTTAAAGTAGCGAAATATGAAGCACAAAATAAGGGACATTTCGGAATTGCAGGAAAATATTATTGTCATTTTACTTCACCAATTAGAAGGTATCCAGATTTATACATTCATAGAATTATCTCTTATTACTTAAAAAAGAATTATCATGTAGAAGAAGAATATAAAGATATGCAAAATGAACTTGCTGTAAAATATGCAGAAAAGTCATCTGAAACAGAAAAAATAGCTCAAAAGGCTGAAAGAGATTCAATAGACTTAAAGAAAGCAGAATATATGCAAAATAAAATTGGTGAAGTTTACGAAGGAATTATAAGTGGAGTAACTAGCTTTGGATTATTTGTAGAATTAGAAAATACAGTAGAAGGACTAATAAGATTTGAAAACTTAGGAAAAGAATATTTTGAATATGATGATATTCATAAACAGTTAATAGGTGAGCATAGTAGAACGGTCTATAGAATGGGTGATAAAATAACGGTACAAGTGATAGAAGCAAATAAAGCTTTAAGAAAAGTAGCTTTTGCAAAGTTTAATAAAATAGAGGAAAAGCATCCATTAGAAGATAAGGAAGGCATTTAAATTAATATGAAAAAATTTTTTTGTGTTATATCTACAGTAATAGTTACTATATTTACAATAATTACGTTGATATTAATAATATATAATTCAAAAGAAGAAAAAAATAATAGTGCAATATTGGAAAATAATAGAAAACGAAGAGAAAATATAAAGACTACACAAACAAATTCAAAAATAGAAAATAAAGAAGAGATTTATACAAGTAGTAAAATACCAGATAGCATTTTCCAGAAAATGTTAGGAAAATCTATTCCATTAAAAAGCAAAGATAAAGTAAATATAGATAACTTATCTTACTTAAAAATAACATATTGGGGATTTGATAATAAAAAACATGTAGGTGAAATGATTATTCATAAAAAACTTGCACAAGAGGTATTAGAAATTTTTAAAGAAGTATATGAAAAAAGATATCCAATTGAAAAAATATGTTTAATTGATGATTATGAAGCAAATGACGAAAAATCAATGAAGGAAAATAACACATCTGCATTTTGTTATAGAGTAGTTGCTAATACTAATACAATCTCTAACCATTCTAAAGGAATAGCAATTGATATAAATCCTTTATATAATCCGTATATTGTAGGGAACTATATATCACCAGCTACTGCGAGTAAATATGTTAATAGAAAATTAGAAACAAAGGGAATGATAAAAAAGGGTGATGATCTATATAATGCTTTTATAAAAAGAGGTTGGACGTGGGGAGGAAACTGGAGTAACAAAAAAGACTATCAACATTTTGAAAAGAAAATTTAAACATATTACAATCATAATTATATTTGCAATCTTTACAATTGTAATCACAAACTTTATCTCAATTATAGGATGAGTAATCATTATAATCTCTAATCTGTTGTTAATATAATATTTATTATTATTACTCTTTATGAATAATAAAAAAGAACAATGCAATACAATAATTCATACAATAGAAAATGAATAGAATAATATATTATTCTCATTGAAAGGAGAAAAATATGAGAGGAAGGAATTTAGCTTTAATTGTTGCATCTGTTATTGTTCTGGTAATTTTAAGTATTATATTAGTAGAAAATTTCAAAAATAGCAATAATGAAATAACTCTTAATAATGCAGAAACCTGTAGAAGTGAAAATAACGAAGAAACTGATAATATTGTTAGCACAAATCAAGCAGAAAACATCTTAGATACAGCAGAATATATAATGGACACGATAGAAATACCGCCATTAACCTCTGAAGATGAACAAGTAATAGAATATCAGGAGGCTGATTTAGAAAATGAGGCATTTGATAGGCAGGGAAAAGTAGCATATAATGGCTCTGAAAAAACACCTAATATAAAACTTGGTGCATATAAAGGATTAACCTATTATTCTCAAGCAGATAAAAGATGGGCTAAACATATGTATTCTGCAACAAATGATAAATCTCAAACAATGATACAAAGTGGCTGTGGACCAACGGCTGCGTCTATTATAGTAAGCTCTATTAAGGGAGAGATAAAACCAACAGATATGGGAGATTTATTTGTAGAATATGGTTATAGAAGTAAAAATAGCGGAACTTATTGGAGTGGTTTTAAATGGATTGCAGATGTATTTGATATAGAATTACAACAAACATCTTCTTTTGACACTATGATATCTAAACTAAAAGATAATAATTATGTCATTGCAAGTTGTAAAGAGGGACTATTTACGTATGGTGGACATTTTATTGTTATTGTAGGTATAGATGGAGATACATTAAAAATATATGACCCTTACTTGTATAACGGAAAATTTACAACAAGTACTAGAAAAGGAAAAGCAACTGTAAAAGGAAATACTGTATATGTGAGTGTTTCTAACTTTAAAAAATATGGAAATACTAAAGGATATTTTTGTTATAAAAATGAAAGAGAGGAAACAAAAGAAGATAATAAAGAAATAATTGTAAACGATCAATTAGAGAAAGTAGCAAAACCTGTAAACTATAAAGTAAAAATAACAGCAGGAAACGGACTAAATATAAGAAATGGAGCAGGTATGTACTATAAAAAAACAGGAAGCTATATTAAAAATACAGAAGTAACAATTATAGCAGAAAGTAATGGATGGGGAAAGACAAATAAAGGATGGATTAGTCTATCTTACACAATAAAAGTTTCAGATAATTCAGGTAAGAAACAAGAAACTTCTAATGAGATAACAACATATAAAACAGGAAAATATAAAGTTACAGCATCTGTTTTAAATGTAAGAAACGGACCAGGAAACAATTATAGCAAAAAAACATATAAACAATTAACTACAGACGCGAGAAAACAAAATAGAAAATTGGGTAATTATTACACAAATGGTTATCGAAAAGGAGTAGTATGTACAGTAGGTGAAATATATGGAAATTGGGGAAAAACTTCAAGCGGATGGATATGTTTAAATTATTGTAAAAAAGTGATGCTATTATTAGCAAACTTCTTTGCTCAAAACATCCAAATCAAAAGTATATAAAGTAATGCAATAGGAGAAAAAATAGAGAAATAAAAACAAACACTAAAAAAGAAGTAAAACGCAAAAGCATTGATACAAGCAAGAAACAAGCATTGAAATAAAAATAACACTATCTTAAAAATATTTAAAATAGTGTTATTTTTCCTATTTTTGGTGCCAACGACGTAGATATTTACAACTCGTTGGTTCTTTTGACGGTTGATATAAAAATCAATCAAGTTAAATGTATTATAGCACATTTATCAAAAAATACAATATCAATATCATAAAAAATAAAAAATCGTTTGGTATGAATTTAGTAATATAAAAAAAAGAAGCTCTCACTTTTTACGGTGAAAACTCCTAATGTGGTCAGTTATTTTTTGATTAAAGATCGTTTATGCTTATTCCTGCCTCTTTTGCTGCTGCAATTCTTCCTGATATAGCATTTCTTATTCTTTCTCCGTCAAAATCTGCACAGAACAGATACTTTGCTAAATCTCTTTCTGCTTCTGACTGAACAACTCCGTCTCCACAGTTAATTGCAAAGCAACCATTAAGCTCTTGAGCTCTTTGAGAATTATTTTCCACACCAGCCTTAATAGCCAACTCCTTTAATTTAGAATCTTCATCTAAAAGTCGTTTCCAAACCTTTTCATCTGAAATATTCATAAAATGTAACCTCCTCAAAATTTTTTGATGGACTGTACAATCGGTCTGACCACTTCCGACTGCAATCTACTAACTTTAGGTCTTTGCAAAAAGATTATAGCATAAATCTCCACAAATTTCAAGTAATTAACATAAATCTATATAATCAAAAATGCCTTAATTTTTACAGTGAGTGCCTAGTTTCAATCAGTAAAAATTGATAACATCAATATTTACCTAAGTTTTTTAAACTTTTATTTTTTTCTTTTTCCAATTGCTTTAAACTCTTTTTAGGAGTAGGTAACTCTTCTGGCATAGTTCCGTCCAGCTTCTTTAATTGCTTTTCTAACTATTTTTCCAATTTTATTATGAGTATCACAAGCTTTTTTTTCGGTATCTACATTGTCTTTTTTTTATCTTTGTTCTGTTTGAGAAATTCTAAATAAATTAGCAATAAGCTCATCACTTCCCATATTATCCAAAATGTCTTCTCTATATCTTAATCCTTTTCTTTTAGCAATATCATCAGCAGTTTCACCATTATATAGTCCTTTATAACCTGCATTGTGAAATTTATCAAAATTTTTAACTCCTGCTTTTTTTGCTGTTTGATTAAGAGAATAATTTCCTTTTCTTGTTAAATCTCTTTGATAAAATCTTTTTTCATCTTCTGTAAGCATACTATATTCTTTTTCTGTGATTTCTTGCTTTCTAGTTTGAACTGCAAAATATGTTTGAGCAAGTGCAATTACTTTTTTTCTGCTATCTCCATTTTGTGCTATTAAATAGCAAGCATAACGAGATAGTTTGTAATCCTTAATTACAACTTCTGCATTATTAGCACGTTTTGACAATTTGTCGGTGCCGACAAAATGTTCAAATGTACTTATACCACTATTTTTGCAAGATTCTTTTGCTTTATTTATTACATTTTCAAATTTTCTCCATTCTTTATAATCCAAAACAATTTGTAATTCTCTTGCATACCAAAATTCAACTCCTTTCTCATCAATATGTTTGATTTCCTCAAAAGTTTGATTTTTAATTTTTAAATTTTCCATAAAACCACATCCTTTTTATAATATTTAATTTTTTCTATATATACTATTATTTACTAGAACTTTTGTTTGTATTTTATTTCAAATTTCATCATTTGTCAATACCTTTTACTGTTTTTTGTATAAAAAAGTAGTTCTATTCGAACTACTTTTGGTGCAGACGACGTAGATATTTACAACTCGTCGGCTTTTCCTACGATTGATACAAATATCAATCAACTATAAATATATTAGCAAAATATTAACCAAAAATCAAGCATTTCATTTAAGTCATTTTTTGTTAAAAAATTTCATAATAGAATTAAATACTCTTTTAAATATATTTTCTTTTTCTAATTTAATTGGCAATTGATTTATATTTTCGAATTTAATTTCTTCATTATTACCAATATTTTTTTTATTAAAAATATTATCAACATTATATTTTATTTTTAATGCTTCTTGATATGCTTGTTCATTTACATTTAAATGGTTTCTAAATTTTATTTTTTGTTCTTCTGTTTCACACCAGTAATTTAAACAAATCATAGATATTAAACCTTTTGTTTCATTAGTAAGATTTAATTCTTTTAAAGGTTTTGTATAATCAAAATTACAAGAATAATTTTTTGATGCATTTTCTTTAAGAAATATCATAAATTTTTTTGGAATTTTATTAATATCTTCTTTACGTATTCCTTTTAAATAATGTAATGTTTCAGCTATTGCAATACCATATTTTTCATTTATCATATGTTTTTCTCCTATTTGGATTGTTCTGTTTCTTCTAATGATTTTTCTTTATCTAATATAGTTTTCCTTACAACTTTTGTAGCCTCTTGTTCTGTAGATATTCTCAAACTATCATCATTTAAGCAATCTTTTATTCCGTTTTTTCCTTTTGAAGTTTCTTTTAATTTTTCAATTGATTTAAAGATTGAAGCAATTTCTTCAACTGAAAGTTCATCATATGCTCTATAAATATTTGTATTATCTAAATTACTTATAAAACTATCTATTGATGTTCTAATTTGTTCCTCTGTTACTCCAGAAAGTAAACTTAAATCTTTTCCGACTTGCAATATATCTTCTTATAATTTGAGGAACTGGACTAATACTACTTGCTCTACCATTATCATCTAAAATCGTAATATCTCCTTTAATCGCCCCATTGTAATATGTTGCTATATCTTTTTTTAATGATTGTGATGAATAAATAGATTTAGAAGAAATACTATCTAGTTCTGCCACATCACTGGAATATTCATAATTTGCGTGTCCAACTCCTTCATATATTTTTGATTGCATTGGGATACCTAATAATTCATTTAATTGCATATAACTATCTAATTTTTCATTTGTGCTACGACCAAACAATGAATTTGATGCAGCAATATATTCTAAAACTCTATTATGCATACTAGCAATTTCTATTTCAGTAATATGACGACCTAATTTTTCTTCTAAAATAGCTATGTCATCTCCAGATTTTACTTTAATTCCTTCTTTTGTAATACCATCTTTATATGCAAAATGTCCAGGTCTAGTTTCTTCTTGTTCTCCAATAAAAATCATTTTTTTCATACTAGCTAAAGCTCTTCTAAAACCCTCTTTCCCATCTGGAAAATTTGATAGATCTCTATAATGTTCAATATCGGAAATTCCCACAGGAAAATTTATAGGCAAATTATATGTACCATCTTCATTAATTGTAATTTCTTCTTGATAGTCTCTTCTTGTATCATTATATTCTTGTATAATTCTATATAAATCTTCTTGAGTTATTCTTTTTGTAACAACTCCATTTATAATAGAAAATTGTTCATTTTCAGTTATATCATTATCATCAACAATTTGTAATGCAATTTTATCAATTGGGAGTGTACCAAAATCTCCTCCACCTAATATAGTAGCTTCGCACATTTCAGGATAATAAGCAGAAAAATTATTAGCAAAGGTTGAAGATTTTGAATGTCCAAGAGGAATAACTCTATCACTCATTTTTACACTAGTTCTTTCTTCAATAATTTTTCTTGCATCTTCTATCATTGCCTTTATTTGAGGAGCTGTTGTACTTATAACATCTTTATCTAATTGAGATACTATACTGTCAAATTGTTCATTTCCATATCCAGGAATAAGAGGAACTATAGCAGGAATATTTGGATTTATACTTATCATCGTGCTTAATGCATTTGCCCCTTTTTCCATTCTATAATATAATCTTTCTAGTGTTTTGCTTTTATCTTCTTCCATTCCTTCTTTAATGGAACTACCGCTTCTAACAATTTCACTATCTTCAAATAAACTATATATTTCTTCTAATCCTTGTAAATTTTCAGTTTGTCCTTCTGGCATTTCATCTTCATAATCATTTAAACAATCCATCATCATTGTGTTTTGAGGATTATTTGGAATATACACAAAATACGAATAATTAAATCCTTTTTCTGGATTAGCTTCTACTAACATAACCTTAAATCCATTTTCTCTACCATAAGCTAAATCTTCTTTTAATTCTTTTTTATAATCTCTCATACTTTTTAATTTCCTTCTAATTATTATTACAAATATTATATCATTATATAAATTACTTTTCTATATATAAATAAATATTTTTTATAAAAATAACTGACGCCCAGCTTCTTTAATTGCCTTTCTAACTATTTTTCCTATTTTATTATGAATATCACAAAACTTTTTTTCATAACTACATTGTCTTTTTTTAATTTTTGAGCTAGAATAATTAATTTTTTCTGTTATCTCCTTTTGTGCTATTAAATAATAATCATAACGAGTTAATTTATTAAACTTTTATATTATTGAATAAAAATAATGCCACTTTATTTTGTTCTGTAGTTTCCTTTTCCATAAGTTTACCCATTGCAAACATTACAATTTTATATTTTCCAAAGTTTATAAGTGTAGTTCTATATTCTTCATCTATGCTTTTTAACATATTATCAAACTTTTCATAATTTTTTTTAGTATTATACATAAGACCAGACCATTTGCTTTGGCTCATACATATTGCTAATCTTAACTTGTTTTTTATATCCAAATTATTTATCATATTTATTAAATTTTTTACTTTTTCGCTTTCCATATTTAAAATTCCTCCATTCTAAAATCTTGTATCATTGTTTTTCTTTCTGCTTTTTTCAGTTTTCTTCTCGTCTGGTATAGTTACTTTTCTATAAATATTATTAGCAATTTCATTATCATTGTCATCAAAAATACCATTTTTATATAA
>CANQAB010000009.1 GCA_947589445.1 uncultured Clostridia bacterium | reverse complement strand
GCATCAAGCATAACTACATTTGCAGTTTTTCTACCAACTCCAGGTAATAGAATTAATTCTTCTGCTGTTTTAGGAACTTCTCCGCTAAAATCATCTATAATTTTTTGAGCACAAGCTTTAATATTTTTTGCTTTATTTTTATAAAAGCCGCAAGGATGAATAAGTTTTTCTAGTTCTATTATATCAATATCAACAAAATCTTGTGGAGTAGGGCATTTTGAAAAAAGAGTAGGAGTAGTTTTATTTACTCTTTCATCTGTGCATTGTGCTGAAAGAATTGTTGCAATTAATAATTCAAAAGGAGTTTTAAAATTTAAACTACATTGTGCATCTTGATAATACTCTTTTAATATTTTTACTATCTTAATTGCGTCATCTTTTTTATACATTTTGGTAGTTCCTTTCAAAATAATAATGTTTTTATATATTATCACTTTTTACATAAACAATTAATATAATAAATTAAAGGAGGTAAGTTTAAGTTATGTGTTTTAAGTTACTAAAAAAAACTATATCTATATGTTTAATTGGGTTTGGAACAGGAATTTTATTAGTATTATTACTTCCTTTATCTTGGTGGTTATTTATATTCGGAATAGCTATAGTGATTTGCGGATTTGCTTGTATATCATGTTAAAGATAGGAGAGTGGAGAGAATGAACATTGTTGTAAAAAAAGTTCCAAAGTGCTTAAGAGGTATTGTTAAGTTAATTTTTGGAATAAAAAATTAACTACATAGTCTTATATGTAAATAAGGAATACAATGGGGAAAAACATCTTAAATTTCCTAATTTATTTAAGAAAACACATAGAGTAGGTCTATGTGTTTTCTATTTATTATAATAAATGATATTGTATATAATTAAGCTCTTTTAACTTTTCCAGAACGTAAGCATTTAGCACATACTTTTATTCTCTTTGGTTGACCATCAACCATAGCCTTTACTGTTCTTAAATTTGGTTTCCATGTTCTAGTAGCTCTGTTACTTACGTGTGAACGAGCTATACTTAATTTGTTTCCATAGCTTAAAGATTTTTCACAAATTGCACATTTTGCCATTCTTAGCACCTCCCGAATTGTTAAAACTAATTTTAGACTAAGCTATATTTTAACATATGCAAAGAAAAAAAACAAGAGATTTAATAAAAAAAGTAAAAAAGTGCTCAAAAATAGGCTGAAACTATAGTTTTCTTGGAGAGAGAATTATTATAAAAATTATAGTGTAATTATTTATTTTGAAGAACTGTTTAAATATTTAAAATTTCTTTTGCTCTTTTTATATCATAGTCATTTGCAGTTCTTATATCTTTTAATTTATATTCAAATCCTAATTCTTTCCATTTATATTCACCTAAATTATGATAGGGAAGAAGTTCAACTTTTTGAACTGTTTTTAAAGAATTAATAAATTTTTTAAGTTCTATTAAATCTTCTTTATTATCTGTTATTCCAGGTATAATTACTTGTCTAATCCAAATTGGAATATTATTATCACTTAGGTATTTAGCAAAAGCTAATTCTTTCTCATTTGAAAAGCCAACTAAATCTTTACATTTATCTGGATTAATATGCTTTATATCTAATAAAACTAAATCTGTTAAAGCCAGTAATTCTTTTATAGTATCTGTTATTTCTAACATTCCAGAAGTATCTATAGCTGTATGAATATCTTCTCTTTTTAATTTTTTAAATAAAGAAATTAAAAAATAAGATTGAAGTAAAGGTTCACCACCAGAAGCAGTAAATCCACCATTTGGCGTTATATAAGGCTTGTATTTTAATATATTAGAAAAAAGTTCATCTACGCTTGTATAATTTCCTTTATTAATGTCCCATGTATCTCTATTATGGCAATATTTGCATTCTAAATGACATCCTTGAAAAAAGGCTACAAATCTAACTCCTGGACCATCAACAGTACCAAATGTTTCAATTGAATGAATTTTAGCATAATTTTTTTTATCCATTTATTATCTCCAAATTAAATTAAAAAAGTATAATAATCAAAATTAACGAGAGCTATTATATTGCTATGAAAGTAAGAAAAAATATTATTATATTTAATATACTTTCATAGCAAATTTATTACTCTCGTTTTTATTAGATTGATTCTTGAATTGTTCTGTTAATAACATCTAATTGTTGTTCATGAGTTAATTTGGTAAAATTAACAGCATATCCTGAAACACGAATTGTAAGTTGTGGATATTTTTCAGGATGTTCCATTGCATCTATTAATAATTGTCTGTCAAAAACATTTACATTAATATGATGACCTTCTTTACTAAAGAAACCATCTAACATTGTAACTAAATTTGTTATTTTATCTTCTTCTGTTTTTCCTAAAGCTTTAGGAGTTATAGAAAATGTGTAAGAAATACCATCTTCAGAATATTGATATGGAAGTTTTGAAATAGAATTTAATACAGCAAGCGCACCATGAGTATCTCTTCCATGTAGTGGATTAGCACCAGGACCAAAAGGACTTCCAGCACGTCTTCCATCAGGAGTGTTACCTGTATTTTTACCATAAACTACATTAGAAGTAATTGTTAAAATAGACATAGTGGTTTTAGCATTTCTGTATGTTTGATGTTTACTAAGTTTTTTTATGAATATTCTAACTAAATCTACAGCGATATTATCTACTCTATCATCATCATTACCAAACTTTGGATAATCACCTTCAACTTTATAATCAACAGCTAGTCCATTTTCATTTCTAATTACTTTAACTTTAGCATATTTAATAGCACTTAATGAATCTGCAACAACAGATAAACCTGCAATACCACATGCCATTGTTCTTAATATGTTAGTATCGTGTAGAGCCATTTCTAGCTTTTCATAAGAGTATTTATCATGCATATAATGAATTGTATTTAATGCTTTAATATATATTCTTGTAACATAATCCATCATATTTTCAAATTTTTCCATTACTTCGTTATAGTCTAGATATTCAGAAGTAATAGGCTCGAATTTAGGAGCAACTTGTTTACCACTTATTTCATCTTTGCCACCATTAATAGCATATAATAAAGTTTTTGCTAAATTACATCTTGCACCAAAGAACTGCATTTGCTTTCCAATTTCCATAGCAGATACACAACATGCAATTCCATAATCATCTCCCCAATATCTTCTCATTAAATCATCATTTTCATATTGAATAGAAGATGTTTTAATAGACATTTCACATGTGTATCTCTTAAATCCTTCTGGTAATCTTGTAGACCAAAGAACTGTTAAATTTGGCTCTGGAGCTGGTCCAAGAGTAGTTAAAGTATGCAAAATTCTAAACGAATTTTTAGTAACCAAAGTTCTGCCATCAATTCCCATTCCTCCAATGGATTCTGTAACCCAAACAGGATCTCCACTAAATAGCTCATCATATTCAGGGGTTCTTAAAAATCTAACTAATCTTAATTTCATTACAAAATGGTCCATTAATTCTTGAGCCTCAACTTCTGTTAAAGAGCCATTATCTAAATCTCTTTGAATATAAATATCTAGAAAAGTAGAAGTTCTACCTATACTCATAGCTGCACCATTTTGCTCTTTAATTGCTCCAAGGTACCCAAAATAAGTCCATTGTATTGCTTCTTTTGCATTAGATGCTGGAACAGAAATATCAAATCCATAACTTGAGGCCATTTGCTTTAATTCTTCAAGTGCTTGTATCTGTTCAGAAAGTTCTTCACGTTGTCTAATTGTTGATTCGTCAAAGCAATCAGGGTCAAGATATTTTAAGTTTTCTTTTTTCTTTTCTATTAAGAAATCTACACCATATAATGCAACTCTTCTATAGTCACCAATAATTCTTCCACGACCATATCCGTCTGGTAGACCTGTTAAAAGATGAGAGCTTCTAGCAGCTCTTACATCAGCAGTATAAGCATCAAATACACCATCATTATGTGTTTTTCTTATTTTATGGAAAATTTCATCTACTTCTGGGTCTACTTTTTTACCATATGCTTCACAAGATTTTTCTACAATCCTAATACCACCAAAAGGCATAATAGCTCTTTTTAGAGGACTATCTGTTTGAAGGCCAACTATTTCTTCTAAGTCTTTTTGAATATAACCAGGATTATGACTTGTTATTGTAGAGACTGTTTTAGTATCTATATCTAATACTCCGCCATTTTCTTTTTCCTTTTTATATAATTCTAAAACAATATTCCACAATTTTTTTGTTTTTTCGGTTGCATCAGAAAGAAAAGAATCATCTCCTGTATAAGGGGTATAATTCATTTGAATAAATTGTCTAACATCAACAGATTCTGTCCAAGTTCCTTTTTTAAAATCATTCCATTGTTTAAAATCCATTTTTTATCAATCCTTTCCTGAGATATAAAAATTTTGAAAAATAAAATTGTGTTAACTATGTATTTATACGTGTTAGTTTAGAAAAATACGTTTTAATACGTAATTATACTTATTTTTCAAACTTATCTTATTAAAATCTTAAAGTATTATAATATAGTATACCCTAATAAGTAAAGGAAAAATCACAAAAAGATGAAAAAAAGAATAAAATACTATATATGTTTTAGATGCATAAACATATATAAATTTAGTATTATTTAAGTTTGAATTTTCAAACAAAGTATACATACAAGAAAAGGTGAATTAAAAATGAATGTAATTATAAGTATAGTTATATGGACTTTAGCTTTATATGGATTATTTGAAATAATAAAAAATATTATTTATATTTGTACTTATACAAAATTAAATACAAAGGGAATATACTTAATAATTGCAGTAAAAAATCAAGAGGAGAATATAGAATGTTTTTTAAGAAATATATTATTTAGAATTATTTATGGCAAGGAAGAGGTACAAAATATTTTTGTAGTAGATTTAAACTCAAAAGATAATACAAAAAAAATTGTAGAAAATTTAGAAAAAGAATATGAACAAATTAATTTATTAAATTGGAAAGAATGTAAAGAATTATTAGAAAATGTAAAAGAAAATTAGAGGTACATCAAAAAATATTGTATTACAATTAATGTACTATAAAAAAATATTTTTAATAGTAAAACATTTTTTTATAAAATATCTTGACATGTTATCTAATACAATATAAAATAATAATATATTTTAATATAAAAAACTAAGAAGAAGAGGAGTAAGTTTAAAACTGCTATTTAGAGAAAAGAAGTCAAGGCTGTAAGCTTCTTATAGAAAGATAAACTGAAAGTAGCTTTAGAGTTAATATATTAAGCATTAGGTTAGAATTTTATCTAACTAAAAATAGATATATTCGTATAAACGGCGTTAACGTTAATTAAGATGTATATTAATAAAATTGATATATAAATTAAGGTGGTACCGCAAAAAAAATTTGCCCTTATATAGGGCAAATTTTTTTAGTTAATAGTTCAAAGTGAATAATATATATAAGGAGTTTGTGGTTAAAAAATAGGATTTTACACCAAAATAAAAAAGGAGAGATTTATATGAACGACAAATTTAATCCAAAAGATTTTGAAGAAAAACTATATAAAGAGTGGGAAGAAAAAGGGTATTTTAAGCCTAGTATGGATAAAACAAAGGAAAGCTATTGCATTATGATGCCTCCTCCAAATGTAACTGGAAAATTACACATGGGGCATGCGTTAGACGATACAATTCAAGATATTTTAATTCGTTTTAAAAGAATGCAAGGATTTAACACTTTATGGCTTCCAGGTTCAGATCATTCAGCTATTTCTACAGAAATGAAAGTTGTACAAAAAATAAAAGAAGAAGGAAAAACAAAACAAGATTTAGGAAGAGCTGGTTTTTTAAAAGAAGCTTGGGACTGGACACATCTTTATGGAAATACTATTCAAGAGCAACAAAGAAAATTAGGTTGTTCTTGTGATTGGGATAGACGTAGATTTACTTTAGATGAAGGTTTATCAGAAGCTGTTTTAGAACAGTTTGTAAAGTTATATGAAGAAGGACTTATTTATAAAGGAAAAAGAATGATAAACTGGTGTCCTAGTTGCCATACCGCAATATCTGATGCAGAGGTAGAATATAAAGAAGAAGCATCTCATTTATGGCATATAAGATATAAAATAAATGGAGAAGATAAATTTGTAGAGGTAGCTACTACAAGACCAGAAACTATGCTTGGAGATACGGCAGTTGCTGTTCATCCAGAAGATGAAAGATATAAGAATTTAGTTGGTAAAACTTGTATACTTCCAATTGTAAATAGAGAAATACCAATTATTGCGGATAGGTTTGTAGAAAAAGAATTTGGAACAGGATGCGTTAAAATTACCCCAGCACATGACCCGAATGATTATCAAGCAGGTTTAACACATAACTTGCCAATCATAGAAGTATTTAACGAAGATAATATAATGTTAGATTTAATGCCAGAAGTAGAGGGCATGACAACTATTCAGGCAAGACCAATAATTGTAGAAAAGTTAAAAGAAATAGGAGCTTTAGTAAACATTGAAGATTATACCCATAATGTTGCAAAATGTGAAAGATGCAAAAGTACTATAGAACCTAGAATTTCAGAGCAGTGGTTTGTAAAAATGAAAGAAATTACTAAACCTGCAATTGAAGCAGTAAAATCTGGAAAAGTAAGATTTGTACCACAAAAATATGAGAAAACATATTTTAATTGGGTAGAAAACATTCAAGATTGGTGTATTTCAAGACAATTATGGTGGGGACATAGAATACCAGCATACTATTGTGATAATTGCGGACATATTACGGTTAGTAAAGTTAATCCAGAAAAATGTGAAGAGTGCGGAAATAGTAATATTCACCAAGACGAAGATACACTAGATACATGGTTTAGTTCTGCATTATGGCCATTTTCAACACTTGGTTGGCCAAAAGAAACAGAAGATTTACAAACATTCTATCCAACCAACACTTTAGTAACAGGATATGATATTATTACTTTCTGGGTATCTAGAATGGTTACAGCTGGATTATATCAATTAAAAGAAGTTCCTTTTAAAGATGTTGTAATTCATGGATTAGTAAGAGACAGTCAGGGTAGAAAAATGTCCAAAACACTTGGAAACGGTGTAGACCCAATAGAGATAATAGATAAATATGGAGCAGATGCTTTAAGATTTTCTGTTATATCTGGAACAACAATGGGAAATGACATAAAATATATGCCAGAAAAGTTAGAACAAGCATCTAACTTTGCAAATAAAATATGGAATGCTGCTAAGTTCATTATAGCTAATCTAGCAAAGGAAGAAGATATAAAAGACTTTTGCAAAAGAGTATACAATTCTAAAACAGAAGAATATGACGCCAATTTATTAAAAATAGAAGATAAATGGATATTAAATAAATTAGATAAATTAATAATTGATGTAACAAATAACATAGAACATTACGAATTAGGAATTGCATTAGATAATATTTATAACTTTATATGGAATGAATTTTGTGATTGGTATATAGAAATTGTAAAAACTAGATTATATAGCGAAAATTATGAAGATAAAGTTGCAGTATGCGATATTTTAAATCATGTTTTTGGAACGTCACTAAAATTATTACATCCATTTATGCCATTTGTTACTTCTGAAATATTTGAAAATTTGGTAGAATATAGTAATAAGGAATTAATGGTAAGTAACTGGCCACATATTAGAAAAAGTGAGTTTGCTTTTAATAAGGAAGAGCAAATAGTAGAAAATTTAAAAAATGTTATTGTTGGTATTAGAAATGTAAGAGCTAATATGAATATCCATCCAACCAAAAAAGCAGAGTTAATATTTGTAACAAATGAATATTCAAAAGAAATAGAAGCATCCAAAGACTTTATTTTAAAACTAGGTTTTGGAAAAAACTTAAAAGTACAGGATAGTAAAGTGGGAATAGAAGCAAATGCAATTAGTGTTATGGCAAATGGAATAGAAGTATATATGCCATTTGAAGATTTGGTAGATATGCAAGAAGAGATAGAAAGATTAGAAAAAGAAAAGACAAGATTAGAAGCAGAAGTGACAAGAGGAGAAAAAATGTTATCTAATCCAGGTTTTGTAAGTAAAGCACCAGAAGCTAAAATAAAAGAAGAAAAAGAGAAGCTAGAAAATTATAAACAAATGTTAAAAACAGTTGAAGAAAGATTGAATTTGCTTGACAAATAATAAAAAGAGAGTATAATAAGAATATATAAAAAACAATAATTAAGAAAAAGTAAAATAAAGGTTAATGAAAGAGAGTAGTAGTCATAGGCTGAAAGCTACTATCATAAAACATATTTGAAAAACTACCTTAATTTGTTTCTAGGAAAAAACTAGACGTTAATTACGTTATAATTACTAATTAAGTAAAACAAGGATGGAACCGTGTAAAAATAAGCACTCCTAAGAATATTGTAATATTCTTAGGAGATTTTTTCATTCAGGGCAGGAAGGGGGAACCAAAAAGGGTCTGACCCTTTTTGGTCCCCTCTTTTCTTGATTTTGCTAGATAAAAGGAGGAAAATTTATGATTAAGTTAACTTTAAAAGATGGAAATGTAAAAGAAATTGAAAATCCAATGTCTATCTTAGATATTGCAAAATTGATTAGTGAAGGTTTAGCAAGAATGGCAACTTGTCGGAGAAGTAGATGGAGAAGTAAAGGATTTAAGATATGTAATTGAAAAGGATTGTTCTTTAAATATTTTAACATTTGAAAATTCATTAGAAGGAAAAAAAGCTTATTGGCATACTACTTCACATATTATGGCACAAGCTGTAAAAAGATTATTTCCAAATGCAAAATTGGCAATAGGACCTGCAATTGATGAAGGATTTTACTATGATTTCGATGTAGAAAAGCCATTTACAGATGAAGACAAATTAAAAATAGAAGAAGAAATGAAAAAAATTATTAAGGAAGATTTAAGCATTGAAAGATTTGAACTTCCAAGAGAAGAAGCAATTAAATTAATGGAAGATAAAAAAGAAAATTACAAGGTAGAATTAATTAACGATTTACCCAAAGATGCTGTTATTTCATTTTATAAGCAAGGTGATTTTACAGATTTATGTGCTGGACCACATTTACCAAGCACAGGAAAAGTAAAAGCAATTAAAATTTTATCTTCATCAGGTGCTTATTGGAGAGGAAATGAAAAAAATAAAATGTTACAAAGAATTTATGCTATCTCTTTTCCAAAAGCTGGACAATTAGAAGAGTATATTCAATTAATAGAAGAAGCAAAAAAAAGAGATCATAGAAAATTAGGAAAAGAATTGGATTTATTCTGCTTTTCAGACTATGTTGGAAGTGGTTTACCACTTTATACACCTAAAGGAACTATATTAAAAGATGAATTACAAAAGGAAGTAGAAAAAATATGTAGAAAATATGGCTTTCAAAAGGTAAGTTGTCCGTCATTAGCTAATATAAGCTTATTTGAAACATCAGGACATGCACAAAAATTTAATGATGAACTATTTAGAGTAGCTTCACCAAAGGGACATGAGTTTGTTTTAAAACCGGTTCAATGCCCTCATCACACGCAAATATATGCTTCTAAAATGAGAAGCTATAAAGATTTGCCTATTAGATATATGGAATCTGATAAACAATATAGAGCTGAATTACAAGGTTCTGTAGGAGGACTTTCTAGAGTTTATGCAATTACAGTAGAAGATGGACATTCTTTTTGTAGAGTAGACCAAGTAAAAGATGAAGTAATTAATATGTGTAATATTATAAAAGACTTATATTCGAAAATGGGATTATGGGAGAATCATTGGGTATCATTATCAGTTAGAGATTATGGACATCCAGAAAAATATATAGGAACCAAAGAAGATTGGGATTTATGTGAGAAAATGTTACAAGAAGTATCAGATGAATTAAACTTAGATGCAAAAAAATGTGAAGGGGAAGCAGCCTTATATGGACCTAAGTTAGATTTTATGTTTAAAGATGCTTTGGGAAGAGAAGTACAAATACCAACTGTGCAAGTTGATTTTTCTACTCCTAAAAGGTTTGGATTATTCTATATAGATGAAAACGGAGAAAAGCAATATCCAGTTATGGTTCATAGAGCTATATTAGGTTCTTATGAAAGGTTTATAGCGTTGATGCTAGAACAATTTAATGGAGTGTTTCCAACTTGGCTTTCTCCTGTACAAGTAAAAATTTTACCAATTGCAGATAGTCATATAGAATATGCAAACCAAGTAAAAGAAGAATTACAAAATGCTGGTATACGAGTAGAAGTAGATGATAGGCAAGAAAAGATAGGTTATAAAATAAGGGAAGCACAGCTTCAAAAAATACCATATATGCTTGTAGTAGGAGATAAAGAAAAGGAAGCAAATTTAGTAGGAGTTCGTTCAAGAAAAGACGGAGACATTGGTGCTCAAAAAATAGAAGATTTTATTTCAAAAATAAAAGATGAAATAGAAAATTATGTAAGGTAAAAGAAAAGTCTTATGATTAAAAAATCATAAGACTTTATTTATTTCAAATTCATTTGTCCAGCTATTTCTGCAAAGTCATCATATCCTAAAAATCTATTTAATGTTTTTCCAGAAAGACCTGTTTGAACAGATAAATCATTTAAAGAATTTATATTACTTAAATTATTTTCTTCAATATAAGTTTTGAATTTTGACATTTCAAATCTTTCTTTTGTTAAACAGTTATAGCAGACATTATCATTTGAAGTAAAAAAACATCCACAACGCTCACACTTTTTGAATTCCATAATGTTCCTCCTACAAATAAAAAATAAATTCTAAAATATTTGACATTATTCTATCACATAAAAATAAAAAAATAAAGGAAAAATATTAAAAATATATAAATTTCTTGCACCCAAAAATACTTTTATGATATACTACAAAATGTACAGGTAAATTAACCATTATATAGAAAATTAATTTTTATATATAATATAAACATAAAGTTAAATATTGTCCAAATGGAGGTTAAAGAAATGCCGGAAACAGAAGAAAAAGATGTTATTTTGCATAATTTAAATTATATAGGATTAGATTTACAAAATATTCCAAGCTTTTTAATGGAATATAAAGATGTAGATTATAAGCCTACAAAAGCTTATGAACAAACAGATTTTAGAGTTTATAAATATATTTCCCTAAAAGATATTCAAATATTCCTAACTCCTACTAATAGGTTAAATAGTATAACGGAAAAATATTCTAAAGCTGTACCTTTAAGAGAATATTTAGATAGTCAAAACGAGAAAAATATTTTAAACTATGCAAACTTTCTAAAAATGCTTGAAAAACTAAATGAAAAAGAAATTAAAAAAATTGAAGAAGAGCAAATTTTAGCAAGAAAACAAGTACCTTTTAAAGTAAAATATGATACTAATTATTTATGGGAAATATACTATTCTGAATATACAGGTAAGTACTTTATGATGGTAACCACAGAAGACCAAAATTACAACGCATTTTTTTATCTATTAAAAAAACAAATAGAATGTGTAAAAACAGGAAAAGATGAGTTGATTTTTGTTCCAATTAATTATTTGGATTATACTAAAAGATATTTAAAAAAATCGGAAATGTCTGATATTGAAAAGTATATATGGCTATTTACAAAAGATTGGCCTAAGATTTATGAAGTGTTTGATAGTAATGATAATTTAAGCATTCATATTGTTGGCACTACAATTGTTTATGATAAAATAAAAAGTTATTATAAAATAAAATTAAATACAAAAGAAGATTCTATAAAATTTTATACTTTAGTAAAAGCATTATTTATATTACAGACGGAGTTACCACATTATTATCAATTTGAAACACAAATTAATGAAAAAGGAGAATTGATATTTGAGTTAAATAATAAAGCAATTCATTATAATAACCTTTCAAAATTAGTAAAAGAAGAGTATAAAAAACATTCTAAAGAGTTACAAAAGGTGTTCGAAGAAAAAGAAAAACTGGATATTCGAGTGGAAAAACTAAAAGAAGAAGAATTAGAAAAAAATAAAGAATATTTGTTTAGAGAGAAGCAGGTTGCTACCTATTTAGAATGTAGAAAAAGTGTATTTGGGAAAATTAAGTATTTCTTTAAAAATAAGAATGGAAAGTTTGTAAAAGCAAAAGGTAAAGGCAACCACATTAAAAAAATTAAAGAAGAAAATGCAATGGAAAAAAGCATTGCAAATTCTATTATAGAAGAAAAAGAGCTTTATACAATAGAAGACCTAATTAAAATTTGCATAGAATTAGATAGAATTGATATTAGAATGAAAGACGCAAAGTTAGATATTACAGCATTAGAAGATAAAATAAAAGTAGTGGAAAGTAAAATAAAAAATGCTACGCTTTTTATAGAAAAGATAGAAGAACACAAAAAAAGTATATTTGAATTTTGGAAATTTGCAAATAAAGACCAAGCATTAGGATTGAATGCTGGGTTAGTAGAAGAAAAAAAAGAACAGAAACCCAAAAAAATAAAAAGAGCATTTGATTACGAAGAAGATATAGAAGACCTAGGAATAGAGACAGATAAAATTCAAAGAAATTTATTATCTGAAGAAGAAACTAACAGCTTATATCTTGCAACTACAAATGTATTAGAAGATATTAATAAAATTCGAAGGAAAGAATTATTAAGTGATGAAAATTTAAAATATCTAAAAAATTCAATGAAAAACGAAGGCGTAGAATTTGATATTTTTGGAAATATTAAAAATGATAGAACAAAAATTAGCGTGTTATCTAATAAAAAACATCGTGAATCAGAAAAAGATAAATACAAAATATTAGATATTTCAGATAGTCTTACTATAGAAGAATATGAAGAAAAGTTAAAAAATGAAAGTAATTTGATAGAACATGCTTTAAGTCAAACAAAAGCAATTACAGATATGAATATTTATTTGTGTTCTAATGAAAAATTAAATGTTAATGATGTTGGATTATTTTTTATTAATCCTCAAGAAGCGATAGAAGCACAAGAAAATACAGAAAAACTAAATTTATATAAGCTTAAAATAAAAGAGGGAATGAACATTATTTATAATACAAACATTATTTATTACGATAATTTCAACCATACACTACCATTAGGAATGAATGTAGCACATACTGTTACATTTGACATGAAAAAATATAAAATAGAATTAAAAAAACAAAGAATTTTTAGAACAAATCAAAAAGAAAATGATTTTTATTTTAAAGAAAGAATTATATGTGCATATGAATATGAAGTAAAATAAGGAAGGAAGAGAGTTACTTGAAAATATTATCTATTGAAACATCTGGAAAAATATGTGCTGTTGCTTTATTAGAAAATAATAAATTAATAAAAGAAGAAATTATAGAAGATGAAAATACACATTCTGTAAAATTAATGCCATTAATTGATAAATTATTAAAAAATACAAATACTAATTTAAACAATATAGATTTATTTGCATGCGATGTTGGTCCTGGATCTTTTACGCGGTATTCGTATAGGAATTGCTACTGTAAAAGGATTTTTAGATGTAACCGAAAAAAAGGCAGTAGGTATTACTTCTTTGGAAACTTTAGCTTATAATGTAGAAGAGGATGGAATTATATGCTCTTTAATAGATGCAAAAAATAATAATGTATATTATGGATTTTTTGAAAAAAAAGAAAACAATTATAAACAAATAGGGAAATTTGAATTTGATGATATAAATAATATGATTGACATTGCAAAAAAAATTACAAAAAAAATATTTTTTGTTGGAAATGCTAGTATACTATATAAAGATATGATAAAATCTCAGATACAATTTGCAGAGTTTGTACAAGAAGAAAAAAATAATTTAAATGCAAGAAATATAGGAATTGCAGCTTATAATAAAAGACAAGAAATTGTAGATTCTAATCATATAATGCCTGTTTATCTTAGAAAATCAAATGCAGAAAGATAAAATAAGTTATTAATATTTAATTTTAAATTAAGAGGTAAAAATGGATGTAAAAATAGAAAGAATGACAAAAGCACATTTAGAACAGATAAAAGATATTTTACAAGAACAGTTTGATGACTTTTGGAACGTTAGTGTTTTAGAGAATGAATTAGAAAATCCGCTATCAACTTATATTGTAGCAATAAACCAGGGAGATGTTATTGGATATGCTGGTTTATGGGTACCAACAGATGAAGGACATATTACTAATATTGTAACTAAAAAAGATAAACGAGGTAATAAAGTAGCAACTAAAATGCTAGCTAATCTAATAGAAATAGCACAAAATAAAGGATTAAAAAATGTAACATTAGAAGTAAATATACATAATGAAAATGCAATTAAACTGTACAATAAATATAAATTTAAAAAAGTGGGAAGAAGACCTAAATATTATTACAATACAGATGATGCACTTATTATGACACTTGATTTATTTGAAGAAAATAAATCAAACTAGAAAAATATATGTAAATGACTTAAGATAAGGTTTTGAAAAATTATATAACAAAAGAATAAAATTAATTATGAAAATAAAGAGGAGAAAACACATATGAAAAATAATGAATTATCTTATAAAAGTTTAAAAAAATATTGTAATCCTGAAAAATTGCCTTTTGAAACAACAAAAGAATTAGAACCGATTAATACAGGAATTGGTCAAGAAAGAGGAATAAAAGCATTAGAGTTTGGATTGAATGTTAACATAAAAGGATATAATTTATATCTAGAAGGACCAGGTGGCGTTGGTAAAACAATGTATACTAAAAAATATTTAGATACAATATCAAAAAAGGAAAAGGTTCCAAATGATTGGTGCTACATTTATAACTTTAATAATCCAAATGAGCCGATTGCAGTATCTCTTCCAGCAGGACAGGGAAAAGAATTTAAAGAAACAATGGATCAATTTATTAAAGATATAAAAAATGATATAAATACTACTTTTAGTAATGAAGATTTTGAAAAAGAAAAAAATGCAATTAAACAAAAATTTGAGCAGAAAAGAACAGTTCTACTGGAAAAATTGAATAAGGAATCTGCTAAATATGGTTTTGAAGTTAAAACAGCACAAAACGGAATATATATGATGCCAGTAGTTAATGGAAAAACATTACAAGAAGAAGAGTTTGAAAAACTAGATGACAGTGTAAAAAAAGAATTTGAAGATAAATCTAATATAGTTCAAGAACAAATTATATCAGTTATTAGCCAAATAAAAACTATAGAAAAAGAGGCAGATTTAAAGATAGAAGAATGGCAATCTAATATAGCATTACTTACTGTAAATGCAAGGATTAATTTAATTAAATCTGCATATAAGAAAAACAAAAAAATTAACAAATTTTTAGATGATATTAAACAAAATATATTAAAAAATATATCAGTATTTATAGAACAAAAACAACAAGCTAATGCACAAGCAAATCCACAGCAAATGATACAACAACAAAGTAAACCATGGGAAAATTACAGAGTTAATTTATTTGTAGATAATAGTGAGCTAGAGGGAGCACCAGTTATTATGGATTCTAATTATTCATACCATAATATCTTTGGAAAACTTGAGTATGAAAATTATTATGGCTCATTAAAAACAGATTATACTATGCTAAAAGCAGGGTTATTGCAGAAAGCAAATGGTGGATATATTATATTTCAAGCAAAAGACTTATTAGAAAATCAAATGTGTTATAATGCTCTAAAAAAAGCTTTAAGAATTAAAGAAATAAGTATAGAAAATACAACTGACCAACGTAGTTCCATGGTAATGGTTTCATTAAAACCGGAGCCAATTCCTTTAGACATTAAAGTTATTTTAATAGGAAATGCTAATATCTATCATTCTTTATTAGCAATGGATTCGGATTTTAGAAAGTTATTTAAAGCAAAAGTAGAATTTGAAGATGAAGCCCCACGAACAGAAGAAAATATTATAAAACTTGCAAGATTTATGCATGGATTTTGCGAACAAGAAGGATTATTACATTTAGATAAATATGCTGTAGCAAAAATAATAGAATATGCCTCTAGACTTGCTGAGAATCAAAATAAATTATCTACTAGATTTAATGATTTATCTCAAATTATAGGAGAAGCTTGTACTTGGGCAAAAATTAGTAAATCTAAAATAGTAAAAGCTGAGCATGTAACAAAGGCTCTAGAAGAAAGAATTGAAAGAATAAAAAAATATGATGCAAAATATACAGAAATGATAAAAGAAAATACATTGCTAATAAATACAACAGGAGAACAAGTGGGGCAAATAAATGGACTTACAGTAATGACAATAGGAGATTATACATTTGGAAAACCAGCAAAAATTACTGCAAATACTTATACCGGAAAAAATGGAATTATAAATATTGAAAGAGAAGTTGAACTTTCAGGTTCATCTCATTCGAAAGGTGTTTTAATATTAAATGGATATTTAGGTGAAATGTTTGCACAAGATATACCTTTATCATTAACAGCAAGTATATGCTTCGAACAGCTATATAATGGGGTAGATGGAGATAGTGCATCAAGTACAGAATTATATGCATTGCTTTCAAGTTTATCCGGTCTTCCAATTAATCAAGCAATTGCGGTAACAGGCTCAGTTAACCAAAAGGGAGAAATACAACCAATAGGTGGCGTAAATGCAAAAATAGAAGGATTTTATCAAGTTTGCAAAATGAGAGGACTAGATGGAAATCATGGTGTTATAATTCCAATACAAAATGTTAATAATTTAAATTTATCAGATGAAGTAGTAGATGCAGTAAAAAACAAACAATTTCATGTTTATGCAATATCTAATATAGAAGAAGGAATAGAAATATTAACTGGCGTACCTGCAGGAAAAAGAGATAAAAATGGAAACTTTCCAGCAGGAACAGTAAATTATTTGGTATATGAAAAATTAAAAAAATATGCTAAAATTAGTGCAAAAGATTAAGTAAATTTACAAAGGTAAAAATCAAGATATGTAAGTTTATGTACCTTAAAAGAATAATAAAAATCGTAAAAGTTATATTTCCATGTCTAAATAAAAGGAGGATTACAATTTGAAAATAACCAATATAGAAGAATTAGAAGAAATATCAAGAAATGTTAGAAGAGATATAATAGAACAAGTATATAAAGCTAAATCCGGTCATCCAGGAAGTTCTTTATCATGTGTAGAAATTCTTGCAGTATTGTATTTTAATCAAATGAATATTAATCCAAAAGAGCCGAAAATGGAAGAAAGAGATAGATTAATTTTATCAAAAGGACATGCATCTCCTGCATTATATTCTATATTGGCACAAAAAGGATATTTTCCAAAAGAAGAGTTAAAAGATTTTAGAAAATTAGGTTGTAGATTGCAGGGACATCCAGATTTAAAGAAGTTACCAGGAGTAGATATGTCATCAGGCTCTTTAGGACAAGGATTATCAGTTGCTTGTGGAATGGCTTTAGCTAGTAAATTAAAAAAACAAAAAAATAAAATTTATTGTATTGTTGGAGATGGAGAATTAGAAGAAGGACAAATTTGGGAAGCAGCTATGACAGCATCTCATTATAAATTAGATAATTTATGTGTAATTGTAGATAATAATAATTTACAAATAGATGGAAAAATAGAAAATGTTATGAATCCAAAGCCAATAGATAAAAAATTTGAAAGTTTTGGATTTGAAGTTTTAGAGGTAGATGGACACAATATAGAAAAATTAATAAAAATTTTTGAATATGCAAAACAAATTCAAGAAAAACCTACTGTAATTATTGCTAAAACTATAAAGGGAAAAGGTGTATCATTTATGGAGAACAAAGCAGAGTGGCATGGAAAAGCACCAAATGATGAAGAATATAAAAATGCAATAAACCAATTATAACTAACAACAGTTTTTAAATAAGTAAATGAATAAGTAAACATATAATATGAATAATGTGAACTTAATAGATATTAGGAGGAAAAGGTTGAAAAATAATTACAATTTTGGCGTTGTCAAACATCATTTGAAATTTAATCAACGTACAAAAAGTACGCCTCATAAATTTCAAATTCGTTTTCCTAGTCAAAATTTAATTCTTTTCCAACCAGATTTGTGCCTTAGAAAGGAATGAGATTAATTATGAATTGGGATAAAAAAATAGCAACAAGGCAAAGTTATGGAGAGGCATTAGCAGAATTAGGAAAAGAAAGTGAAAAAATAATTGTATTAGATGCAGACCTTTCTAAAACTACTAAAACAGAGATATTTGCAAAACAGTTTCCAGATAGATTTTTCGATATTGGAATAGCAGAACAAAATTTAATAAGTGTAGCAGCAGGGATAGCTACATTTAATTTTATTCCATATGTAAGTAGCTTTGCCGTTTTTGCAACAGGTAGAGCTTATGATCAAATAAGAAATAGTATTGCTTATCCAAAGCTAAATGTAAAAATATGTGCTACACATAGTGGAGTAACAGCTGGAGAAGATGGAGCAACTCATCAAATGATTGAAGATATAAGTATGATGAGAACGCTTCCTAATATGACTGTTTTATCTACATCAGATGATACACAAACAAGATGGGCTGTAAAAGAAATAGCAAAAATAAATGGACCAGTATATTTAAGATTATGCAGACTTGCTTCACCAATAATTTATAATGATGATACCAAATTCGAAATTGGAAAAGGACATCAATTTGGAGAGGGAACAGATGGTACAGTTATTGCAACAGGTATTGTAGTTGCTGAAGCTTTAAAAGCGCAGGAAAAATTAAAAAAACAAGGAATTGATATTAGGGTTATAGACATACATACTATTAAACCTATAGATAAAGATATTATTATAAAGGCAGCAAAAGAAACAAAAAAAATAATTACTATTGAAGACCATAATATAATAGGTGGATTAGGAAGCAGTGTGTGTGAAGTGTTATCAACAGAATATCCAAAAAATGTAATTAGAATGGGAATTAACGATACATTTGGTACATCTGGAAAAGGTGAAGAGTTAATGAAATTTTTTCATATTACTGCTGAGGATATCGTTAATGTGTATTTGAATAATACGCAGAATTAATAATTTTTAATATGTTTTGGTTTTATACCAAAACATATTAAAAATTCCATGAATTTACATTTATTTTTTTTGCCCAAAATGCTTGCAATAATTGTAGAATATTGTTATGATATTAATGAGTAAAAATTTCTTTGCGACATAAGGAAGGAATGTATCAAAAAATGATAGAATTTAGAAATGTAAGTAAAACATATTCAACAGGTACAGAAGCTGTACATAGCGCTACTTTTAAAATAAATAAGGGAGATTTTGCTTTCTTAGTTGGAACATCTGGTTCAGGAAAATCAACGTTAATAAAATTAATATTAAAAGAAGAAGAACCTTCTTCTGGTAATATTATTATTAATGGTAAAGATACTACTTTTTTAAAAAAATCTAGAGTGCCATATTTAAGAAGAAGTATGGGAGTCGTTTTCCAGGACTTTAGACTATTGCCAGATAAAACAGTTTATGAAAATGTTGCTTTTGCAATGTATATAGTAAGAGCTACTCCAAGACATATTAGAAGACAAGTTCCAATGGTTTTATCTTTAGTAGGGTTAAGTGGCAAGGCAAAAATGTATCCTAATGAATTATCTGGAGGAGAGCAACAAAGAGTTGCATTAGCAAGAGCATTGGTAAATAATCCATCCATGCTAATAGCAGATGAACCAACAGGAAATTTAGACCCAGAAACTGCTTGGGATATTATGACATTACTAGATGATATAAATAAAAGAGGTACAACTGTAGTAGTAGCTACGCATGCTAAGGATATTGTAGATAGAATGAAAAAGAGAGTTATACAAATAGATAAAGGTATCATTATAAGAGATAGTGAAAAAGGTGGGTATGATAGTGAAGTTTAATATAGTTGGGTACTTAATTGGAGAAGGTTTTAGGAACACATTTAAAAATAAAAAATCTACATTTTCAGCAATGTTAGTTATGTGTATATCTATGTTAATATTTGGATTATTTTTTATAATTGGCGAAAATGTAAATCATATTATGAAAACTGTAGAAAATGCACAAGCAATAGAGGTATTTATTAAATTAGATGCAACAGATGAAGAAATAAAAACTTTAGGAGAACAATTAAAAGCAATTGAAGGAATTAGTAAAGTAGAATTTTTATCAAAAGAAGAAGGCTTTGAAAGATATAAAGAGCGATATGGAGATAAAAGTTATTTAATTGATTCATATCAATCTGTTATACCTGATTCATATATCATTAATTTTACGGATTTAAAACTCTCAAATCAGGTTATAGCAAAAGTAAACGAGCTAGATAATATTAAAGAAATTACTAGTGCTAATACTACTATTGAAAAATTAGTAAATATTACAAATGGAATTAGAATTGTTACAATGGTAATTTTAGTAGGGTTAGTAATAGGGGCTATTTTTATTATATCTAACACAATAAAACTTACTGTGTATGCTAGAAGAAAAGAAATATCTATTATGAAATATGTAGGTGCAACTAATTCTTTTATTAGGTGGCCTTTTATAGTAGAAGGTATGATAATTGGAATATTATCTGCTTGTATTTCTATTCTAATTGTAGGAGGACTTTATAAAATGGCTGCTAACGGATTGCTATCTTCACCTACTATACAAAAATTAGGAATTACTTTTGTAAGTTTTGCTGATATGTTTAATATGATTATTATTGTATATTTAATGTTAGGAATTGGAATTGGTGTATTAGGAAGCTCTATGTCTATGAAGAAATATTTGGAGGTGTAAAAATGCTAAAAAAAATAATAACTATTTTAACAACAATAGTATTAATATCATCTTTAACTTTACCTATTTTTGCAGATAATACTATTTCTGGATTACAAGAAAAAAAAGATGAAGCAAAAGAGGAACAAAAAGAAGTAAAAGCTGAAAAAAGTGCAATTATGAAAGAAGTAGAAGAATTAGGAGTATCAATAGAGGAAAATCAGGAAAAATTAACAGATATTAATTCAGAGCTTATAAAATTAGATAAAGAAATTAAAGAATTAAAGAAGGATTTAGAAGAAACTAAAGAACAATATACTAAGCAGGAAGATGCTTTAAAACAGAAAATAGCAATTGATTACGAAAAGGGAAAAGTTAACTATCTAGATGTATTACTAAATTCTGAAGGAATACTAGATTTTATTTCTAACTATTTTTTGCTATCTGAAATAGTAGAAAAAGATACAGAATTACTAACTACTATAGAAGAACAAAAAAATAAAATTGAAAACGATACTAAACAACTAGAAGAAAAACAAAAAGAAGTTAAAACTAAAAAGGCAAATCAAGAAAAAATAAATGTAATATTAACAAATCAAAAAAGTCAGAAAAACAATAAAATATCACAATTATCATCTGAGGAAAAAGAATTACAGAAGAAAATAGATGAATATGATGAATTAATAAGAGAAGCAGAAAGACAAGCAAGTAAAGTAGCAAGTAGTGGAAGTACAGGAGCATTTGTTGGAGGAAATAAAGTGTGGCCTTGTCCAGCATCTACAAGAATTACGTCTCCTTATGGAGGAAGAAATACAGGAATACCAGGAGCTACAACTAATCATAAGGGAATAGATATTGGATGTCCAATAGGATCATCAGTAGTATCTGTTTTAGATGGAACAGTATTATTTACAGGATTTAATAGAGCAAGAGGATATTACATAATGGTAGATCACGGAGGTGGAGTTGTTACTTTATATCAACATTGCAGTGCGGGTTCTTTTAAAGCATCTGTAGGAGATAAAGTAAAAGCTGGACAAACTATAGTTTTAAGTGGAAACACCGGAATAGGAAGTGGACCACATTTGCACTTTGAGGTATTAATTAAGGGAGTAAATGTAAATCCACAAACATGGTTACAGCAAGGATAAAAATAAAAAATGAGGGTATAACCCCTCATTTTTCTAATATAATATTCTAAGGGAGTAAAAAGATATGAATTATTCAAAAAGAATTTATAAATCTATTATGTTAGCTATAGTAGTGGCAATTATTACTTTTATATTAACTAGTGTTTTTATGTATAATAAGCTAGGAGGAAATGTTTATTCAAGTGGGCAAATAATTAATGCAGATTTAGTTAAAAAAATATATGCAATAAAGGAAATAATAAATAGTAAATATATTTCTAATGTAGAAGAAGAAGACCTAATAAATGGAGCAATAAAGGGATATGTATCTGGATTAGGTGATGAATATACAGAGTATTTTACTAAGCAAGAAATGGATGAATTTAAAATTGAAACAGAAGGAAATTATGTAGGAATTGGTATTTATATTGTAAAAAATACAGAAGATAATACAATAGTAGTTTTATCTCCTATAGAGAATTCACCTGCAGAAGAAGCTGGAATATTGCCAGAAGATATTATTAGAAAAATTGATGATGTTGAATATACAGGAGATGATTTTGACAAAGTATCAGATTATATAAAAAGTAAAGAAGAAACAAATGTTAAAATAGAAATAGAGAGAAATGGAAAAGAATATACTTTTAATGTTGAAAGAAAAAGTATAGATTTATATCCTATAAAATCAGAAATAATAGATAGTAAAATAGGCTATATTAACATCAGTTCATTTGATGATAATGTAGCAGAAGAATTTAAAAATGAGTATAATAAAATAAATAAGAATGATATAAAAGGATTAATTATTGATTTAAGAAATAACGGTGGAGGAATAGTAGATGAAGCCTTAGAAATTGCAGACGATGTATTAGAAAAAAATGATGTTATGCTTATAACAGAAGATAAAGATGGTAAAGAAGAAATAGAAGTAAGTAAGAAAAAACCAATTGTAACACAACCAGTTGTTATTTTGGTAAACGAAAATACAGCTAGTGCATCAGAAATATTAACAGCAGCATTAAAAGAACATGGAAAGGCTACTGTTATAGGTGAAAAAACGTATGGAAAAGGTGTTATTCAAGAATTACTTACATTGAGTGATGGAAGCGGAATAAAAATAACAACAGCAGAATATTATACTCCAAATAGAAATCAAATAAATAAAATAGGTATTGAACCAGATAAAGTAGTATCTTTACCAGAAACAGTAAAAAGTGTATTTAATGTTGAAAGAAAGGATGATACACAATTAAAGGAAGCAATTAATATGTTAGAAAATAAGTAATATAAAAAATTCCCTATTATACTAAAAGAGTTAGCTTTATATATTAAAAAGTTTAATATATAGAGCTTTATTTTATTGATTTTTTCTTATTAATGTAATATAATTTTATTCATATAGTTATAAAAGGAGATATTATAATGAACGAAATATATTTAAAGCAAACATATTTGAAATTTTTTGAGGAAAGAGGACATAAAATAATACCAAGTGCACCAATTATTCCAGAAAATGATCCTACATGCTTATTTAATACAGCAGGTATGCAACCATTAGTACCATACCTAAAAGGACAAGTTCATCCAGAAGGAAAAAGATTAGTAGATGTACAGAAATGTTTTAGAACAAACGATTTAGATGAAGTAGGAGACAAAACACATCATACATTTTTTGAAATGCTTGGAAATTGGTCTTTAGGAGATTATTTTAAAAAGGAATCTATATCTTGGAGTTTTGAATTATTGACTAAATATCTAAAAATACCAGTAGAAAAGTTAGCTGTAACAATATTTAAAGGAAATGAAATTGTACCAGCAGATACAGAGTCAGCTGAAATTTGGAAAAATTTAGGCATTAAAGAGAATAAAATAGCCTTTTTAGGAGAACAGGATAACTGGTGGCCTAATATGGATATGTCACGGACCATGTGGACCAGATACAGAAATATTTTACTGGAGAAGTACAGAAGCTGTACCAGAAAAATTCGATGTGAATGATGAAAATTGGGTAGAAATATGGAATAATGTTTTTATGCAATATAACCATGAAGAAAATGGAACATTTACTCCTCTAAAAAATAAAAATGTGGATACTGGCTTAGGAGTTGAAAGAGTAACAGCCATTTTAGAAGGATATACAGACAATTACCAATCTTCTATATGGAGGGATGTTATAGAAAAAATAGAAAAACTATCAGGATTATCTTATGAAGATGAAAGATATACTGCAAGCATGAGAATTATAGCAGACCATATTAGAGCTATTGTTATGATAAGTGGAGATAATACAGGCATTAAGCCATCTAACAAAGATCAAGGCTATGTTTTAAGAAGATTAATAAGAAGAATGATAAGGCATGCTAAAAAACTAAACATACCTATAGAAAGCGATTGGGACAAAGAACTTGCTTTAATAATAATTAACAAGTATAAGTTATATTATAAAGAAATCGAAGCAAATAAAGATAACATATTGGAAGTTATTTCTAGTGAAAAAATTAAATTTAATAGAACATTAGAAAAAGGACTAAAAGAATTTGAAAAAGTTGCTAAAAATGTAATAGATAAAAGAATAGATAAAGATGCAGCTTTCAGATTATATGATACTTTTGGATTTCCAATAGAACTTACTATAGAGCTTGCAAAGGAATTAAATCTTGAAGTAGATATAGAAGGATTTAACAAAAGGTTTCAAGAGCATCAAGAGAAATCTAGAGCAGGGGCAGATCAAAAATTTAAGGGAGGACTTGCCTCTACAGGAGAAATAGAAACAAAATATCACACTGCTACACATCTTTTAAATGCTGCTTTAAAACAAGTATTAGGAAATCATGTTCATCAAAAAGGAAGTAATATTACAGCAGAAAGAATGAGATTTGATTTTTCACATGATACTAAAATGACAGATGAAGAAAAGAAAAAAGTAGAAGACTTAGTAAATGAATATATAAAAATGGCAATTCCAGTAGAAAAATTAGAAATGAAGAAAGAAGAAGCTATAGGTATGGGAGCAGAAGCAATGTTTGTGGAAAAATATGGAGACATTGTAACTGTATATAAAATAGGAAATGTTTCTTTAGAGCTATGTGGAGGCCCCCATGTTAATAACACAAGTGAATTGGGAAGATTTAAAATAAAGAAAGAAGAAGCATCATCAGCAGGTGTTCGTCGTATAAAAGCAATTTTAGAAAATTAAAATATAAAAAGATAAAAAATCTATATAATCTAAAATACAAATAAAAAATGAGGAGAAAGTTTATGAGAGATTGTTTATTTTGTAAAATTATAAATGGAGAAATTCCATCAGAAAAAGTATATGAAGATGACGAAATACTAGCTTTTAAAGATATAAATCCAAAAGCACCAGTACACATTCTAATTATTCCAAAAAAACATATTTCATCAGCCATGGAAATAAAAGAAAATGATGAATCTTTAATTGGAAAAATATTTACAGTTATAGCCAAAATTGCAAAGGAACAAAAGCTAGATAATGGATATAGAATTATAAATAACTGTGGAGAAGATGGGGGACAAGAAGTAATGCATTTACATTTTCACCTATTAGGAGGAAAAAAACTAAGTATTGATATATAAAATTTTAGTCACATATCTTAGGTAATTTTTAAATATCGCTTTTCTAAATTACAAAAATATGATATAATAAAAATGGTATAAATAAGTACAAAGGAGGAAAAGATATGTTTAATAATAGTAAATATGGAAACCTTCTTACAGTTATATTAGTTATAGCGGTTATAGCAATTATTGGAATTATTGGAATTATTGGATATAGAATGTATAATGCGTATTATACTGAAACAGGAGCTTTAGAGGCTGCAACACAATTTGAAAATGTTGTTGGATCAGTAGATAATAATGAAAATTCAGATCAAAATAATGGTGATAAATCAAGTATAAGCGGTGTAGATGATACATTTAGTAATAATTCTAATACTTCACAAGCTACAACTTATAAAGGTTTTCCAGTAGTAGGAACAATACAAATTCCAGCAATTAACCTTAAATATCCAATATTAAATAAAAATACACCTCAAGCATTAAAAACATCAGTTGTTTTGTTATATACATCTAACGGATTAAATGAAGTAGGAAATTCAGTTATTATTGGACATAATTATAGAAATGGAACGATGTTTTCAAATGTAAAAAAACTTAGTAACGGTGATACAATATATATTACAGACATGCAAGGAAGAAAGGTAAAATATACAATATACAATATGTATAGGGCATCTGGTAGTGATGGAGCATATATAACAAGAAATACACAAGGTAAAAGAGAAATATCCTTATCTACGTGTACAGACGACAGTAAAGCTAGAACGATTGTATTAGCAAAAGAAGATTGATAAATTTATATATAAATAATGAATTAATTAATCAAAAATTTATTTTAATTTGCATTTACCAAAAAAGTTAAAAATTTACTTGACAAAATTATATAAAATAGTATAAAATATAAATTGCATTGTTGTTAAATAATAATGCAAACGGTGGATGTAGCGTAGTTGGTTAACGCGCCAGTTTGTGGCACTGGAGACCGTGGGTTCGAGTCCCATCTTCCACCCC